>VAXD01000183.1:0-5201 GCA_005884155.1 Actinomycetota bacterium | reverse complement strand
CGACGCCTACGCGCTCACGCTCGCCGCGCTGATCCTCACTGCGGGCGCGCTCGCCGACCGCTTCGGCCGGCGGCTCCTGTTCATGGTCGGCGTACTCGTCTTCACGAGCGCCTCGCTGCTCTGCGGGCTCGCCTGGAACATCGTCGTCCTCGACGTCGCCCGGGCGGTGCAGGGAGTCGGCGGCGCAGCTCTCTTCGCAACGGCCCTCGCGCTGATCGGCCACGAGTACCGCGGCCCCGAGCGCGGCGGCGCGATCGCGATCTGGGGAGCGACAATCGGCGCGGCTGTGGCCTCAGGGCCGCTCGTCGGCGGAATCCTGACCGAGGCGCTCGGCTGGCGCTGGGTCTTCTTCGTGAACGTGCCAGTCGGCGCATTCGCGCTGGCCGTGGCGCTGAAGCAAATGAACGAGTCGCGGGACGAGGGCGCGGTTCGGTCCGATCTCTGGGGACTGCTGACGCTTTCCGGGTCGCTCTTCCTGATCGTCTTCGGGCTCCTGCGCGGGAACTCGAGCGGCTGGAGTAGCGCACTCATCCTTTCGTGCCTGATCGGCGGAGCCGTCCTGCTGGTCGTGTTCGTCTTCGTCGAGCTGATGCAGGAGCGGCCGATGCTGGACGTCACGCTCTTCCGCCAGCCCGCCTTCCTCGGCGTCTCGATCGCGACGTTCTGCATCGGCGCGGGCATGTTCGCCCTCTTCCCGTACCTCTCGATCTACCTCCAGGACGTGCTCGGCTACGGGCCGCTGGGCGCGGGAGTGCGCTTCCTGCCTCTGACCGTGTTCGTCTTCGCGGTCCCGATCGTCATGCGCCGGTTTGCGCCCGGCGCTTCGCTATGGCTGCAGCTTGCGGTCGGTCTCGCCCTCGTGGCCGTCGCGCTGCTCCTCATGTACGGCCTCAGCTCCGGCTCGCAGTGGACGGCGCTCCTCGCCGGCTTCATCGTGGGCGGGATCGGAATCGGGCTCGCGAACCCGTCGATCGCCGCCGCGGCTCTCCGTACCGTCGACCCGGCGCGCACCGGTATGGCGTCCGGCGTCAACAACTCCTTCCGGCTCACAGGCGTCGCCGTCGGAGTCGCAGCACTTGGAGCCGTGCTTGAGCGCCGGGCGACGAGCTCCTTGGCCTCGAGTCTCGGCCCACACGGCCGGGCCCTTGGACAGGCCGTCGCCTCGACCGGCAGCCGCGCCGCCGGAGGGAAGCCCGCAGTCGCCCACGCCGCGTCGGTCGCGTTCGTAAGCGGCCTCAACGCGGTGCTCATCGTCGGCTGCGTCACAGTGGCCGTGGGCGCGCTCGCCGCGGCGACGCTGATGCGCATGCGCGCGCCGGCCGCGGCGCCCGCCACCGAGTCTCGCTAAAGGCTTACGAGCCCGAGGGCGAGACCACAGCCTCGGCCTCGGCACTCGGCGCCCTCGTGAACGCGAAGCCCAATAGCGCGCCGGCGCCGTAGCCGATGATCGCGGCCGCGATGGAGGTGCCGGTGCCCGCCTTCACGGTCATGTTCCAGACGATCGCCAGGACGAGGCCGATCGCGCTGAACTCCGTCACCCACAGCCCGGGGTAGCGGGTCATCCGCCGCGCGTGCTCACCCAGCGGCCCCGGCCCGTTCTCGCGCAGGGCGTGCTCGAGCTTCTTGCCCGAACGCTCGGCGATCACTGGCCCCTGGATCCCCAGGACCACGAGAGCCGCGATCCCGACCTGGATCCACCCTGTGCTCCAGGTCCAGACGTCGCTCGTCATGTACGCGCCAGAGCCGAAAAGGCCGAGGATCGCGATCGGGAACACGCGGCCAGTCTTGCCGGCGACGCGCCCCCACGGCAGTGCGTCAACGAGCTCTCGCGCGCCGCGAAGCTGGAAGAGGCAGACGGAGAGAACTGCCGCCGCGCCGATCCCGACGAAGAGCGAGAGCAGGTGAACGTAGAGAACGTAGTGGTATGTGTCCAAGAAGAGCCCCTTTCGAGCGTTTGCAGGCCGCTGCTAGAAAGGTACGAGAAAGCCGCCGAGCCTTCAAGACCCCCGAGAAAGCCGACGCGTTTGCCGCGCCGCCTGCCTGCACCGAGTCTCTGCCTTACGTGGAAGACTCGGTGAGTGCGCAAGGGGCTGAAGCCGGACGACCTGGGAGACCTGCTCGAACTGCCGCTCGTCGCCGTCCTCGCGACGTACCGGCGTGACGGCACGGTTCTCCTCTCGCCGGTCTGGAATGAATGGCGCGACGACGGCTTCGACGTCATGACCGGTTCTCGCAACGTGAAAGCGCAGCACCTCCGCCGAGATCCGCGGGCGAGCATCGTCGTCTGCGACGACGGCCCGCCGTACCGCGGCATCGAGGTTCGCGCGACCGCGCGCCTCAGCACACCGGCAGACCGGTCGAGGGCGGAGGCGACGACCTGCTGATTCGCCTAGAGCCGGGTGAGCTGCGCGCCTGGGATTTCGCCGACGACTTCGGCTGAGGCAGGAGTTCCAGGTAGTGGACGCCGCCGTGGGCCAGCGTGCGGGGATGCCACCTGAGAGTCGCTTGAAGTGTCCCCTTCCGTATGAAGGGCGACACGCTTCGACAGGTTGGGTCGGATCGCCGTCCGACCAGGTATGGCCGGGCTCTCGCTACGAGCTCACGTTCGCGAAGACGTAGCCGCTCGAGCTTGGGCTGGCCGTGCGTGCACCCTGGAAGAACGCGCGCAGGCGCCAGCGGCCCGGGGCTGGCGGAGTCCAGGAGAAACGGGCGACGCCGTCGGAGCCCGTGTAAACGTTCACCAGGCGCGAGAAGACCCACCCCCCGAGGAGGAGAAAGCGATTGATCCGGAGCTGCACCCTGCCGGCCGCGGCCGGGGTGACGCGGATCTCGACGCTCGCCGTTCCGCCCGGACGGAGGGTGACCGATCTGCTCCCGCCCACGAGCGCCGTCGTCTGCGTGATTTCACGGATCAGCAGCGAGACCCGGTAGCCGCCCCGGCTTCCTGGCTCGGCGCGCACGACCACGAAGTACTGACCGGGCGAGAGCCCGTGCCGGATATAGGAGCTGCTCGAGTCGAGGTAGCGGCCGTTGTCCGCGAGCAGCCTGAGCTCGAACTGCGAGCCGGTCCGGAGATGCAGCGTGACGTCACTCTGGCGAGGGACGTCGAAGTGGTAGACGTCGACGACGTGGATCCGCCTCGCGTCGAGGCGGCCGCTCAGCGTCTGCTGGTTCGCAATCGGCCGGCCCGGCCCCAAGTCGTCCGTGGTTGCCACGGCAGCCTGGAGCCAGTAGTGGATGGTCGCCGAGCGGGTGCCGCGGGCCTGAACGAAGATGCTGTAGCGCCCGCCGAGGTGTGCCCCCGGCGTGTACGTCGCGTAGCCGCCGCACTCGCGGCGAAGGATCGGCGCGGTGCTTGCAAAGTCGCGTATCCCCGGGGCGTAGACGCTGTAGTCGACGCAGCGGTTGAGGCGCCCAAAGAGGTTGATCTTGTACGTTGTCCCGGCCCGCATCACGGTCGACCACGCCTTGTCCGGGTGATCGAGCGGGTCGAGAGTCCCCTCGACTCCTTTTACCGGCAGTCGCGTCCCCGGCGGCTTAGACCGCGGCGGCGCCGTCGACCGCAGCTCGAATGTACTGTCGACCGAGTCCGGCAGGCGTCCGAAGAGGATCAGGTAGTTCGCCCCCGTGCTCGAGTCGAACGAGAGCTCGGCCCGCCCGTTTTGGTCGGTTGCGTCGCACGTGACCTGATTCAGATGCGATCGCTGAACCTCATAGACAGCGAGGACGCCGTCGAGGACACCGTCCGCATGTAGCCGCAGGACGATCCTCCGGCCCGGCGCGTCATTGATCCGATACCAGACCGTTGAATGGACGCGGCCGCATGAGGGACGTGGGTCGTTGGCCTCGTCCGTCGCGCCGACGGTTGTCCCCTGGACGGAGGCGGGTGGGTTCGCCGGGCTCGCGCTCGCGCGGTTGTCGTTCGGTGGCGGCGCCGTAGCAGCCGCTGCAGGGCCCGTGAGGATCAGCACCGTCGCGACGAATCCGGCCATTCGAAGCATGAGGCCACAGTACAACTGTCGCTCTCGGGTTTACAAGGCGCGGCCTCGATTGAGGCTTGACGCCCCGCAACAGGGCGTGAGGACGCCTTCGGATTGCGCTCGCGGCTGGCTTCGTGGCGGCGGCTCTCGCGGTCGCGTTTCGCTGGTAGCCCCTTCCACAGCGGCGCGCCGTATAGCCCAACCGCGCGTCCCCTCGGCGGGGGCAAGCAGGCGAAGCAGGTATGCGTTCGCCTTCTATCCAGAGGCCAGTGATGGCAGCCAGGGCTACTCACGTCCCTGCGGCACTAACGCGCTACCGCCAGATCTGTGGCTTGGGCCAGCGTGCGGGAATGTCACCAGAGGAGAGAAACCGCATCCTTGTCCTTAGACGCACCGCGGTCGATAGATCCATCGATGCACCGCGCCTCTGTCTCCCGCCAACTGCTGTTCGCTTCGGGCGCGGTGATCGTGATGCTCATCTGCACTGGCGTCAACGCGTGCCTGCAGACGAGTGGCCAGCGGCGCGCCACGCTGCGCCGAGTTGCCCTGGAGCTCGTTCCACCGCAGGCACACATACGCGCACTTGGCTTCGGCGACTGCGTCGAACTCGCGAGTGGACCGTCGTGTGCCCGCGTCGTATTCGCGTTGCCTCAGCGCTCGTCAGCCTTGCGGGCCAAGGCGTTGCGTCGGACGGCGCTGCGGAATGGCTGGACGATTAAGAAGATTGATGACGCCGAAGGCGGGTGGTCGCTGTTCCTGCGCCGACCCGGCTTTACTGCATTCGCCGTCCTTTGGCGCCCGGAGGTCTACCACCTCCGCTGCGGTGGTGGACAACCGGACGACAAGTGCCTTAACACGATCGACCTCGAGCGGAGCTCGTAGATGGCCGGGCGAGCGGCGAGCCAGCTCCTCGCCAAGCAGCATCGCCTGCGCCAGCGTTCACGAATGACGCCTGAAGTCATGACGGCGTCGACCGTCGAGGGAGATTGTGGGGAGGTGTGGCCTCGGCGATCTGGGGCAGTTCAGCTCGGAGCGATACCGTGCGGTTCTCTAGCCTCAGAACTCCGGTCACCCTGGCGCGGCCGCCGGACTACGACGAGAGTTCAGCTCGGCGCGACCACCAGGCCTCGGCGGCGGTCATTGCGCTCTCGGCCTCGTGGATTCCGTCGCCCACGAGCCCTGCGGTGGCAGCCCAGTGCAAGGGTACAAGGGCTAGAGCCC
>VAXD01000187.1 GCA_005884155.1 Actinomycetota bacterium | reverse complement strand
CATGGTGCTTTCGGTCTGGCCGATGGCCTGGCGCTGGCAGAAGCTGCTCGCCGCGCGCGGGATCCACGACCGGCTCGCGTGGCTCGTGCGCGCCTACTTCGTCGCCTACACGGCCGGGCAGGTGCTGCCGACCGCGGTCGGCGGCGACGCTGTGCGGATCTTCGAGACGGCCAAGCGGCACCCCGGACAGGGCGGGCCCGTCGCGGGATCGGTGCTGCTCGAGCGCGCGCTCGGCGGCGCGGCCACGCTCGCGCTCGCTGGCCTCGGCTTCGCGCTCGCGGTCGGGCGCTACAACGTCGGCGCGTACCTCTGGATCGAGCTCGGCTTCGTGGTCGCGACGGTCCTGCTGGCGATCGGCCTCTTCTCGCGCCGGGTGCGGCCCCTGCTCGCGAAGACCGTCCCGTTGCTCCGCAAGATCCGGCTCGAACGCCCGATCCGCGCGGTCTACGAGGGCATCCACTCGTACCGCGGCCACCCGAAGCTGCTCGCGGGCGTCTTTGCGCTCACGCTCGCCGTCCAGTCGGTGCGCGTGCTCGCGATCTGGTCGGCGGGCAAGGCGGTCGGCGTGGAGCTCTCGCCGCGGCCGTACTACGTGATGGGCCCGCTGCTCTTCCTCGTCCTGCTGATGCCGTTCACGGTCAACGGGATCGCGGTGCGCGAGTCGTTCTTCGTCAGCTTCCTCGGTGGGCTGGGCGTGGACGCCGACAAGGCCTTCGCGACGGGCTTTCTCTTCTTCGCGGTCACGATCTGCCTCTCGATTCCGGGCGCTCTCTTGCTCGGCTGGCAGAGCGTGCGCGGGCTCACTCGGCCCAGCCCGCCGCAGCTCCGCGATGGCTGAAGTCAGCGTCGTCGTCGTCACCTACAACGCGCTGCCCTGGCTGGAGCGGTGCCTGTCGTCGACCACGGCTCGATCGACGGGACGCTCGAGCTCGTGCGCGAGCGCTTTCCCGACGCGCGGCTGATCGAGCAGGAGAACAAGGGGCTCGGCGGCGGATCGAACGCGGGGATGCGCGTGGCCTCGGGCGATTACTTCCTGCTGCTGAACTCCGACGCGTGGGCGCTGGACGATGCGGTCGAGAAGCTCGCCGCCTTCGCGGACGAGCACCCCGACGCTGCGGTCGTCGGGCCGAGGCTGCTCAATACCGACGGCTCGCTGCAGCGAACGGTGCGTGGCTTCCCGACGATCTGGCGACTGACAACGGAGTACTTCTTGCTGCGCAAACTCGGGCCGCGGACGCGGGCGCTGAACGCGTTCTACGGCTCGCGCTTTGCCCACGACCGGGTGCGCGAGGCCGAGTGGATGATGGGCGCCTGCCTGCTCGTGCGGCGCGAGGCCGCCGATACGGTTGGGCTCTTCGACGAGGACTTCTTCATGTTCAGCGAGGAGACCGACTGGCTCTACCGATTCCACCGCGCCGGCTGGAAGGTGCTCTTCTTCCCAGGCGCTGAGTTCGTGCACGTCGGCGGCGCGACGACGTCGCAGAACTGGGGGCCGATGTACCGCGAGCAGCTGCGTGGGCACCTGCGGTTCTTCGCCAAGCACGGCTCGCCGCGCGACGCCGAGCGCGCTCGGCGGCTGCTGCTCTCGTCGATGAGGCTACGCGCTCTCGTGTTCCGAGGGGAGCGCCGGAAGACCACCGCGCAGGCGGCACGCTGGCTCGCGAGCGGTCGGGCGCGGGACCTCTTGGAGGAGTCGTGATCCGCGAGCGGATCGCCGGAGCGACCCGGCCGGCGGCGATGGTCATCGACGTGGGCTGGGTGAACGGACTGGCGGCGATCCGGTCTTTGGGGCGCGCGGGGGTGCCGGTGATCGCGGTCGACCATCGCGAGAGCGCGCTCGGGTTCCGGTCGCGCTACGCCGTGCCGGTCGTGTCGCCGGACCCGCAGGACGAGGACGCGTTCGTCTCGTTCATGGCCCAAATCGGTGAAGAACTCGGTGAGGAGCTCGAGGGGCCTGTCCCGGTCTTCCCGACGCATGACGAGCCTTTGAACGCGATCGCGCGCGGGGCGGCTCGGCTCGGCGAGCGCTTCCGCTACCCGTTTCCGCCCTGGGAGGTCTTGCAGCGGATCCAGAGCAAGCGCGCGCAGTACGAGGCCGCCGAGGCCGCGGGCGTCCCCGTTCCCCGGACGCGTGCGCCCGACTCGGCGGCGGAGGCTCGCGCGGCTGCGGAGGAGCTCGGGCTCCCGGTGCTCGTCAAGCCGTCCGCGACCGAGGGGTTCAAGCGCCGCTTCGGCCGGCAGGCGTTCCGCTGCGAGACGGCCGCGGAGGCCGAGAGCGTCTACGCCGAGGTCGAGGAGTACGAGCCGCTCGTCCAGGAGCTGATTCCCGGCGACGACGACGCGCTCTTCACGCTCGGCAGCTACCTCGACCGCGACGGAGAGCCGCTCGGCCTCTTCTGCGGACGCAAGTTGCGCCAGACGCCGCGGGGCGGGATCGGGACGTGCCGCGTCGGCGAGGCGCTCTGGGACGAGGAAGTCGTCGACCGGGGTCTGACCCTGCTGCGGGCGCTCGAGTTCACCGGCCTCTCGCAGGTCGAGCTCAAGCGCGACGCCCGCGACGGGACGCTGCGCCTGATGGAAGTCAACCCGCGCCTCTGGCAGTGGCACGGCCTCGCGGCGGCGTGCGGCGTCGACCTGCCTCGGATCGCCTACGAGGACCTGATCGGGGAGCGGCCCGAGCCGGTTTCCATGAACGGCCGGCACAGGCGCTGGGCGATCACGTTCCTCTCCGGTGAGCGGCCTGCGCCGCAGCGGCCGCCCTATGTCGACGCGGTCTTCGCACGGGACGACCTCAAGCCGGCGTTCGTCCAGGCCGCCCGGTTGCTGCTTTGACGTCGGTGGCCGCCGATTTGCGCCTGCGGCTTGCCCCGCGCTCGCTCCCGCTGCACTGGCTCGCGGCACCGGCGCTGCTCGGGCTCGGCTGGCTGCTGCCCACGACCGGAGTCGGGCTCGCGTTGAGACTCGCGGGCGCAACGGCCTGCCTGCTCCTGCCGGGCGCGGTGATCGCGCGGGCGCTCGGGCTCCACGGCCTGGCACCGGCGTTCGTCTGGAGCCTCGCTGTGCTGTTTGCGGGAATGGCGTTGATGTTCGCGTTCCACGGGTCGCTCTGGCTCGCGTTCGCGGTCATGTTCGGCGCCGGCGCTTGCGCGCTGCCGTTTGCGCTACGGCAGCCCTGGTCGCGGGCGCGGCTCTCGAGCCTCGGCGTGCTCGCGCTCGGCGCGGCGGCGGGAATCTCGCTCTGGTCGGCCGCGGCGTTCGGCGGCGACGCGTTCTTCCACATCGGGCGGATCCGCAAGCTGCTCGACTTCGGCTCGATCTCGCTCAGGACGCTGGACGAGTTCAAGGACGGCGGCCTGCACCCCGGCTACGCATTCCCGCTCTGGCAGGGGTTCATGGCGCTGGTGACAAGGCTCGCCGGGGTCGACCCAGATGCGGCCGTCCTGCACGCGCCGACGGTGCTGCTGCCGCTCTCGTTCCTGCTCGTCTTCGAGGCCGGTGCGATCCTCTTCCGCTCGCGCTGGGCGGGGCTCGCATTGGTGCTGCTCCAGTTCGCCTTGCTCGGGCTCGCGCCCGGCCACGGCGGCTCGCTGATCTCGCTCGCTTTGGCCGCGAACGCGAGCCGGATGCTCGTCTTCCCCGCGTTGCTCGCGCTTGTGTTTGCGTACGTGCGCCGGCCGTCCTGGCCGGGGCTCGCGTCGGTCGCGGCAGCGGCCGGGGCGCTGACGCTGATCCATCCGCCGCATGCGGCGCTCGTCGTGATCGTGCTCGCCGGCTTCCTCGGCGCGCGGGCGCTGCTCGCGCGCCGCGACCTCGTGCCGCTCGGCGCTGCGCTCGCGGGAGTGATCGTCCCGGCGGGCGCAGTCGCGCTCTGGTTGCTGCCGATCGTGCGCGAGACCGTGGCGCACAACCCCGGCACGAATGAGCTCCACCGCGCGTTCGCGAACTACCGGAACGAGCTC
>VAXD01000176.1 GCA_005884155.1 Actinomycetota bacterium | reverse complement strand
GACGAGCGCGATCCCGCCGGCTGCGAGGCCCATGCCGCCGGCCGCGAGCTTGCCGGGGTGGGTCTCGCCGCTGAACGCCGACTCGAGCTGGCGCTCGACGTAGTCGGAGATCCGCTGCTCGAAGCGCTCCTCGAGCGGGGACTTCGCGGCCGGGGCCGACTTGAGCGGCGGGAAGCGGTCGTCGGCCTCCGCGAGCGAGAGCTGGTAGACGTGCTCGTGCTGGACGTCCTTCAGGTGCTGCTTGCCGAGATCGCGGACGCTGACACCGGCGGGCAGGTCGTTCCCGATCAGCGCCCTGGTGGTCTCGGAGACGAGGATCTGGCCGCCGTGACCCGCCGAGCAGATCCGGGCGGCGCGCACGACGTCCATGCCGACGTAGCCTTCGTCGCCGACGTGCGGCTCGCCGGTGTGCAGGCCCATCCGCACGCGCACCTCGGCGCCGCCGGGCCACTCGTGCGCGGCGAGCGCGCGCTGCCCGTCGACCGCGCCGCGCACGGCGTCTCGCGCCCGCGCGAACGAATAGAAGAACGCGTCGCCCTGGGTGTCGACCTCGCTGCCGCGCGCAGCGCCGAAGACGTCGCGCAGGAGCCGGCGGTGGTCGGCGACGACCTGTCCGTAGTCGTCGCCCAGCTCCTGCAACAGGCGCGTCGAGCCCTCGATGTCCGTGAACAGGAACGTGACGGTGCCGCCGGGGAGAGTCACCCGTTTACGGTAACCGTGTCGGGCTCATTCCGGGCGCAGGGCGAGCTCGACCGCCTGCTCCAGGTCGAGCCGCCTGCCGGCGTTCCACTCGGAATCCTGCTGCGTCTTCGCCGGCCCCAGGTAGCGCTCGAGCAGCTCGGTCCAGAAAGCGATTCCGGACAGGTCGGCCCCGAGCGACTCGAAGCCTGCCTCGGCGGCGCCGCCCAGCCGCGCGGCCGGCTCGAGCCGGCCGAGCCCGGCCAGCGCCATTGCGACCCCCTGGAGCTCGGTGAAGATCTCGACCCGGTCCCCGATCTCGACCGCGGTCTCAAGGCTCCTGCGGTAGTGCGGCGCGGCACCGGCCGGTTCGCCGCGAATGAGCGCGCAGTCACCGAGGAAATGGTGCGCAAAGTGCTCGATCCGAACGGACCCGAGCTCGCGGGTCGTCTCCAGAGCCTCGCGGGCGAGGGGCTCTACCGCGTTGACGTCGCCCTCGGCCACGAGGATCTGGGCAAGCGTGGAGATCGCATTCGTGATCTCGAGGGGGTCGCCAAGCGAGCGGTGCAGCGCGAGCGATTCCTCGGCGTCCTTTCGAGCGGACGCGAGATCTCCCCCGAAGAAGTTCGCCCACGCCCGCAGGCCGAGCGTCCTAGCTTCCTCGAGCCGATCGTCGAGCGACCGAAAGAGCTCGAGGGCCGCCGTCTCCTGGCGGAGCCCGGTCTCGCTGTCGCCCAGGTAGGCGGCGCACTGACCCTCCCACGCGAGGGCGAGCGCACGGGCCCAGGCGTCGCCGCCGTCCAGCTCGAGAGCGGCCTCGAGCTCGCTCCTGCCCTCGCGCAGGTGCGAGAGCATCAGCCACGCCCATCCCGTGGAGGCGGCCAGCCGGAGGCGTCGCTCAGGGTCGTGATCGGCGAGCCAATCGAGCGCTACGCGGATGTTGTCGAGCTCCGGGGCGAGCCGCCCCAGCCAGTACGCGTCGCGCTCGACCTTCTCGCGCCAGGCGGTCTCCGCGAGCGCCAGCATGTGCGCTGCGTGACGCTCGGCGGTGTCGTCCAGATCGCCTCCGAGCCGCTCCCGGGCGTAGTCGCGGATTGTCTCGAGCATCGAGTAGCGTCCTTCGGCGTGCCGCACCAGGCTCTTGGCCACCAGTGAGCCGAGCACGTCGAGGTCAGCGTCGCAGACATC
This sequence comes from Actinomycetota bacterium, assembly GCA_005884155.1. Classification (GTDB taxonomy): domain Bacteria; phylum Actinomycetota; class Thermoleophilia; order Gaiellales; family Gaiellaceae; genus AC-32. The sequence continues at coordinate 1,089 of VAXD01000176.1, read as the reverse complement.
CTCTGCGGCCTCGAGCGTGAACCCGCCTGCAAAGACACCCAGGCGGGAAAACAGGTCCCGCTCCTCGTCGGTCAGAAGCTCGTAACTCCATTCCAGCGTGTCCCGAATCGTGCGCTGACGTTCGGGCACGTCACGGGCGCCGCCGGCCAGCAGCTTCAGCCGGTCGCCGAGACGGTCGAGCATCGCCTCCGGGGTCATAGTCGCGATTCGCGCCGCAGCGAGCTCGACGGCGAGCGGGAGACCGTCGAGCCGCGCGCAGAGCTCGCGGACGGTCTCGACGTTCGCAGCGAGCTCGAAGTCGGGGCTGGCGGCTTGCGCACGGACGGCGAACAGCTCGACGGCCTCGTCCTCGATCGAGAGCGGCGGAACCGGGTAGACGGATTCGCCGCTGAGCCGAAGGGCCTCCCGGCTCGTCGCGAGGACTCTGAGGCCGTCTCCCTGCGAGCACAGCTCGGCGAGCTGCGGCGCCGCATCGAGGACCTGCTCGAGGTTGTCGAGCACCAGCAACAGCTCCTTGTCGGCGATGTAGGCCTCGAGGGTTTGGATGCCTGCGCTCGTCACGCCGAGGGTCTGCGCGACGGCCGGTAGCACCAGCTCCGGGTCGGTCTGCGCGGCGAGCGGAACGAAGAAGGCGCCGTCTCGGAACTGATCGAGCAGCTCCGCCGCGGCCTGGAGCGCGAGTCGCGTCTTGCCGACGCCCCCGGGGCCGGTCAGCGTGACCAGCCTGGCGCCACCGGCAACGAGCTCGCAGATCTCGCGAAGCTCCCTGCCGCGCCCCACAAGCGGACTTGGCTGCGGGCGCAGGTTCGTCGGGCGGTTGTCGAGCGTCTTGAGCGGCGGAAACTCGACCTCCAGCCCGTCGCCGACCAGCTGGTAGAGCCTCTCCGGCCCGGTTAGGTCCTTGAGGCGGTGCTCGCCGAGGTCGCGAGTAGCGAACGAGTTGGTCTCCTCCTCTAGGAGGCCCCGCGCCGTCGTCGAGAGCAGCACCTGGCCTCCGTGGCTCGCCGAGGCGATGCGTGCGCCGCGGTGGACTCCGATGCCGACGTATCCGTCGCCGCTCGGCGACGCCTCGCACGTGTGGATCCCCAT
>VAXD01000182.1 GCA_005884155.1 Actinomycetota bacterium | reverse complement strand
AACGCGCTCTCGTTCTGGCTCCTGCCGATCGCCGGTTTCATGATGCTCTCGAGCTTCCTCGCGCCCGGCGGCCCCTTTGCAGCCGGCTGGACGGGCTACGCGCCGCTCGCTTCGACTCACCAGCCGATCGGCGCCGTCTTCTTCAACATGGGCGTCCAGTGGGCGGGCGCGAGCTCGATCATGACCGCGCTCAACTTCCTGGTCACGATCATCACCATGCGCGCGCCGGGGATGAGCTTCTGGCGGATGCCGCTGCTCGTCTGGGCGAACTTCACGACGTCACTCCTGGTCGTGATCGCGACGCCGTTCATCGCGGGGTCGCAGTTCTTCGTGATGTTCGACCACGTCATGCACACGAACTTCTTCAACTACCAGAACGGCGGCTACCCACTCGGGTACCAGCACATCTTCTGGTTCTACTCGCACCCGGCCGTCTACATCATGATGCTGCCCGGCTTCGGGATCGCCTCGGAGGTGATCTCCGTTATGGCGCGGAAACCGATCTTCGGCTACCGGCTGATGGCCCTTTCGCTGATGGCGATTCTCGTGCTCGGGTTCTCGGTCTGGGCGCACCACATGTTCGTGGCGGGGATGGCGCCGTGGCTGCGCGTCCCGATGATGGTGACGTCGATGGTGATCGCGGTGCCGACCGGGATCAAGGTCTTTTCCTGGCTCGCGACCTTATGGGAGGGACGGATCCACTTCGACACGCCGATGCTGTTCGCGCTCGGCTTCGTCTCGATGTTCGTGATCGGCGGGCTCTCCGGGATCTACCTCGCGGCGGTGCCGATCGACATCCACGTCTCGGACACGTACTTCGTGGTCGCGCACATCCACTACGTGCTCTTCGGCGGCTCGCTGTTCACGATCTTCGCCGGGATCTACTTCTGGTTCCCGAAGATGACCGGCCGCATGTACGACGAGCGGCTCGGGAAGCTCCACTTCTGGCTGACGTTCGTCGGCTTCAACCTGACCTTCTTCCCGATGCACTGGCTCGGGATCCAGGGGATGCCGCGCCGCGTCGCCGACTACGTGCCGCGCTTCGCCGACCTGAACCTGTTCATCTCGCTCGCCTCGTTCGGGCTCGGCGCCTCGACACTCGTCTTCCTCTACAACATGATCAAAAGCTGGCGCTTCGGTCCGGCGGCCGAGGCGAACCCGTGGCGCTCGCTGACGCTCGAGTGGCAGGTGAGCTCGCCGCCGCCGATCTTCAACTTCGACGAGATCCCGCAGGTCGTCGGCAATCCGTACGAGTACGGCGTCGAGGGCGCGCGGCACGCGGTCTTCAACGGCGACCGCGTCGGCACGCTCGAGGAGGTGCCCACGCGGTGAAGCACGTGCTCGTGATCGCGAACGAGACCGTGGCCGGGCGCGGGCTGATCGAGGCGTTGAAGCGGCTGGCCGCGGAGGGGTCGCTGCGGGTCACCGTCGTGGCGCCCGTCAACCAGCCGCGCGAGGGCTACGTCGTCTACGAGGACACGCGCCGAGCCTCGGCCGGGCGGCGGCTCGACCGGACGCTCGAGGCGCTCCGCGAGGCGGGCATCGCCGCTTCGGGGCACGTCGTCGAGGCCGACCCGGTCGCCGCGCTCCGCGACGCTCTTGCGCAGCTCGAGCCGCGGCCCGACGAGATCATCGTCTCGACGCACCCGCGCCAGCGCTCCGGCTGGTTGCGCCGCAACGTGGTCGAGCGGATCCAGCGCGCGGCCGACGGGATCCCAGTCGAGCACGTCGTCGTCGATCTCGACGAGGAGAAGGGTGCAGAGGCCAACGTGTTAGTGGTCGCGAACCAGACGCTCGTCGGCGACGCCCTGCTCGACAAGATCCGCGAGCGGGCGGGGAAGAGCCCGGCGTCGTTCCTGATCATCTGCCCGCAGAGCGACGCGTCGTCGGCCGAGCACCCGGAGGCTGAGCGGAGGCTGCGGCGGGCCCTGACGATCCTGCGCGGCGAGGGTATCGACGTCCACGGGCAGGTTGCGCACCCGGACCCGTTCACTGCCGCCTCGCAGGCGGTTCAGGACGAGCGGGTCGACGAGATCATCGTCTCGACCTTCCCCGGCGAAAACCGGTCGAACTGGCTGCGCGGCGACCTCGTCAACCGGCTGCGCAAGTCGACCAGCCTGCCGGTGGATCACATCGAGGTCGAGGCCGAGCCCGAGTCGGCTCCGGTATGAGCACCCACGCCGAAGCCCAAGCCCATCCGCCGGTCGCGAATCAGAGCTCGCGCGTGGACGCGCGCACGCTCGGGATGTTCCTCTTCATCGCGTCGGAGATCATGCTCTTCGGCTCGTTCTTCACGGCCTACTTCTTTGTGCGCGTCGCGGCCGGGACGCCCTGGCCGACCCCGCCGTACGAGCTGCCGGTCTTCGTGGCTGGGATGAACACGATCATCCTCGTGACCTCGAGCTTCACGATGCACTGGGCGCTGCAGTCGATCAAGCGCGGCAACCGCTCCGGGCTGCAGGCCGGCCTGACGCTGACGTTCCTGCTCGGTCTGACCTTCCTGCTGACGCAGCTGCTCGAGTACTCCCGGATCGGCTTCGCGCCGTACACCGACGCGTTCGGGACGATCTTCTTCTGCCTGACGGGGCTCCACGGCGCGCACGTCTTCGTCGGGCTGACGCTGCTGCTCGCGGCGACGATCCGCTCGTATCGCGGTCACTACTCGCCGGAGGCGCACCTCGGGGTCGAGATCCCGGGGATCTACTGGCACTTCGTGGACGTGATGTGGATCGTGGTCTACACGACGGTCTACATCCTCTAGTGAAGAACCCACTGCGCAGCGAGGCCGAGGCGTTCCAGTTCCTGGTGGGCGCCGTGGTCTACTTCGGGCTGATCGCGATCGCCGGCGTGATCAACGAGTGGGCCGGGCTCGCGGTCTTCATCGTCCTCAGCGTCATCGTCGCGTTGTGGTGGCTGCGCGCCCGGCGGAACGAGGTCGCCCCGAAGGAGGTGCCCCGCAGCCGCAGTGGGCCGGACGAGCGGCGGATCCTCGTGATCGCGAACGAGACCGTCGGCGGCCGCGAGCTGCGCGACCGGATCACGGAGCGCGCTCAGGG
>VAXD01000181.1 GCA_005884155.1 Actinomycetota bacterium | reverse complement strand
CGTGCTCAGCCTACCGGCTGGTTCCAGCGGCGCAGGACGGGCTGCTCGCGCTCGTGGCCTAGGGTGCTGAGCGTTGCCGGGTCGAGCGCGAAGAGGCGTCCGTCCCTGGGCTCGAGGCCGAGCCGGCGGGCGGCCAGCACGCGCAGGATGTGGCCGTGGGCGAAGAGCAGGACGTCGCCTTCGGTGCCCGCGGCCTCAACGAGGATCAGGTCCGCGCGCTCGCCGACCTGCTCGACGGTCTCGCCGTTCGGCACGCCGTCCCTGAACAGCGACCAGCCGGGGCGCTCCTCCCGGATCTCTGCGGTCGTGCGGCCTTCGTAGTCGCCGTAGTCCCACTCGGCCAGGTCGTCGCGGGGCTGGGCGCTCGCGCCGAAGCCGGCGAGGCGGGCGGTCTCCCGCGCGCGCTCGAGCGGGCTCGTCAGGACGAGCGCGAACTGCCTGCCCTCGAGCGCCCGGCCGCCGAGCTCCGCCTGCTGGTCGGTCCGTCCAGTGTGCCGAAGCGCCCGGCTCCATTCGGTCTCGCCGTGGCGGACAAGCACGATCTCGGCGGCCATCCGCGCAGTTTGCACCTAGCACTGCACTGCCGGGCAGGAGACAATCGCTCCGTGATCGACCCGCTCGAGCGCTGGCGCGAACACGGCGAGAAGCCCGACTACGCGGGCCTGCTCACCTACGGGACGCTGCCGTACACGCAGGATCCCGCCGAGCTGAAGGCCTTCGACGTCGCGATCGTGGGCGCCCCGACCGACGATCTCGTCTCCGACCGGCCCGGTGCGCGCTTCGGCCCGCGGGCGATCCGGGCTGCGAGCTGCCCCCCGGGCCCGCACCTCGAGGCGAAGGTCGACGCGATGGCCGTGCTGAAGATGGTCGACTACGGCGACGCGCCGGTGCTGCCGGCCGACCCGAAGCACTCGCACGAGGCGATCGAGCGCACGGTCGGCGAGGTCGTCGCAGCCGGCGCGATCCCGGTTGTCCTCGGGGGCGACCACTCGATCGCGGAGCCGGACATGCGCGCCTGTGCGGCCGGCCGGGCGCCGATCGGGCTCGTCCACTTCGACACGCACACGGACACCGGAACCGAGGTCTTCGGCGTCGAAGTCTCGCACGGGACGCCGATGTACCGGCTCGTCGAGGCGGGCATCATCGACCCCAAGCGGTACGTCCAGATCGGCCTGCGCGGCTACTGGCCCGGCGAGAAGGAGTTCCGCTGGCAGGAGGAGCGCGGGATCACGAGCTTCTTCATGCACGACGTCCGGCGGCTCGGGATCGAGGAGGTCGTGGGCGGCACGATCGACGTCGTCGGCGCCGGGCCCGTCTTCCTGAGCGTCGACGTGGACGTGCTAGACCCGGCTTACGCGCCCGGCACGGGAACCCCGGAGCCCGGCGGGATGGAGAGCGCCGACCTCCTCTGGGCCTGCCGGGAGATCACGTCGCGCGTCGAGCTCGTCGGCGCCGACGTGGTCGAGGTGATCCCGACCGCGCCCGGCTCGAGCGACATCACGGCGCTCGTCGCCGACCGGATCGTTCGAGAGATCCTGACCGGCTTGGCGCTCAGAGCTGTCCGGCCATGAACCTCATGAGCCAGAGGCCGGCGAGCAGCATGTAGGTGATCGCCGGCAGGGCGATCGCGAACAGGGCCACGAGCACCGAGATCTTCGCGGGCTGGCCCGGAACCAGGCGCAGGGCCGGGGCGAGCGCGTAGCCGACGGCGAGCGCGGCGACCAGGTGTCCTCCCGCGGCGCGGAGGCTCTGCGGCGCGAGCCGCGGCAGGCAGAACACGACCCAGACCGCCAGCGCGGCCGAGCCCAGCACGAACACGAGCAGGAACGTCTCCCTCGTCATCTCTCCCTCCCTCAGGCTCAGTGTGGCACGGAATTCCCGTTAGCGAAAGAGGTCCCTCTCGGCGGGCATCACAAGGTCGTGGGCGCTGCCGTAGCCCGACGCGTCGGCGCCGCGGATCACTGCGGCCGGGATTCCGCGCGTCTTGCCCATGACCAGCTCGGCCGCGGAGGCCAGCTCGTCCGCGACCGCGATTACGGTCGCGTGCAGCTCGTAGCCGGCCTGGTCGCGCTCGCCCTTGAGGTCGAGGAGCGGCTGGATCCCGGCGAGGCCGATCGCGACGTCGGTCGTGCCCTGACGCCACGCGCGGCCGAACGAGTCGCTGACGATCACGCCGACCTCGACGCCGGTCAACTCGCGCAGGCGCTCGCGGAGCCGCGCCGCGGATGCGTCCGGGTCCTCGGGGAGCAGGACGACGGTGTCGGGCTCCGGCGCGTTCGACGAGTCGACGCCGGCCGAGGCGCAGACGAACCCGTGTCTTGTCTCCGCGATCACGAGCGGCGGTCGGGTGCGGACGATTCGCTTCGACTCGCGCAGGATCACTTCGAGCCGGCGCGGGTCCTCGTCGCCCGCAAGCTCCTGAGCCTCGGGCGACGGCTCGACGTCGGCGAGCCGGACGATCCGGCCCTCCGCCTTCGAGACCGCCTTCTGCGCGACCACCAGCACGTCGCCGTCGCGCAGCGCGGCCCGCTCGGCGATCAGCGCCGCCAGGTCGTCGTCCTCCCGGATCTCCGGCAGCCCGTCGACCGACACGACCGTGATCACGGCAGGCCGGTCAACCGCAGGCCGGCCGTCACGCCGAGCTCACGGTTCACGTTCAGGATCGCGGCCGTCATCGCTTCGAGCGCGCGTGAGTTGGCAAGCGGGCCCACGTCGACCGCGCGGCCGCCGACGAGCCGCTCCGCGATCCCGAGCGCGAGCTGCTTGGCCGCCGGGTGGTCACCGCAGACGAGCGCGTCCTCGTCGGGCAGTTCGTTCGCCGCGAGGTGCGCCGCCGAGAGCGAGTGCAGGCCTGAGGCGACGGGCGCGCGCAGGATCTGGGCCACCTCCTCCGCGAGCGAGAGCTCGCCGCGCCCCGGCAGGACGCCCGCGTCAGTGAAGACGAGGTCGCTCGCAACGCAGAGCACAGGTGTCTCGCCGATCGCCTCCGAGAGGTCGCGCGCCGTGTCGAGCACCGCGTTCGACTTGGTCGCCAGCA
>VAXD01000186.1:4911-5478 GCA_005884155.1 Actinomycetota bacterium | reverse complement strand
TCGCGCGCGAGGACGTGCTCCCGCGCCTTCGCGGGCGGTTCGGCCACGGCTATCGCTACGTCGAGTCGACGCCGTCGACGCAGTTGCTGCTCGCACCAGACGATCCCGAGGGGACGGTCGTCGTCGCCGGCGAGCAGACCGCCGGTCGGGGGAGGCTCGGGCGGAAGTGGCTCGCGCCGGCCGGCACGAGCCTGCTCTGCTCCGTCCAGTTGCGGCCAGACGTGCCCGGCGAGCGGTTGCCGGAGCTGACCGGGGTGGCGGCCGCGGCGTGCGCGGAGGCGATCGAGGCGGTGACGAGCCTCGTCCCCGTGCTGAAGTTCCCAAACGACGTCCTTCTCGGCACGCGAAAAGTGGCCGGGGTGCTCGCCGAAGCACGCGAGGGCCGCGTCGTGCTCGGGCTGGGGATCAACGTCAACGTCCCGGAAGCCGAGCTGCCGAGGGAGATCGACCGGCCGGCGACCTCGCTGCTCGTTGAAACCGGCCGCGAGGTCGACCGCGCCGAGTTGCTTGTCGAGCTGCTCGAGCGGCTCGAGCTCCGCTACGACGACTGGGTCAGCGGCGCCCGCG
>VAXD01000186.1:0-4857 GCA_005884155.1 Actinomycetota bacterium | reverse complement strand
ACGCGGAAGACGCCCGCGCGGCGGAGTTGCAGGTGGCGGGCGCGTCCGTTCAGGATGAGCGTCACCCGCGCTGGCTCGCTGATCCGGAAGCGCAAGGAGCTCATTGAGACCAAGCGGAGAACCGGTGGGACGCGATCAAGAATCAATGGAACGGATTGCTGGGCTGTCACGACGGCGTCGGTCGAGCTCAGCAGCGCCGTATAGCGTCCGTCCGGCGGCCCCGAACCGTCCCAGACGACCCGCTGGGGGCCCGCATTGAGCTCGGCTTCGAGCACGCTCACGAGAGGGCTCGTGCCCGACATGATCCGCAGTTGCACGTCGGCCGGGCCGAACAGGCTGAAGCGGAACACAAGTTGTCGGCCGGCGCCGGGCGAGAACGCCGTCGCGCTGCCGGTGAAGGGTCCCAGTGTGCGGTCGACCGCGACCGGCACCAGCTGGTGCGTCTCCTGGCTGCGCGCGTTACGCGCCGAGAGCAGGATCTGGTACCGACCGTCGGGCACGGACACGTTCTTCCAGACGAAGCTCTGCCGCCCGGCCCGTCGCAGCCCGTGGAACAACTCCGCGACCGTCGCGCCGGCCCCGTCGACGAGGTCGGCCGTGACCATCGACTGGACGTTCAAGCGGTAGACCAGGCTCGCGTGATCGGCCGCCGCACCGGCGTTCGGCAAGACGACGGGCGGCACCACCTTGACCTGGCCCAGCGTCGGCGGCGGGAGCGCCGCTCCGAGCGTCCCGGTCGCGCTACGCGCGTCCGGCACTGAGATCGCCCACGTGTACCGCTGATCCTGGGAGGCGGCGCTCGCGTCCCAGGTCCAATCGACGGCACTCCCCGTTCCGGCGCCGCTTGCGACAACCGTTCCGGCCTGATCCTTCACCGTCACCGTCCAGTCGGCTGCGGCCGACAGGCGCGCCGTGAACCGCACGGGCCCGCCGAGCGCGCCGGCGACTTGCGGCGCGTAGATCTTCGGCAGCCCGGTCTGCGCGACCTGGGCGCGGATCGACGGCAGCTGGCGGTAGAGGCTGTTTCCCGGGCAGCTCGTCGGGTAGACGTCGCGGTGCGCGGCGATCGCGTTCAGCGTCACGGCGGTGCCCGGCGGGTAGCGCGGGTTGCCCGCGGAGATGCGGACGACCCGCGAGAGCGGATCTACGTGCCCGAGGTCGAGCCGCCAGGCGATCAGCGAGACGAGCGCCGCCTTAGCCGCTGCCGAGACGGGCGCCGAGCTGTAGTTGCCGATCAGCGCAATGCCGGCGCTGCCCGCGTTGAACCCCATCGCGTGCGCCCCGATCACCGGGCGCGTCATGCCGCCGTACCGGCCCTCGAAGATCTGGCCGTACTTGTCGACGAGGAAGTTGTAGCCAATGTCGTTCCAGCCGTTGGCCTGAACGTGGTAGAGCATGATCGCCCGCACGATCGAGGCCGACTGGCTCGCGCTGTAGCTGTTCGAGCCCGCGGTGTGATGGATGAAGACCAGGTGGACGCCGTCCGCGTAGAGCGGGGGCGCGCGGCGGATCGACTCGGGCGCGTGCCACTGCGCGCGCGTGACGATCGTCGGCTCGTCGGTGAAGTCGGGCTGCCGGAACGAACGGCCCCGGACCGGGCCGCGGACGAAGAACTGCCGCACCGCACGGACACGGCCTACCGTCCGGTACTGCACGTGGTCGTCGGTGCCGGTCCAGTAGGGCGCGCCTAGCCGCCAGCCGCGCAGCTGCCGGCCTTCCGTGCCCAGGTCGGGCAGATCGTCCTCGCCGGAGCGCGTCCGTAAGAGCACCTTGCCGCTGCCGCGCCAGTGCAGGCCGACGAGCTGGAAGCGCTTGACCGCGATCGGCCCGCCGCCGTGGAGGCCGGTGGAGGCAAGCGAAAGGCCCGCCGCCGCTGCGGTGCCCGGGGCGGCGAGAGCGAGGACGGCTGCGGCCAGAAGGGACGGCCTCACCTGGCCGAGGGTCGCACAAGCTCTCTGGCGCCGCAAGGCTCGCTGATACGATCCTTACAACTGTGAAAGGGCCGATTCTGCGGGCATTTTTTGGTTCGCTCGTCCTGGCTCTCGCCATCCCTGCGCTGGCCCTCGCAGCCTCAGGGAAGCCGAAAGTCCTCGTCATCCACTTCCCGCTCGAGGTCAATCCGGTCACGTCGAGCTACGTCGACCACCAGCTCCACCGGGCCGAGAGCAACCACTACAACGCGGCGGTGATCGTGCTCGACACGCCCGGCGGGCTCTCCGAGTCGATGCGCACGATCGTCAAGAACGAGGTCGCGCTGAAGATCCCCGTGATCGTCTACGTCTCGCCGCAGGGCTCGCGCGCGGCTTCTGCCGGGGTCTGGATCACCGAGGCGGGCGACATCGCCGCCATGGCGCCCCAAACCAACATCGGCTCATCGACGCCGATCGACTCGAGCGGCCAGAACATCTCCTCCGACCTGCGCCGAAAGGTGATCAACGACGCGGTCGCCTCCCTCCAGAGCCTGATGCGCTACCACGGCCGCAACGCGGCCTGGGCCGAGGAAGCCGTCAAGCACGCTGCGAACGTCGACAACGTCACGGCGCGCAAGATCAACGTCGTCGATGTGCTGGCGCCGACGCTGCCCGCGCTGCTCGACAAGATCGACCGGCGGACGACCGTCGGCAAGAAGCTCGTCCTGCACACCGCCGGCGCAGAGCTGGTCCAGGTTCATCCGGGCTTCTTCACGCGCTTGCTGAACGCGCTGATCGACCCGAACCTGATCCCGCTGCTCTTCCTCGCAGGCCTTGCAGGGATCGGCTTCGAGATCTTCCACCCGGGAGTGGTGCTGCCCGGCGCGCTCGGCGCGGTTTCGCTCCTGCTCGCGCTCTTCGGCTTCGCCGTCCTGCCGATCAGCTGGGCCGGCCTCGCGCTGCTGATCCTCGGGGCGGCGCTGCTCGTGATCGACGTCCACGTGGTCACACACGGGGCCTTAACCGTGGCCGGTCTGATCTCGATGGTCGTCGGCTCGCTGCTGCTCTTCCACAACGCGCCCGCGCCGTACGGGAACGTGAACACACCGCTGCTGATCGCCGTCGCCCTCGCGATCGGCGGCTTCTGGGCATTCGCGATCTCGAAGGCCATGTCGGTGCGCCGTCGGCCGGTAAGCGTCGGGCCGCAGACGATGGTCGGCGAAGTCGGCGAGGCGCGCCGCGACGGCCTCGTCTTCGTGAACGGCGAGCTCTGGCGGGCAACAACGTCCGACGGCGAGCCGCTGCGGCCCGGCCAGCGCGTCCGCGTCGCGGCGATCGGGCCCGACCTCTCGCTCGACGTCACTCACGTCGGCGACGACTAGGCCCGTTAGGATCGCACTGCCGTGACTGCCGCGATCGTCATCGTCCTAGTCCTCCTCTTCCTGCTCGTCCTCTTCCTGATCTCGGCGATCAAGGTTGCGCGCGAGTACGAGCGGGGGATCGTCTTCCGGCTCGGCCGCCTGCTGCCCGAGCCGAAGGGCCCGGGCCTCTTCCTGCTGATCCCGGTCGTCGACCGGATGGTCAAGGTCGACCTACGCACGATCACGCTCAACATCCCGCCGCAGGAGGTCATCACCAAGGACAACGTCCCTGTGCGGGTGAACGCGGTCGCCTACTTCCGGATCGTCGAGCCGAAGAACGCGATCGTGCAGGTCGAGAACTTCATGGTCGCGACGTCGCAGATCGCGCAGACGACCCTGCGCTCCGTGCTCGGCCAGCACCTGCTCGACGAGCTGCTCTCCGAGCGAGACAAGATCAACGCGATCCTGCAGGAGATCATCGACGAGGCCACCTCGCCCTGGGGGATCAAGGTCTCGATCGTCGAGGTCAAGGACGTCGAGATCCCGTCGAGCATGCAGCGCGCGATGGCGCGCCAGGCCGAAGCCGAGCGCGAGCGGCGCGCGAAGATCATCAACGCCGAGGGCGAGTTCCAGGCTTCCGAGCGGCTCAAGGACGCCGCGCTCGTGATCGAGCAGCATCCGATCGCGCTCCAGCTCCGCTACCTGCAGACGCTGCTCGAGCTCGGCTCCTCGCAGTCGACGACGATCGTCTTCCCGGCGCCGATCGAGCTGATCAAGCCGTTCCTCGAGCGGGCGAACTCCAGCTCCTGAGCCCCGACCTTCGCGTCGATCCGGTCAGCGGCCGCCGCGTGGCGGTGACGCCCTCCCGCTCCGGCCGCCCCGGTGCGTCTTGGGAGGTCTTCGAGGAGGCGACCCCGGCCGAGCTCGACTCGTGCCCCTTCTGCGAGGGCCGCGAGGACCGGACGCCGCCCGAGGTATTCGCGCTGCCTACGGAGGGTCGCGAAGAGAACACGCCGGGCTGGCGCGTCCGCGTCGTGCCGAACAAGTTCCCCGCCTTCGACGGGCACGAGGTCGTCGTCCACTCGCCGACCCACGTCCGATCGCTGGTCGAGCTCGAGCCTGACCAGCTCGCCCTCATCGCCGAAGCCTGGCGCGCACGGGCCGCCGCGGCGCGCGCGGGCGGCTTCCCGTTCCTCTTCGCCGGCGTCAACGAGGGCTACCGCGCCGGCGCGAGCCTGCACCACTCTCACTCGCAGCTCGTCAGACTCCAGGACGAGCCTCCGGCCGAAGCAGCCGAGCACGACGGCGAGGCCTGTCGGTTTTGCGAGTACGTCGCCTGGGAGCGCGCGGAGGGCACACGGGTCGTCGTGGAACGAGACGGCCTGCTGCTCGTCTGCCCCTATGCGGGCAGGGCCCCCTTCGAGTGCCTGGTCGCCCCCCTCGAGCACGAGGACGACGCCTTCGCGAGCGCTCTCCTTGATACCGCGCTCGAGCTGGCCGCCGACGCGCTGCGGCGCCTACGCGTTGCGGAAGGCCCGCGGCCAGCGAACCTCTGGCTCCACGGGTGCGGCCATTGGCACTTCGAG
>VAXD01000185.1:3095-5786 GCA_005884155.1 Actinomycetota bacterium | reverse complement strand
TCGACTTGCTTGCCGGTGCGGTAGAGCCAATGTATGAAGGGCAGGTCGTACATGCGCCACTTCGGCGGCGCGCCGCCGTTGATGTACGGGCGGGAAAGGTCGACGGTGCGGATGTCGCCGGCGGCATACCAGGTGTCGCCCCAGCCGTCGCCGTCGACGTCCTGGTGGTTGTACGCCTGCCACGTGTTCGTGTGCAGGATCACGGCGACGCGGTGCAAGCCGTACTCGTGCGGGCGCAGGACGAAGGGCGCGTCGTAGCTCTGGCCGTCGGGTGCCGTGAGCCGGGCGAAGTAGAGCCCGTTCGGCCAGTCGCCCAGGCGCACGATGACGGACGTCGGAGCCTCGAGGTGCGCGCTCCAGTCGACCTGCCGCGGCTCGTCCACCGGAACGCCCTCCATCGCGTAGCCGACGGTCGGCTGCGTCTCAGGCCCGGCCTGGAAGAGCTGGAGCGTGAACGACGGGACGTCGGTGGCGACGCGGAGCCACGCCACCGCGTTCGGGGCGTAGCTGCGCCTGCCGAAGGCGGCGTCGATGCCGCGCACGCGCACCACGGGCGCAGGATGCTTCCGCTCGAGGCTGTGGACGAGGCCCCCGTAGACGCGTTTGGCGCCGTCCGGGGAGCGAACGGTCAGGTACAGCAGGTACGTGCGGGGCAACAGGCTCGTGCGCGGCGCCCAGGCGATGCCGTGCCAGCCGGCACCGAAGCTGCGTTTGATGGTCCGAACCTCCCGCGGGTGCTTGCCAGTGACGAGCACGTGCATCGCGACGGTCGCGGCACGGGCGAGCCGGAAGCGCACCACCGCTTGGTCGCGAAGGCCGTCTCCGTTGGGCGTGACCGTCGTCAGCAACCGGCGGTCGCCGGCGAATGGGAGGCCGCTCGAGACGCTGAGGTTGTAGAGCCGCGGCGCGGGCGCGGGTCCCGAGGCGGAGGTCGCTGAGGGGACCGCTAGGAGCAGAACGAACGGAGCGAGGAGAAGAGCCCGCTTCACGCCGTCCTCTCGTACGTGACTACCGGAGCCCGCCGCGCTCGTGGTGGGCGCGGAAGAACTCGGCCGAGCCTGCGGTGGCCATTGCCGCCGACGCGGAGATCTCGAGGGCCAGCGTCGCCGCGGCGACGATCTGGGCGAAGCGGTAGACCTTGCCGCCGCCGGCGCAACCCATCACCTCGAGCCAGCGCTGGGCGTAGGGCAGCGTCGTGCCGCCGCCGACGGTCGCGACCTCCAATCCTGGCAGCCGGATCGAGACCTGAAGGCCGCCCTCGACGCGGCGGCCCGCGCCGTGCGCCATCGAGCTCGTCCCGACCATGCCGAGGTCCTGGCCGGTGGCCGCGAAGAGCGCCGCGATCGCGGAGGCCGGCGTGAACGCGACCGACTGCATTCCGGAGGCGACCGCACCGTGCGTGCCTGCCCAGGCGAGCTCCAGCAGGTCGTCGATGCTCGTTCGCAGCACCCGGCGGACGGCGTCCTCGGTGAGGGTCGTCTCGGCGAGGACAGTCTTGCCGTGGCCGCTCTGGAAGTACTCGAAGGACGGCTTCTTGTCGCCGCCCATGTTCGCCTCGAGCAGCGCGCGCTCGGGCATGACCGGGGCGCGCTCCATCACGTAGCCCATGTTCAGCACGTAGGAGTTGCGGGTCATCATGTTCGCGCCGACCGCGTCGCCGGTCGTCCAGCGCCAGAGGACGTGGCACATCGGGCCGACGACGTGCGTCTTTACCTCGCGCAGCCGCGCGAACTTCGAGAGCGCGGCGTCGTCCTGCTCCTCCAGCCACGTGCGCATCGAGTCGAGCTCGTCTTCGATCCAGCGCGCTAGCTCGATTGCCTCGCCGGCCGCGCCGCAGACGAAGCAGGACGCGCGCGTGATCCCGTCGGCGAGAACGTAGGTACGGAAGCCGCCCGACTCGGCGACCGCGAGCGCGCCGCGGTGCAGCGACGCCGAGAGGCCGCCCTCGGTGTGGGCGAGCGGGACGAAGACGGAGTCGTTCACGCGGCCGGTCTCGGCGAGCTCTCCTCCCGGCTCACGCAGCTCGTACTCGCCGAGCTCGAGCTCGAGCGCGCCGACCACCGAGACCGGGATCACGGCCGCGCCGGTCAGCATCTCCTGCGCGTGAACGAACGGTTCGAGGTCGATCTCGGTCACGTTTCCGTCGAGCCCGAGCGCCTCCTGCCGCGCGCGGATCGACTCGGCGTCGTTCTTCCGCGGCCACTTCACGCTCATGAGCTTAGAGCTGCGGCGAACGCGTCTCGCAGGTCGTCGCCGAGGAAGACGAAGCGGATCAGCTCGAACTCGCCCTCGAGGTCGCGTGCGACGCCGAGCGCGACCGGGGCCGCGAGCTCGGGCGGGTACCGGTAGACGCCGCACGAGATCGCCGGGAAAGCGACCGTGCGGGCGCCGATCTCGCGTGCGACTTCGAGCGCGCGCCGGTGCGCGGAGGCGAGCAGCTCGGACTCGCGTTCTTCGCCGCCGCGCCACACGGGGCCGACCGCGTGGATCACCCAGCGTGCCGGCAATCGGCCCGCCGTTGTCGCCTTCGCGTCGCCGGTCGCGCAGCCGCCCAGCCGGCTCGACTCGGCCAGAATCTCCGGCCCGCCCGCACGGTGAATCGCCCCGTCCACGCCGCCGCCGCCGAGCAGCGACTCATTCGCGGCGTTCACGATCGCGTCGACCTCCTGCTCGGTCAGATCCCCCACGACG
>VAXD01000185.1:0-3021 GCA_005884155.1 Actinomycetota bacterium | reverse complement strand
CCGGCGTCCTGCGCTTCTACGAGCTCGCCAAGAAGCAGGAATGGCAGGTGCGAGACCTTCCGTGGGGGGACATCCCGCCGATTCCCGAGGGGAAGGGCTCTGACGAGCGCAAGGCCCGTCGCCGCGACATGTGGCGTTCGGTGCTCACGCAGCAGCTCCAGGCGGACATGCTCGCCTGCGAGATGGCCTCGCAGCTCCTGAACATCGCGCCGGATCCCGAGGCGAAGCTCTACTACTCGACGATGGTGCAGGACGAGTCGCGCCACACCGAGGCATGGCTGAAGCTGATCGACGAGGCGGGCGGAACCGCGGAGCGCGACCCGCACCTCGACGAGCTCGCGCACATGACGCTGGAGGCCGACAGCCTCGAGGAGAAGGTCTTCCAGATGCAGGTCTTCTACGAACGGCTGATCATCTCGCGCTTCCGGATGATCGCGCGCGCCTCGCGCGGGACCGTGCTCGAGGACCTTTGCAACCGGCTGACGACGGACGACGGCATCCACCACGGCGCCGGGATGGCGTACGAGAAGGTTCTGCTCAGGAACGCCGACAAGAAGACGAAGCGTGCGCTCGTCGAGGCGGCGAACCGGCTCTTGCCGACGTTCGTCGAGCACGCGCTCTGGCGGCCGAAGGAGCGCGCGTTCATCGGCGGCGCGATGCGCTCGCGCGACATCGAGAACCTGAAGAAGGACATCGAGATCGGTGTCCGGCTGGCCGAGTCGCTCGGGCTCGACGTGAGCGACGTGGAGCTCCCGATTCCTTAGTGCCCCGCCCGGCAATACATGCCGGCCCCTGGCCCGCGATCACACGGCGCCAGAGCCCACCCTTGCCCTTAGCAAGGCAGTCATGCCTTGCTGCGGTCAAGTGCGAACTCTGGCTTGGTGCTCGCGACCCAGAGGCTCGGCGGTATTACCAGCCGGGGCACTAACTTGTCGGCCACGTTGATGAAAGGCGGGCCGCTCGCAGAGCGCGTGCGGGCTGAGGTCGCCGACGACGTGCGCGAGCTCGGCCAAGTCGGGCTGGCGACGGTCCAGGTCGGCGAGGACCCGGCCTCGACGATCTACATCCGGCGCAAGCACGAGGCGGCGGACGAAGCGGGCATGCACTCGGTCGACCGCAAGCTCCCGGCGTCGATCTCGCAGGAGGAGCTCGTGGAGGAGGTCGCGGCGTTGAACGCGGACGACGGGATCGACGGCATCCTCGTCCAGTTGCCGCTTCCGCGCGGCCTCGACGATGCGGCTGCCGTCACGGCGATCGATCCGGTCAAGGACGTGGACGGTGTGCACCCGTTCAACGCGGGTGAGCTCTACCTCGGCCGGCCGACGCACGTGCCGGCGACCCCACTCGGGATCATGGCGCTACTCGACGAGCACCGGGTTCCGCTCGACGGTGCACGCGCGGTGGTGATCGGGCGTAGCGACATCGTCGGCAAGCCGATCGCGCATCTGCTCCTGCAGGCGCATGCGACGGTGACGATTTGCCATTCGCACACGGACGACCTGGCGCGGCAGACGCTCGATGCCGACGTCCTGGTGGTTGCAGCCGGCGTGCCGGAGATCGTTACGACGGACATGGTCAAGTCCGGCGCGGCGGTTGTTGACGTTGGGATCAACCGCACCGAGAGCGGGCTTGTCGGCGATGTCGATCCGGATGTGGCCAAGGTTGCGGCGTTCCTCACGCCGGTTCCAGGCGGGGTCGGACCGATGACGATCGCGATGCTTTTGGAAAACACAGTGCGAGCGGCCCGCTTCCGCCGAGGGCTCCTTGCCTTCCCTGGCATTCGCGGCTAACCTACGCGCCGCTTCACGTAGGTCGGCGGCTCGGCGAGCCCGGGCCGTCGTTGTTTGTGCAGGAAGGGAGTACAGATTTGCCCAAGGGGACCGTCAAGTGGTTCTCGAACGAGAAGGGCTACGGCTTTATCGAGCGCGAAGGCGGCGAAGACGTCTTCGTCCACTTCTCGGCGATTGCAGGGGAAGGCTACAAATCGCTGACCGAGGGTCAGCAGGTCGAGTTCGAGGTCGTGCAGGGCGATAAGGGCCTGCAGGCAGCGAACGTTCAGCCGGTCTAGCTAGACCCTTCTGGAACCAAAGATCGACAGGGCCCCGGAAGGGGCCCTGTCTTGTTTGGAAGGATTGACGCGATGGCGATATCGAGAGACGAGGTGCTGCACGTGGCGCGGCTGGCGCGGCTCGAGCTGTCCGATGAGGAGCTCGACCGCTTCGCCGAGCAGTTGAACGCGATCCTCGAGGCGGTCGGCAAGGTTGCCGAGCTGGATCTCGAGGACGTTGAGCCGACCTCGCACCCGCTCGATCTGGTGAACGTCTGGGCCGAGGACGAGCCGCGGCCGCCGCTGAGCGTGGACGAGGCGCTCGCGAACGCTCCCGATCGCGAAGGCGACTCCTTCCGCGTCCCGGCCGCGTGACGGCGGGGGCTCGATGAGGCGCCGCGAGATGTTCCACTTTCGGCACACACGCGTCACAGACACGCGCGCTTTCGCCGGCTACCGTGTCTGTAGGGGTCCCGGGGGACCCCTGGGGGCAGTTACGGGCTTGATCGGTGGGGCGGCCTCGTGATCGACACGCTCCGGCTCACGGTCGACGAGGCGCAGGGTTTACTCGAGCGCGGGGAGGTGACCCCCGCTGAGCTGCACCGCGCGTACCTCGACGCGGCCGCCGAGCGCGACGGCGAGCTTCACACCTACCTCCGCACCGTCGAGGACGGCGCCGACGGTTCGACCGGCGTTCCGATCGCGTTCAAAGATCTCGTCTCGACGAAGGGCGTCGAGACCACGGCCGGCTCAAAGATCCTCGCCGGCTACAAGCCCGTCTTCGACGCGACCGTCGCCACGCGCTGCAAGGACGCCGGGCTCGGCCTGCTCGGCAAGACGAACATGGACGAGTTCGCGATGGGCTCGTCGACCGAGAACTCGGCGTACGGGCCTAGCCGCAACCCGTGGGATCCCTCGCGCGTTCCCGGCGGCTCCTCGGGCGGCTCGACCGCGGCCGTCGCTGCGGGTCTGGC
>VAXD01000184.1 GCA_005884155.1 Actinomycetota bacterium | reverse complement strand
CTGCTCCGCCTGGTCGAGCGGACAGCCGCGGTAGATGTCCGGCGTCAGGCGCACCTCAACGCCGTGCAGCTCGCGCGCCTCCTTCGCTCCGTCGCAGTAGCCCGCGAAGATCCCATCCCAGCCGATCCCGCGCGCGACGCGCTCTGCCGGCGAGAAGATTCCTTCCATGTACACGGCGCCGTGGGAGGCGGCCTCGGCCGCGTAGTCCACCACGACCTGGCGAAAGTCGGCCTCGGTGCGAAGCGCGTTCGTCGTCAGGATCCAGACCTCGAGGAAGTGAGCGAAGTCGCGGAAGTCGTAGAGCTCCTGCAGCCCCTCCTCCGTGTCGGCGGGCAGCGCGTAGTCGTTGCGCCGCGCGATCTCGAGCAGCGTCCGCGGCCTCACCGTCCCCTCGAGATGGACGTGGAGCTCGATCTTCGGATACGTCATTCGGCGACGGTCGCGGTGCTCGGCTCCGAGCGCCAGCGCGGCTCGAAGAAGGCGGCGAGGGCGATCGAGAGCAGGTAGAGCCCGACCAGCGGGATGACCGAGAGGATCGTCGAGACCGGGTCGACCCCGGGGAGGAGCACGCCGATCACGGTCATCACGAAGATGCCCATTCGCCAGGTGCGCCGCAGCTGCTTCGCCGTGAGGATGCGCAGCCGCACGAGCGCGAGGACGAAGACCGGCACCTCGAAGGCAAGGGCGACTCCGAGCAGGACGAAGCTGACGAAGCGGTAGTAGTCACGCGCCCGGATCAGGATGTCGTAGTGCGCCGAGTCGTAGTTCGTGAGGAAGTGGATTGCCGGCGGCAGGATCACGTAGTAGCCGAACGCGACGCCGCCGAGGCCCAGTAGCGTCGCGAAGCCCACGAGCATCGCCATCGAGCGCTGCCGGTGCTCCTCGACCGCCGGCGCCAGGAACGCCCAGAGCTGCCAGAAGACGATCGGCAGCGCGAGCAGGAACGCCGCCCAGAGGCTGACCCAGATCGACGTCGTGAACGGCTCGATCGGGCTGAACGTCACCGGCTTGCGCAAGTGGGGCGGCAGCGGCCGGTTGAGCCAGTGCAGCAGGTGCCCGTGGAAGACGTACGTGACGATGAACGCGGCCGCGATCGCGCCGAGCGCGACGATCAGGCGCGTGCGCAGCTCGCCGAGGTGCTCGACCAGCGTCGCCTCCTCGCCGTGGCGCAGGCGCCGCGGGAAGCCCCTCACGGCTTAGCTCTTGTCGTCGGCCGGCGGCGGGGGCAGTTCGGCGTGCTCGTCCTTGCCGGAGAGCGAGTCCTTGAACTCGCGCATGCCCTTGCCCAGCGAGCGCCCCATCTCAGGCAGCCGCTTGGGGCCGAAGACGAGCAACGCCACGATCAGGATGAGGATCAGCCCGGAGATCCCGATCTCGGGAACCATGCTTTCAGGGTAGCGCGTCCGGGTACCGGGCGATAGGTGCGGAGGAAGAAACCCCTCTCTGAGCAGGTGCTCGTCGTCACCGGTGCCTCAAGCGGGCTCGGGCGCGCGATCGCGCGTGCGGCGCAACGAAGAGGCGCTCTCGAACTGCGTCGGCGAAATCGAGCGGGCAGGCTCGGAGGCGCTTGCCGTCCCGGCCGACTGCGCCGAGCAGGTGCAGGTCGAGCGCGTCGTCGCGCAGGCCATCGAGCGCTTCGGCCGCATCGACACCTACGTCGCGAACGCGATCGTGACCGTCTACGCCGAGGCCGAGCAGCTCGCGCCCGAGGAGCTGCGCCGCGTGATGGATGTCAACTTCTTCGGCGTCGTCTACGGCTATTGGGCCGTGCTGCCGCACCTGCGGGCGTCCAAGGGGAGCTTTCTGCACGTCAGCTCGGCGCTCGCCTACCGCGGGATCCCGCTACAGGCCGCGTACTGCTCGTCCAAGGCGGGCCTGCGCGCATTCTTCGAGTCGGCGCGGGTCGAGGAGCAGACGAAGGGCACGGGCGTGGCGATCTCGCTGGTCCTCGCCGGGGCGATCAACACGCCGCAGTTCGACCGCGACCGCCAGAAGATCGGCCGCCAGCCGCAGCCGGTGCCACCGATCTACCAGCCGGAGCCGTTCGCGGAGGCGACCCTGCGCTGCGCCGAGCGTCCGATCCGGGAGCTGCCGATCTCCTGGGGCGCGCAGAAGGCGCTCTGGGGGCAAAAGCTCTCGCCGCGGGCCGGTGACTGGATCCTGCGCCGCAACGGCTGGAAGAGCCAGCACACTGATGAGCCGAAGCCGGTCGACGCACCCAACAACCTCTTCGCTACGCTGCCCGGAGACCCAGGGGCTCACGGCCGGTTCGACGACAAGTCGCGTGGCTCCACGGTCTGGACGAGGCTGCGGCTGCTGTTGCCGAAGGGCTGACCAAGGCCGCTAGCATGACTTGGACATGGCTTTGCTTGAACTGAAAAACCTGCGTGTCGCGCTCGAGGACGGAACCGAGATCGTCAAGGGCGTGGATCTCGCCGTGGACCGCAACCAAGTGCACGCGGTCATGGGCCCGAACGGCTCCGGCAAGTCGACGCTCGCCTACGCGTTGATGGGCCATCCCGGCTACGAGATCACCGAGGGCGAGATCCTGTTCGACGGCGAAGACGTGACCGAGCTCGGCGCCGACGAGCGCGCGCAGCGCGGGCTCTTCCTCGCGTTCCAGTACCCGCATGCGGTGCCGGGCGTGACGGTGACGAGCTTCATGCGCTCGGCGATCAACGCTGTGCGCAAGGCGCGGGCCGGTGGCGTGGACGACCCGGTTGCGATCGCCGAGTTCCGCCAGGAGATGCTCGCGCAGATGGAGCGCCTGCGGATCCCGCGCGAGCTCGCGCAGCGGTACCTGAACGACGGCTTTTCCGGGGGCGAGAAGAAACGCGTCGAGATCCTTCAGATGGCGATGCTGAAGCCGCGGATCGCGGTGCTCGACGAGACCGACTCCGGGCTCGACATCGACGCCCTGCGCGTCGTCGCGGACGGCGTCCAGGATCTCGTCGGCCCCGAGATGGGCGCGCTCGTGATCACGCACTACCAGCGGATCCTCAACCACATCACGCCCGACTTCGTCCACGTCTTCGTCAACGGGCGGATCGTCGAGGAAGGAGGGCCCGAGCTGGCGCACAAGCTCGAGGCCAAGGGCTACAAGGCATACGAGGAGGCGGTCGCCTGATGGCGACGACCGAGACAGAAGTCGTTCAAGGAATCGGGTCCGACTACGAGATCAAGTACGGCTTTCACGTCGCGGAGGACTACTTCTTCAAGTCCGGGCGCGGGGTCTCGCACGAGCTGATCGACGCCATCTCGTCGCACAAGGACGAGCCGGACTGGATGCGCAAGTTCAGGCACAAGTCGCTCGACTACTTCCTGGCTCGTCCGCTGCCGACGTGGGGGCCGGATCTGACGACGATCGACTTCGAGAACATCTTCTATTACATCCGCCCGACCGAGAAGCAGGCTTCCTCGTGGGAGGAGCTCCCGGCCGACATCAAGGACACCTGGGACAAGCTCGGCATCCCCGAGGCGGAGAAGAAGTACCTCGCCGGCGTGGGCGCGCAGTACGAGTCCGAGGTCGTCTACCACAAGCTCCAGGCGGAGCTCGAGAACCAGGGCGTGCTCTTCCTCGACATGGACTCGGGCCTGCGCGAGCACGAGGAGCTCGTGAAGGAGTACTTCGGGACGGTCATCCCGCAGAACGACAACAAGTTCGCGGCCTTGAACTCTGCGGTCTGGTCGGGCGGCTCGTTCATCTACGTGCCGCCGGGCGTGAAGGTCGAGATGCCGCTCCAGGCCTACTTCCGGATCAACGCCGAGAACATGGGCCAGTTCGAGCGCACGCTGATCATCGTCGACGAGGGCGCCTACGTGCACTACGTCGAGGGTTGCACCGCGCCGATCTACTCGACCGACTCGCTCCACTCGGCGGTCGTCGAGATCATCGTCAAGCCGAGCGCGCGCTGCCGCTACACGACGATCCAGAACTGGTCGACCAACGTCTACAACCTCGTCACCAAGCGCGCCGTCGCCTACGAGAACGCGACGATGGAGTGGGTCGACGGCAACCTCGGCTCGAAGATCACGTCGAAGTACCCGAGCATCTGGCTGCTGGGCGAGGGCGCCCACGGCGAGGTGCTCTCGATCGCCTTCGCCGGCAAGGGTCAGCACACGGACGCGGGCGGCAAGGCGGTTCACATCGCGCCGAACACGACCTCGGTGATCACGTCGAAGTCGATCTCGAAGAACGGTGGGCGCGCGGGCTACCGCGGGCTGCTCGAGGTGGCCAAGGGCGCGAAGGGGGCGAAGTCGAAGGTCGTCTGCGACGCGCTGATCCTCGACGAAGATTCGCGCTCGGACACGTACCCGTACATCAAGATCGACGAGGACGAGGTCGACATCGGGCACGAGGCGACCGTCTCGAAG
>VAXD01000053.1:19850-25368 GCA_005884155.1 Actinomycetota bacterium | reverse complement strand
GTACATCGAGGTCTGCCGGCGGCTGGACGCGCTCTGGCCCGGCGAGAGCGAGACCAAGACGCTGCTCGTCAACTCAGGGGCGGAGGCGGTCGAGAACGCCGTCAAGATCGCCCGCGCGGCCACCGGCCGGCCTGGGGTGATCGTCTTCGACCGCGCATTCCACGGCCGCACGAACCTGACCATGGCGATGACGGCCAAGCTCGTCTACAAGCAGGGCTTCGCGCCGTTCACGCCCGAGATTTACCGCGCGCCCGCGCCGTACCCGTACCGCGGCGTCTCGACCGAGGACGCGCTCGCGGGGGTCGAGCTGCTGCTGAAGCAAGACCTCGCGCCCGAGTCGATCGCGTGCGTCGTGCTCGAGACCGTGCAAGGCGAGGGTGGCTTCATCCCGATGCCGGAGGAGTTCGTCCGCGCGCTGCGGGGGCTCTGCGACCGGCACGGCATCCTGTACGTCGCCGACGAGGTGCAGTCCGGCTGCGGGCGGACGGGGCCACTCTGGGCGATCTCGCACGTCGGCGTCGAGCCGGACCTGCTCGTTTCCGGCAAGACTCTCGGCGGCGGGCTTCCGCTTGCGGCGGTGACCGGGAAGGCGGAGCTGATGGACGCACCGCAGCCCGGAGGGCTGGGCGGGACCTTCGGCGGGAACCCGGTCTCGTGCGCAGCCGCCTGCGCAGTGCTCGATGCGCTGGCCGAGCCTTCGTTCCGGGAGCGGGCCGAGGAGATCGGCCGGCTGGTGCGCTCGCGACTCGACGAGATCGCGGGGCGGCATGCGTCTGTGGGCGAGGTTCGCGGGCTCGGCTCGATGCTGGCGCTGGAGCTCGAGGCGAAGTCGGGCGACGAGGCGAAGCGTGTGACGGTCGCCGCCCGGGAGCAGGGGTTGCTGCTCCTCTCATGCGGGCTGTACGGGAACGTGATCCGGCTGCTGCCGGCGCTGACGGCGAGCGACGAGGAGCTCGAGCGCGGGCTCAGCATCCTCGACGCCTCGCTCGCGGCCTAGGGCTATAGGGCCAGCTGCCTTACAACTGCGGCGACGAAGGGTCAGGCGCCCGCGTCAGGAGGGCCGGAGTAGGACACGAACTGCAACAGCCTGGCGCGCTGGTTTGAGGAGCGAGATTTTCAGCCTCTTCCAGTGGTGCCGGCGAAGCATCAGGAAGCCGGCGGGCACGATCGTACGGCAGACATCGTTTCCGGCGCGAGCAACGCAGCCATAGCCGCCGCCGGCGTTCAAGGCCAGTCCTGCTGCGAAGAAGTCGCGGCTCGTGTTGTAGGGGAAGATCGTCCCGGCCAGCTTCTGTCGCTTGTAGCCCCCCTCGTACTTCACGGGACCGCGGCAAAGGTTGTGCGGGCTGATGATCATGACTTTTAGGCCCTTCGAGCTTCGGGGCAGAGTCGGTTGCCGAGCGACAAACGAGGCTGAGTGCTGCTCAGACCCGAAGTGGATGACGTGAGCCGGGGGCAGCGAAGCGATCAGCACTCTCCCATATACGTGCAAGGAGGCTGAGCGGGTCCAACGTGTCGCGCCCGTTCGGCGCGTGCCGGGCCGCGGCCGTGATTCCGGGCTATCCGCCGCCCGAACCGGGAGAATCGAAAACGTCGCCCGACGGCTAAACCGCCAGCGCCAGCTGCTCCGCGATCACCGGCGGCTCCGGTTCGAGCCGGATGAGGCGGCGGTCGCGGATGCCGTGCTCCTTCGCTAGCGCCGCGACCTGCTCACGCACTGGCTTCGTCTGCTCCTTCCCGAGATAGGCCCGGCGCGCGTACAGCCGCTCGTAGCGCTCCAGCTGCTCGGGGAAGTCCTCGGCCAGCGCAGCCATGAAGTGCTCGCGCGTACCCGGTCGCAGGAACAGCAGGTTGGCCCACACCCTGTATGCGCCCGCTTCGCGGGCGGCACGGACTACCTCGCGTAGCTGGGATGGGCTATCGGAGATCCCCGGCAGGATCGGCGCCATCCCGACGCTCGCCTTGATCCCGGCATCCACAAGGGTCTTCAACGCGCGGAGACGCTGCCGCGGGTGCGCGGTGCCCGGCTCGGTGCGCCGCCAGACCTCGTCGTCGAGCGTCGGGACCGAGAACGTGACCGACACCGGCGCACGCGTGGCCGCGTCGGCGAGCACGTCCACGTCGCGGACGATCAGCGGCCCGCGCGTGATGATGCTGAAGGGGTTCGCATGGTCGCCCAGCGCTTCGATGCAGCCGCGTGTCAGCCGGTAGCGCCCTTCCGCCGGTTGGTAGGGATCGGTCGCGGCGCCGATCGCGACCGACTCATGCTCCCAGGTCGGCTTGGCCAGCTCGCGCCGTAGGACCTCGACGACGTTCGTCTTGACGCGGATCGACGTGCCATAGCGGTCGTCGTGCGGCCGGTCTGCCCGCAGCTCGAACGCGCGGACGTAACAGAACGTGCACTGGTGGACGCAGCCCATGTAGGGGTTGAGCGACCAGCCGAAGGCCATTCCCTTGACTCGGTTGAGCGCGACCTTGCAGGGCTCTTCGCGATACTCGGCTCGCACGCAGGCAGTATAGAACGTACGTTCGTGATGGACGAGCTCCCCTTCGGCATCCGCCGCCTGACCTTTCCGCTGCCGCTCGGGATCCGGCACGTGCACTGCTACCTGCTCCCGGGGGACGACGGCTGGACGCTGGTCGACACCGGCCTCGGCTTGCCGGACGCCGAGGCGCGCTGGGCGCCGGTGCTGGAGGAGATCGAGATCGCGCGGATCCCCGACCACGCGGGCGGCGGCGAGGACGCGCAGGCGCTCACGGGTGCGCGCGTGCTCCAGGGCGAGCTCGACTACGAGCAGTGCCTGCGCGTCTGGGGCTCTGACGACTGGTCGGAGCGGCTCGCCGCCTACCTGCTGGCGAATGGCCTGCCGGACACACTCGCCGCCGAGCTGCGGCACGAGTCGACCGCCTTCGGCCCTTTCATCCGCTTCGCGCGCGATCCGGGGCTCGTCCGGGAGGGCAACGAGATCGACGGCTGGGAGGTGCTCGAGCTCCCGGGCCACGCAGACGGCCACATCTGCCTGCTCCGCGACGGCGTGCTCGTTGCCGGCGATCACCTGCTCGGCGCGATCACGCCGACGGTCGGGCTCTACCCGGACTCGCGGCCCGACCCGCTCGGCTACTACCTCGCGTCGCTCGAGCGGACGATCGAGCTCGCGCCGAGCCTCGCGCTCCCCGGCCACGGCGAGCCCATTCGAGCACCACCGCCGCAGACTGGACGAGACCGCCGCCGCGCTCGGCCCGGAGCCGCGCACCGGCTACGAAGTCTCGGTCGCGCTCTTCGGCCAGGCGCTCGACGCCAGCGGCCGCCGGTTCGCCCTAGCCGAGGCGCTCGCGCACCTCGAACGGCTTGTTTTCGAGGGCCGGGCCGCGCGCTCCGGTGACGGCGGAAGGCTCGCCTATACTGATTTGCAGAGCCTGTTGGACGACGACATTCCTCCAAGTCCCCGCGCCCCGGAGAGCGGGGCGTGACCCTCTTCCTGGAACTCCTCGCCGTCGCGGCGCTGATTCTGCTGAACGGATTTTTCGTTGCGGCCGAGTACGGTCTGGTCACGGCCCGGCGTACGCGGATCCGCGAGCTCGAGGAGCAAGGCAACCGCCGCGCGCGCGCAGTGCTGCAGATCGTCGCCGACCCGCCGCGCTTCATCGCCGCGATGCAGCTCGGCGTGACCGCGACCAGCCTGGCGATCGGCGCCGTGGGCGAGCAGGCGCTGGCGAAGGTCTTCGACCCGATCCTTGCTTCCGTGATCGCGATCGCACTCGCGTTCCTGATCATCACGTTTCTGCACGTCGTGATCGGCGAGCTCGTGCCGAAGGGCCTCGCGCTACGCCATTCGGAGACGACCGCGCTCGCCGTCTCGGCCCCGGTGCGCGGCTTCTTCATCGCGCTCAAGCCGCTGATCTGGGTCCTGCAGCGCTCGAGCGAGCTCGTCCTGCGCGCGCTCGGGCTCGAGCCGCCGGGCGACGACGACGACGTCCTTTCCGAGGCCGAGCTGAAGATGGTGCTCGACCGCTCGACCGCGCACGGCGAGATCGAGCAGCAGGAGCAGGAGATGCTCTACAAGGTCTTCGACTTCGCTGACAAAGAAGTCTCCACGGTGATGGTGCCGCGACCCGAGGTGGTTGCCCTCTCCGTCGAGCTGCCGCCGGAGGAGGCGCTGGCGGCGATGATCGAGTCGCCGTACACGCGCTACCCGGTTTATCGCCAGTCGCTCGACGACATCGTTGGCATCCTGCACGTGCGCGACCTGATCTCTGCGCTGACCGACCGCGGGATCGCAGGCGTGCAGGTCGAGGAGCTCGTCCGGCCGGCGAACATCGTCCCCGAGACGAAGGATTTGGCGGCGCTGCTTGCCGAGTTCCGGCGCACGAACCAGCACATGGCGATCGTCGTCGACGAGTACGGCGAGCTCGAGGGGATCGTCACGCTCGAGGACCTGCTCGAGGAGATCGTGGGTGAGATCGAGGACGAGTTCGACCTGCCCGACGAGTCGGTCGAGCGCCTGCCGAACGGCAAGATGCGGATCGACGGCACGTTCCCGATCGACGACTTCAACGAGCAGTTCGACCGCCGGCTGCCGATCGAGGACTACCACACGGTCGGCGGCTTCGTCTTCGGCCTCCTCGGCCGGGCGCCGGAGGTCGGCGATGAGGTCAGCCACGACGGGACGCGCTTCACGGTGCTCGAAGTTGAGGGCTCGCGGATCGAGCGGCTCGAGGTCGAGCTAGTGCCGCACGACACGCAAGACGAGCAGTTGAAGGAGGTATCCTGACTGCGGACGGGGTCAACCAACTTGTGAGGAGATCAATGAAGCGCACGCTTTCCGCACTCGCGGCGATCGCGATCGCCGCCGCCGCGTTCGTCGTGCTCGCGCCGTTCGCAGGCGCCCGCACGACGGCCACGACCGTTCATGTCACCGCGAAAGACACGCTCAGGTTCACGCTTTCTACAAAGAAGGCGCCGCACGGCAAGACCATCTTCAAGGTGGTCAACAAAGGCACGCTCAGGCACGACTTCGCGATCGCCGGCAAGAAGACCAAGCTGCTCGGTCACAACGGGACGGCGACGCTGACGGTCACGCTCTCGAAGGGCAAGCACCCGTACAAGTGCACCGTGCCGGGCCACGCCGCGGCCGGCATGAAGGGCGTCTTTACCTCGACCTGATTTCCAGCGGTACGGGCTCGCCGTCGGCGATTCGCCAGGCGGCGAGCTCGTCCGTTTCCAGCGACAGGATCAGGTAGGGGCGGCCGGCCCAGAGACCGACGTTCTGGACGTCGGTTCGGGAGGGTCGCGCGGACGGCGTCGGGTGCGAGTGGAAGACCGCGAGCTCGTAGCCCTCGTCCTCGAGGAACCAGTTCTCCGGCTCGGTGTCGAGCTCGAAGCGGTACGGGCTTGCTGCAGCGTTCCGGCCCGGGATGTAGCGCTCGGCGGTGCCATCGCGGAAGGCGATCAGGCCGCAGGCCTCGTTCGGCGCCTCGGCTTCGGCGTGGCGGCGCAGCTCGGCGCGGATCTCGGCCG
>VAXD01000053.1:19397-19812 GCA_005884155.1 Actinomycetota bacterium | reverse complement strand
CCCAGAAGCCGGCCGAGAGGTACTTCCAGCCCGCGTCGGCGAGGACGGCGACGACCGTCCCCTCGTCGAGCTCGGCAGCCAGCTTGCGGGCGACGTGGACGACCGCGCCCGACGAGACGCCTGCGAAGATGCCCTCGCGCCTGAGGAGCTCGCGCAGGGCAGCGACCGCGTCCTCGTTCGAGACGAGCACCTTGCGGTCGAGCTTGGCGACGTCCAGGATCGGGGGCACGTAGCCGTCCTCGAGCGAACGTAGGCCCATGATCGGGTCGCCCGGCAATGGCTCCGCGGCGGCGACGGTGATGTCCGGGAAGCTCTCGCGCAGGCGCGCGCCCGCGCCCATCAGCGTTCCACCGGTGCCGAGGCCCGCGACCAGCACGTCCACGCGGTCGAGCGCGGCCGCGATCTCGGCGCCCGT
>VAXD01000053.1:14844-19084 GCA_005884155.1 Actinomycetota bacterium | reverse complement strand
CGGTCCTTGATCGACCCGGTGGGGTTCTGTCCCTCGAGCTTCGCGTAGAGCCTCACCGACGGCTTCGGCGAGAGGTGCGAGAGCTCGACGAGCGGGGTGTTGCCGACGAGGTCGAGCAGCGAGGCGGCCGGGCTACCCACCCGCCATCGCGGGGAGCAGGATGACGGTCGCGTCGTCCTCGACCGCCGTCTCGAGGCCGTCCTTCGTGCGGACGTCCTCGCCCTCGACGTAGACGTTGACGAACGGCGCCAGGTCGTCCTCCCGGATGATCTGACCGCGGAGGGAGGGGAAGCGGCCCATCAGGTCGTCGAGCAGCTCGCGCACGGTCCCTCCGCGCGCCTCGACCTCGCGGGCACCGTCCGTCTCGCTGCGCAGCGTCGGCGGGATCCTGACGACGCTCAATGGCCGACACCGGCGCAGAACTCGACGTAGTCGATGTACTCCGTGATCGTCGGCGAGTCGCCGCACACCGGACAGTCCGGGTCGCGCCGGAGTTTCATCTCCGAGAACTCGCCCGAGAGCGCGTCGTAGAGGAGCAGCCGGCCGACGAGCGGCTCGCCGATCCCGAGCGCGAGCTTGAGCGCCTCCGCGGCCTGAATCGACCCGATCACGCCGGGCAGCACGCCGAGCACGCCGCCCTCGGCGCAGCTTGGCGCCATGTCCGGCGGCGGCGGCTGTGGGAAGAGGCAGCGGTAGCACGGCCCGTCGCCGGGTTTGAAGACCGTCGCCTGCCCCTCGAAGCGGAAGATCGAGCCGTGCACCACCGGGATGTCGTGCCAGACGGATGCGTCGTTCACGAGGTATCGGGTCGGGAAGTTGTCGGCGCCGTCCACGATCACGTCCCAGCCGGGCTCGAGGATCCGCTCGACGCTGTCGGACGTGAGCCGCTCGCGGAAGGGGACGACGTCGACGTCGGGGTTGAGCGCCTCGATCCGCCGGCGCGCCGAGTCGGTCTTCGGCTCGCCGAGCGAGTCGGTCGAGTGCGCGATCTGCCGCTGCAGGTTCGTCTCGTCGACGACGTCCGCGTCGACGATCCCGAGCCGGCCGACGCCCGCGGCCGCGAGATACAGAGCCGCCGGCGACCCGAGCCCGCCGGCGCCGATCAGCAGGATCCGGGAGTCGAGCAGCCGCAGCTGTCCCTCCTCGCCGACCTCCGGGATCAGCAGGTGCCGGCTGTAGCGCGCGAGCCGCTCAGGCCCGAGCGTCCGCGGGAGCTCGGTCGGGAGCCCGTCGCGCTGCCAGGCCGTGTACCCGCCCTCGAGTGAGACGGGTCGCTCGTAACCGAGCTCGGTGAGTGTCTTCGCGGCGAATGCGGAGCGGTTGCCCTGCGCGCAGTAGACGACGAGCGGCCGCGAGCGGTCCGGCGCCGCCTGCTCGATCCGCGACTCGAGGTTACCCCTGGGAACGTGGATTGCGCCAGGGATCCGTCCCTGCTGCCACTCGTCGTGCTCGCGCACGTCGACGAGCAGCGCGCCGTCGTCCACGAGCGCCTGCGCGCCCTTCGGCCCGGCTTCTTCGATCTCGGCCTTGACCGTCTTGAGCAGGTCTCTGTACGACGGCATTCCGCTTTCGATTGTATGGACGCGATGAGCCCTCGCGCGCGAATTTTCCTGGTCGTCGGGCTGGCGGCCGCGGCCGCGTCCGGAATCGTGGTCATCGGCGTGCTGGCCACGCGCAGCAACGTCCCGGTCGTGAAGCCGCGAACGGGCTCGCCGCCGCTCGCGCTTGACCTCGGTGTCCGGACGGACCCCGAGGCACAGGCGCTGCGGAACGCCGAGTCGCTCTACGACCGTGACCGGCAGGCGGCCCGCGCGGAGGCGGTTTTCACCCGCTACCAGTCGCTCGAGGCCGACGTGGGCGCGGCCGTCGCCGCCTGGCCGAACGGGACGCTCCGCCGCCTGCAGCAGCTTGCCTCGCAGCATCCGCGCAGCGCGCTCGTCGCATTCCACCTCGGGCTGGCGCTCTACTGGTCGCGTCGTGACGACGAGGCGGTGCAGGCCTGGCGCGCGGCCGAGAAGCTCGACCCCGATTCGCTCTACGCAGTCCGCGCCGCGGACTTCCTCCATCCGAGCTTCGCGCCCGGTCTGCCGACGTTCGTGCCGTCGTTCGAGCCCCCGCTGCGCATCCGTGTGCTCCCGCCGGCGCGTGAGCTCGACGCCCTCGCCCGCGCCGCCCAAAGCGGCGGAGCCCACGAGAAGATCCTCTACGGCGTTGCCCTGCAGCGGCTTGACCGGCCCGTCTCGGCCAAGCGCCAGTTCGCCAAAGCCGCGCGCGAGGCGCCCGTCGATCCCGAGGCGCGGGTCGCGGCAGCGGTCGGCCGTTTCGACAAGGCGAATCCCTCTGCCGCGTTCTCGCGGCTGGGCCCGCTCGTCCGCGTTTTTCCGCGCTCCCAGACGGTCCGTTTCCACCTCGGCCTGCTTCTGCTCTGGATCGGCCAGGTGGACAAGGCCAGAGACGAGCTTCAACAGGCCCGCGGAGAGGCGCCGAAGAGCCCGCTGGGACGCCAAGCAGCGGCATATCTGGACGTGCTCGCGAAAGTAGGGACCCGCTGAGCGCAAAATGAGCCGTTCGGCCTATGGCGTCCGTCCGGGTCACGTGTTTTCATGCCGCATCCGCCAGAGGGGTGCGGAAGATCACGAGCCCAGAGAGGAGCCGCATGAGCGAGCAGGGGGAGCGGGTCAAGGTCACAAGCATCGGGGAGGTGCTCGAGACCGACGAGGCGAAGAACCTCCTCGAGAGCGGGCGCGAGGCCGGGTCGCTCAGCACCGAGGAGATCGCGGTCGCACTGGGCGAGCTGGAGCTCGACGCAGCGCAGATGGACGAGTTCTACAACGCGCTCGAGGAGCTGCACATCGAGGTCGTCGAAAACGGCGCCGAGGAGCAGGACGCGGCGGCGGCGGCAGAGACGCGCGAGGTCAGCACCGACTCGCTGCAGCTCTTCCTGAAAGACATCGGCAAGGTCGACCTGCTTACTGCGGCACAGGAGGTCGAGCTCGCGAAGCGGATCGAGCGCGGGGAGCACCGCGCGAAGCAGGAGATGGTCGAGGCGAACCTGCGCCTCGTCGTCTCGATCGCCAAGCGCTACCGCAACCAGGGCCTGCCGTTCCTCGATCTGATCCAGGAGGGGACGATTGGGCTCGTGCGCGCCGCGGAGAAGTTCGATCACCGCAAGGGCTTCAAGTTCTCGACCTACGCAACGTGGTGGATCCGCCAGGCGGTGGCCCGCGCGCTTGCGGACAAGGGGCGGACGATCCGCATGCCCGTCCACATCGTCGAGAAGCTGAACAAGATCGTGCGCTCGGAGCGCAAGCTCCGCGCCGAGCTAGGGAGGGAGCCGACGTCCATGGAGATCGGACGTGACGTCGAGCTGTCGCCTGACGAGGTCGAGCAGATCCGCCGGAGCTCGCAAGCGCCCGTCTCCCTGGAGAAGCCCGTCGGAGACGAGGAGGAGTCGGAGTTCGGGCACTTCCTCACCGACGAGAGCGAGCCGCTGCCGGAGGAGGCCGCGGAGGTCGAGCTGCGCAAGGCGACCCTGATGCGCGTGCTCGGCACGCTGAGCCTGCGCGAGCGGCGTGTGCTCGAGCTGCGTTACGGGCTCAACGGCGAGCACCCGTGCACGCTCGACGAGGTGGGCCGCGCGTTCAACGTCACGCGTGAGCGCATCCGCCAGATCGAGAACCAGAGCCTGAAGAAGCTGCGCGCGCTCTCGGACTCCGTCGCGCTGCGAGACGTCGCCTAGGCGGCGCGCAGACGGTCCGAGAGGGTTGAGGCCCCGGGCAACCGGGGCCTCTCTCATTCAGGCGCTACGGTTTGCCAATGGATCTCGAGCTGCTCGAACGAGAGCTGGCGGAGCGTGGGGAGCCGCGCTACCGGGCAGGCCAGGTTTGGGAATGGGCCGCGCACGGCGCCTCCGGCTACGACGAGATGAGCAACGTCCCGCTTGCGCTGCGAGTCGCGCTGGCCCAAGAGGTGCCGTTCTCGACCCTCGAGCCGGCCGCACAGGCCGAATCGCGCGACGGCACGGTCAAGACGCTCTTCCGCACGCAGGACGGCCACCCCGTGGAGGCGGTGCTCATGCGCTATCGCGACGGGCGCCGCTCGATCTGCGTCTCCTCGCAGTCGGGCTGCCCGCTGACCTGCACGTTCTGCGCGACGGGTGCGATGCGCTTCGGCCGGAACCTGACGGCCTCGGAAATCCTCGACCAGGCGCTGCATTTCCGGAGGATCGAGGCCGTCGACC
>VAXD01000053.1:12041-14805 GCA_005884155.1 Actinomycetota bacterium | reverse complement strand
GGGATCACACACCGGCGGACGACGATCTCGACCGTCGGCTGGCTGCCGGGCCTGAGGCGCTTCGTGGACGAGGTCGAGGAGCCCATCCGGCTCGCCTTCTCGCTGCACGCGCCGGAGGACTCGCTGCGGAGCGAGCTGATGCCGGTCAACGAGCGCTACCCGCTGGCCGACGTGCTCGCCGAGTGCCGCCGCTACTTCGCCCTGCGGCGACGCAAGGTCTTCGTCGAGTACGTGATGCTCGCCGGCGTGAACGACCGCGTCGAGCAGGCGCGCCGGCTGGCGGAGCTGCTCGACCGCCGCGTCTTCAAGGTCAACCTGATCCCGTACAACCCGACCGGTGCCTTCGACGGATCGTCGCGGCGTGCGATCGACGCGTTCAAGGCCGTCCTCGACCGCGCGGGGATTCCGGCGACGGTCCGGCTCACGCGCGGCCGCGACATCGAGGCGGCGTGCGGCCAGCTCGCGGCCTCTCGCGCCGCGGCATAGACTCGCCGCCGTGGCCGAAGCGTGGTTCGAGGAGCTTGCCGAGCTGGTCGCGATTCCGAGCGTCAGCGCCGATCCGGCGCACTCGGATGACGTCGGGCGGGCGGCCGAGTGGCTCGCGGAGTTCGTGCGCGGCGCCGGCGGCTCGGCGGAGGTCGTTCCGACCGAGACGCAGCCCCTGATCCTCGGCGACCTGCCCGCTTCGAACGGGTCCGGGGGACAGTCCCTGGGACCTGTCCCGACGGTGCTCGTCTACGGGCACGTCGACGTCCAGCCGCCCGATCCGCTCGAGCTTTGGGAGTCCGACCCGTTCACGCTCGAGGAGCGCGACGGCTGGCTCTACGGCCGCGGTGTCGCCGACGACAAGGGCCAGCTCTACCTCCTCGTCAAGGCCGCCGCCGAGCTTGCCGCCGCGGGCGAGCTCCCGGTGAACGTGCGCGTTGCCTGCGATGCGGAGGAGGAGACCGGCGGCCATCAGATCGTCGACTTCCTCGCGGCGGACGAGCGGGGGGCGGACGCGGCCGTCATCTTCGACAGCGGCATGACGACGCGCGGCATGCCGGAGTTCAGCGTCGCGACGCGCGGGCTTGCCTACTACCACCTCGTCTTGCGCACCGGCACCCGCGATCTCCATTCGGGCCTCTTCGGCGGTGCCGCCTTGAATGCGTTGCACGCGCTGAACGGGTTGCTCGACAAGGTGCTCGCCCGCGACGGCGTCCTGCCCGAGCCGCTCCGCGCCGGGATCGCGCCGCCGACGGACGAGGAGGTCGCGGGCTGGGGCGAGCTCGTGCCGGGGAAAGAGCTCTTGCGGGAAGCGGGCGCGCGCCAGGCGTACGACCGCGCGGCGGAGGAGTTCTACCTGCGCACGACCGCGGAGCCCGCGCTCGAAGTGAACGGCATCGCCGGCGGCTCGCCGGTGCTGCAGAAGACAGTCCTGCCTGTCTCGGCCGAGGCGAATCTCTCGATCCGGCTGGCGCCCGGCCAGGACGTCGACGCGATCGGGGCGGCGCTCGAGCAGCTGCTCCGCGAGGCGGCGCCGGAGGGCGCCGAGCTCGAGCTGACGAGACTCTCGTCGAGCGCGCCCGGGCTCGTTCCGCCCGACTCGGCGCCGGTACAGCTCGGGCTCGACGCCTTCGAGAAGACCTTCGGCCGTCGCCCGCTCCTCGTCCGCTCCGGCGGGACGCTCCCGATCGTCCCGGCCCTCGTGGAGAAGGGCATCCCGACGATCATCACCGGCTTCGCGCTCCCGGAGAGCAACATCCATTCGCCGAACGAGCGCCTGCTCGCCGAGTACGTCCCGCTCGGCCTCGAGACGGCGCGCGAGCTCTTCCGTAGCCTCGCCGGCCTGGGTGGCTAGCGGCCGTGTCCGAGATCGACAAAGAGCTGCGCGAGCGGATCGACGAGCCCGCCTCCAAGGAGGCCGAACGCGAAGCGCAGCTCTCGCCGGTCGAGGCCGTGGCGCAGATGCGGATCAATGTGCCGGCCCAGCGCAGCCGCAAGCTCCGGGCGCTGCTCGAGCGCGTCAACGCCGACGACGGCCTCAAGGCGTGGTGGCACGTGTCGAACGTGAACGCTGTCAAACGGCTCGGGATCAACGACCACTCCTGGGTGCACATCCAGATCGTTGCCAACATCGCGCTCCGGCTCCTGCGGATCCTCGAGAAGCGCGACGTCGAGCCGGCGATGGTCGCGGACTACGACATGAAGCAGGAGGACGCCGAAGTGGTGGTGCTGCTCGGCGCGCTGCTCCACTGCGTCGGGATGGCCGTCCACCGCGACCGGCACGAGGACTGGAGCCTCTTCCTCGCCGAGCCGAAAGCCCGCGAGCTGCTCGCCGGGCTCTACGACGAGCCCGAGCTGACCGTCGTCGTCTCGGAGGTGCTACAGGCGATCACTTCCCACCGCGAGTCAGGCCACCCGCTGACGCTTGAGGCCGGGATCGTCCGCGTGGCCGACGCGCTCGACATCGAGGAGGGCCGCTCGCGGATCCCGTTCGAGCGTGGCCGCGTCTCGATCCACTCGATCTCGGCGGCGGCGATCGACGAGGTGATCATCTCCGAGGGCAAGGACAGCGCCGTGTCGGTCGAGATCAAGATGAACAACTCGGCCGGCCTCTACCAGGTGGACGAGCTGCTGAAGGCAAAGCTGCACGGCTCGGGCCTGGAGCCGTACGTCGAGGTCGTCGCGCGAATCGACACGGATTCCGAGAAGAGCCTCGTGCCGATTTATCGCCTGGAGTAACGCGAGCTACAGTGAGCATGTGAAGCAGATTTGGACCAGC
>VAXD01000053.1:0-12034 GCA_005884155.1 Actinomycetota bacterium | reverse complement strand
CTGGAGTGACGCGAGCTACAGTGAGCGTGTGAAGCAGATTTGGACCAGTAGGGTCGCCCAGGCCGCCGCGAAGTACGGCGAGAGCGCGCCTACCGCTGCTGTCTGCTGCAACGCCTGCCGTACATGCCTCACGACGAACATCGTGAGTCTTGCGACCGCGGGCTTCGTCGGCGCCGCGGTCGGCTCGCGGCGCTTCGCGCGCCGCTTCGTCAGACCTTCGACTAGCTAGGAACGTCGATGACCTCGTCATCATCGCGGCGGGCGAGGCATCGTTCAGCGGCTGAAGGCCCTGGCGCAGCCGAGGGCAAGCTGGTGAAGGAGCAGCCGGAGGTCCTGTTCGTCTGCACGCACAACGCCGGGCGCAGCCAGATGGCGGCCGGTCTCGTGAAGCTCCGGTCGGGAGGCCGGATCCACGTGCGCTCAGCCGGCTCGACGCCTGCGGACGAGATCAACCCCGCCGCGGTCGAGGCGATGGAGGAGATCGGCGTCGACATGGGCGAGGAGTTCCCGAAGCCGCTGATGGACGAGGTCGTTCGCGCCGCGGACGTCGTGGTCACGATGGGCTGCGGCGACGCCTGCCCGATCTTCCCCGGCAAGCGCTACGAAGACTGGGACCTCGAGGACCCGGACGGCAAGGGCCTCGAGACCGTTCGCCGGATCCGCGACGAGATCGACACACGCGTCCAGGCGCTCATCGCTGAGCTGCTCCCCAGCTGAGTACGCCGCTCGTCCGACGCGCTGGTCTACCAGTTCATTTGTGGCGAAGCGGCGTTTCCGGCGACTTGACGACCGGCTCGAGGCTGTAGCCGACGCCGTAGCGCGTCTGGATAAACGTGTGCTTCGAGGCGCGCGAGTCGATCTTCTCGCGCAGGCGGCGGACGCAGACATCGACCGTCCGGTCGCGGTGGGTGGCTCGCCGGCCCCAGATCCGCTGCAGGAGCTCGTCACGGCTCGCGACCCGCCCGCGGTCCTGGGCCAGCGTGTAGAGCAGTCGGAATTCCGTCGGGGTCAGCTCGGCGTTCTCGCCGTCGACGAACGCCTGCACGCCGCGCGGGTCGATCCGTAGCTCCTCGATCACGAGCTCCTCGCCGCGTTCCTCGTGCAACCCCCGCACGCCTCGCCGCGCCGCTGCCTGGACGCGCGCGACGAGCTCCTTCATCGAGAACGGCTTCACCATGTAGTCGTCGGCCCCGATCTGGAGCGCGTGCACGCGGTCGTGCTCGGTGCCGCGGGCGCTGACGACGACGATCGGCGTGCCGATGCCCTCGGCGCGGGCGCGCTCGATCAGGCTCCACCCGTCGAGCCCTGGCAGCATCAGGTCGAGCACGAGCACGTCGGGCCGCTCGTAGCGCAGGCGTGCGATCCCGGCCTCTCCGGCGGCGACCCGCACCGGCTCGATGCCGGCGGCCGCGAGGTGCTGCGCCATGCCGTCGGCGATCAGCTCGTCGTCTTCGACGATCAGGACCTTGGTCACGCGATACTCACTCTAATGAGGCACCCTGACTACGAAGAGCTCCGCACTGCCTTCACCGCCGCGGTCTCTCACGAGCTGCGGACGCCGCTCGCGCGGCTGGTCGCGCTCCTGGAGTCGGCCGATCTGCCCGGCGCCAATCTGCCCGAGCTGCTCGGAAAAGCACGTGTGGAGGTCGATGAGATGACGGAGCTCGTCGACGACATTCTTTTTTTGAGCGAGCTCGAGCAGGGTAGGGAGGTCGTCGCCCTCGGCGAGACCGAGGCGGCGCCTGTTCTGCGGGCTGTGATCGACGAGCGGATCGAGCGTGCCGAGATCGCCGGCGTCAGGCTCGAGCTCCGAATCGCCGACGAGAGCCTTTTGGTCCCGATGCGCCGCCGGATGCTCCGCACGGTCGTCGAGAACCTCGTCGAGAACGCGATTCGGTACGCGGGCGAGGGCGCGACCTGCGTCGTGTCGCTCCGCCCCGAGGAACGCGGAATCGTCCTCGAAGTGTCCGACGACGGCGCCGGCGTTCCAGAGGAAGACGCACCGCGGCTCTTCGAGCGTTTCTTCCGCTCGGATCGCGCTCGCACTACCCGCGGCAGCGGCCTCGGCCTGGCGATCGTCAAGCACGTGGTCGAGACCGCCGGCGGGAACGTCGAAGCCCGCGGCGCCAAAGGCCGCGGGCTCGACGTGCGATGCGTGCTTCCAAGTGCCTAGGTATGGAGCTTGGCAGTTGTCTTCTTGGCCGCCGTGACGACGACCTTCGGGATCGGCAGGAAGAGCAGCGGATGCCCGTACGACTGGCCCTTGGTGACGGCCCAGTTGATGAACGACTTCAGCTGCGGCGCCTTGGCCGTCTGGATCGGGACGATCACCCAGGTGAAGGTGCAGAGCGGGTAGCCGAACTTCACGGTCTTCGGCGGATCCACCACCGAGATCGCGTTGCCCTTCGGCACCCTCTTGACGGTCTTCGAGACTACGGTGAGCGACCTGACGGTCGGCAGGATGAACCTGCCGGCGCGGTTCCTCAGCTTCGCGATGTGGTACGCGTTCTTGTAGGCGTAGGCGACGTCGACGTAGGTGATGCCGCCCGGCGTTGATCCGAGCTTCGCGGCCACCCCGGAGCTGCCGCGGGCGCCAACGCCGACCGGGAAGGCCGGCTGCGTGCCTTTGCCGATCTTGTTCTTCCACTCCTTGCTGACGTGCGACAGGTAGTCCGTGAAGTTGTAGCTCGTGCCGCTGCCGTCGCTGCGGTAAATCGGGACGATGTCTTCGTTGGGCAGGTTGACGCCCTTGTTGATCGCCTTGATCCGCTTGTCGTTCCACTTCTTGATGTGGCCGAGGTAGATGTTGGCGACGATCGGGCCGGTCAGCTTGAGGCCGTAGCCGACGCCGCTCACGTTGTACGGGAGCGACGTGGCCGCGAAGGCCCACGGGATCTGGACGCAGCCATGGCAGGCGGAGAACTGATCCTTCGTCATCGGTGCATCGCTGGCCCCGAAGTCGACCGTCCGGGCCGAGATCTGCGCGATCCCGGCGCCGCTACCGACCGCTGAGTAGTTGATGTCGGCAGCGGAGTAATGAGCCGTCCACTGCGCGACGAGCGGCGCGACGAACGTGCTGCCGGCGCCGGTGATCGAGTCCTTTTTCGAAGTCGCCCCGGCCAGGCCGGTCAGGACGGTGAGCGCGAGTGCGGCCGTGCCGAGCACGGCAAGCGCAGCCGCGAGGCTTCGATTGCGAGTCAAATCGTTCTCCTCTCCTGTTCTTTGCACGGTGTGCGCCCCGAGGGTGCCGCGCCTCCATCCGAATATGGGCTGAAAGGCGGTGTTGTTCTGGTAACGGTTCGGTAACAGCCCCCGTAACAAGCCGGAGTGGGCGCTAGCGTGCGCGCTTCGTGGCCACGGTGACTGCGACAGGGGAGCTGCGAGGCGGACGCCGTCTGCGGGACTGGCTGGGCGACCGCATTCTGATTTTCGTCACCGCCGGCGCCTCACTCGTGGCGCTCGGCCTGATCGCCTTTATCGCCTACAAGATCCTGCGCGGGGCACACCTGGCCTTGAGCACGTTCGGGATCTCGTTCATCTGGGGGACGGCCTGGGACACGAACAAGAACGTCTTCGGCGCCCTGCCCGGCCTCTACGGGACCGCGGTGACCTCGCTCATGGCCCTGCTGATCGCGACGCCTCTCGCCATCGCGATCGCGCTCTTCCTGAGCGAGCTCGCACCGAGTGGGATCCGGCTGGTCGTGGGCTCGTTGGTCGAGATGCTGGCCGCGATCCCGACTGTCGTCCTCGGGCTCTGGGGCATCCTCGTGCTCGGCCCGTTCCTGGCTGACCACGTCGAGCCGTGGCTCCACAGCACCCTCGGCTTCATCCCGTTGTTCGGCGGGCAACCAGGGGCGAGCGGGATTTTTGTCGCAGGCGTGATCCTCGCGATCATGGCCGTACCGATCATCGCCAGCGTCTGCCGCGAGCTGTTCGTCACCGTCCCGCCCGAGCAAGAGGAAGCCGCGCTTGCGCTCGGGGCCACGCGTTGGGAGATGGTGCGCGGCGTCGTGCTGGCTTCGTCGCGCCCGGGGATCGCTGCCGCCGTCATCCTCGGTCTCGGCCGCGCGCTCGGCGAGGCGATCGCGGTCACGCAGGTGATCGGCGCCGCGTGGGGGGTCAAGTGGTCGCTCTTCGTGCCGGGCGACACGCTGGCGAGCCGGATCGCCGGGCAGTACCAGGGTGCGGTCTCGAAGCTTCAGATCTCGTCGCTGTTCTACCTCGCCGCGATCCTGCTCGTGATCGGGGTTGTCACGAACCTGGCCGCCCAGCTGATCGTCCGTCGCTTCGCCTACGCGCGGCCGGGGGGCAGCTGATGGCGGCGGTCGAGCCGGGCATCAGCCTGAGGGGCGGCGGCCGCGTTCGCCGCCGGAAGGTCGTCAACCGGATCGCCGAGGCTGTCGCGCTGGTGGCGGCCCTGCTGGCCATCTTTGTGCTCGGCATCGTCGTCTGGTCGGTGGCGAAACGCGGCGCGGGCGAGCTCTCGTGGAATTTCCTGACGAAGGACCTCCCGATTCCCTTCTCGCCGGACAAGGGAGGGATCGCGCCGCTGCTCGTGGGGTCGGCCGTCCTCGTCGGACTTGCGGCGGCGATGGCGGTCCCATTTGGAGTCGCAATCGCGCTTTACCTTGAAGAGTTCGCCTCCCCTCGCGTGGCGCCGGCGATCCAGCTCTCTGTCGACCTGCTGAACGGGCTCCCTTCGATCGTCATCGGGGTGTTTATCTTCGGTGTGTTCGTCTACGGACACCTCCAGAACGGCTGGGCGGGCAGCATCGGGCTCGCGATCGTGATGTTGCCGCTGATCACGCGGGCGACCCAAGAGGTATTACGGCTCGTCCCGCGCGGCTACCGCGAGGCGGCGCTCGCGCTTGGAGCGAGCCGCTGGCGCACCGTGCTCGGGATCATCCTGCCGAGTTCGCTCGGTGGGATCCTGACCGGATCGGTGCTCGCCATCGCGCGGGCGGTCGGAGAGACGGCGCCGCTGCTGTTCGTGACCTCGATCTACGGACGGTCAGTGGCTTGGAATCCGCTGCACGCGCT
Organism: Actinomycetota bacterium; assembly: GCA_005884155.1. Classification (GTDB taxonomy): domain Bacteria; phylum Actinomycetota; class Thermoleophilia; order Gaiellales; family Gaiellaceae; genus AC-32. The sequence goes on along the minus strand of VAXD01000053.1, from coordinate 6,994 downwards.
GCCAAACGCGCCGGTTCAGATCTTCATCTGGTCGGAATCAGAGGATCCCGCCGACCACCAGCGTGCCTGGGCGACCGCGCTCGTGCTGATGCTGTTCGTCTTGATCACGAGCCTGGTCGCACGCCTGGCGCTTGCCCGCACCCGAAGCAAATTGGGACGTTGAACGAGGAGGGAGATGTGAGCTCGCCCGATACGATGGCGCCGATGAAGCCGGTCGACGTTGCGGCGCGGGCGGACGAGACCCGCCCGGAGACGGGCGAGCCGGTTTTCGACATCCAGGGCCTGACGGCCCGCTACGGCTCGAACATCGCGGTCAAGGACGTCGGACTCGAGGTCTACCGCAACTTGATCACCGCCGTGATCGGCCCGTCGGGCTGCGGCAAGAGCACCTTCATCCGCTGCCTGAACCGCATGAACGACGAGATTCCCAGCTTCCGGCAAGAGGGCAAGATCCTCTACCACGGGGTCGATCTCAACGGCGCCGGGGTCGACCAGGTCGAGGTGCGGCGGCGGATCGGGATGGTCTTCCAGAAGCCCAACCCGTTCCCAAAGACGATCTACGACAACGTCGCCTGGGCGCCACGAATCCTCGGGCTGAAAAAGGGCCTCGACGAGCGCGTCGAGAACGCGCTCCACGGCGCCGCGTTGTGGGACGAAGTGAAGGACCGGCTGAAGAAGAGCGCGCTCTCGCTCTCGGGAGGCCAGCAGCAGCGCCTCTGCATCGCGCGGGCGATCGCGATCGAGCCCGAAGTACTGCTCCTCGACGAGCCGGCCTCCGCCCTCGACCCGATCGCGACGCAGAAGATCGAGGAGCTGATGCACGAGCTCAAGAACGAGTACACGATCGTGATCGTCACGCACAACATGCAGCAAGCGGCGCGCGTCGCGGACCGGACGGCGTTCTTCAGCCTCGAGGTTGAAGGCGCAGACCGGTACGGTGTCTTGGTGGAGTACGACGAGACGCCGAAGATCTTCACTGCCCCGGCGGACAAGCGCACCGAGGATTACGTAACGGGCCGGTTCGGGTAGGCCCCAGTAGTGCGAGTCAGCTTCCAGGAAGAGCTCGACCAGCTCGAGGCAAGCCTGCAGGAAGAGGGCGCTCTTGTCCTGCGCGTGCTACGCGGTGCCTTGAACGCGCTCGCGCAGCGCGACGTCGAGCTGGCCGACGACGTGATCGCGTTCGACGACGACGTCGACCGCCAGTACCTGCGGATCGAAGAAGGGATCCAATCGCTGCTCGCGCGGCAGACGCCAGTTGCGACCGACCTGCGGCTCGTGCTGGCGATGCTGCACACCAACCTCCACCTCGAGCGGATGGCGGACTACTCGGTGACGATCGCGAAGCTGACGAAGCTCGTCGCCGACGTCGAAGGCGACCCGACGATGCTCCAGACGCTGCAAGAGATGGGCGAGCGCGCCGAGGAGATGATCAGCGTCGCGCTCGACTCGTTCGCAAACCGCGATCTCGAGGCTGCGGAGTCGCTCGTCAGCCTCGACGAGCTGATCGACCGCTCGAACCGCCGCTTCGTAGAACGGGTGGTCGAGATCGTCGGCGAGCCCGACCTGCGCGAATGGGTGCTTCGGATGGTGCTCGTCTCGAGGACGCTCGAGCGGATCGGCGACCACGCGGTCGATGTCGGCGAGCAGGTGGCCTACCTGCTGACGGCCGAGTTTCGCGAGTTCACGGACGCCTCACATCCTGAACAGCGCGCCTAGCCGGCTCGCGCTGATCGCGATGCTGGCGGCGCTTGTCGTGGGCTGCGGCGACGACAAGACGGCTGTCGGGGCCGGCAGCACACTGGTCGCGCCGCTCGTCGCGAAGTGGTCTTCCGACTACGAGCAGCGGGCCGGGGTCACGATCACTTACGGCGCGATCGGCTCGGGCGGTGGGATCGCACAGATCACCGCCCGCTCGATCGACTTCGGCGCGAGCGACGCGCCGCTGACGCCCAACGAGGCGTCGGCGTGCAAGAACTGCGTGCAGGTGCCGTGGGCGCTGGGCGCGACTCTCCTCGCTTACAACGTCAAGGGCGCGCCCGCCAAGCTCAAGCTCTCGGGGCCCGTCCTGGCCGACATCTACCTCGGAAAGATCACACATTGGAACGACCCCGCGATCGAGCGTCTGAACCCGGGCTCCAAGCTACCTGGTACCGCAATCACCGCGGTGTACCACAGCGACGGCAGCGGCGACACGTACGGGCTCACGGACTACCTGTCGAAAATCAGCCCCGACTGGAAGAGCAAGTATGGAGCCTCGACGCAGATCAACTTCCCGACGGGCACCGGCGGCAAGGGAAACGAAGGCGTTGCAGCCGCCCTCGGCCGTACCGACGGCGCGATCGGGTACCTCGGCATCTCATACGTCTTCTCGAACCACCTCGACTATGCGCTCGTTCAGAACGCCGCCGACAAGTTCCCGACACCGGGTGTGCCGAGTATCCTCGCCGCGGCCGAGACGGTCTCGTCGCTCGGGCCGGACAACACGGTCTCGATCACGAACCCGCCCGCCTCTGCGCCGGACGCCTACCCGATCTCGACTTTCACGTACGCGATCGTCCCGAAGGGCTCCTCGAAGGCCTCCCTGCTGAAGCCCTTCCTGACCTACGCGGTTACCGCCGGCCAGCAATTCGCGCCGCCGCTGCAGTTCGCAAAGCTGCCGGCGAGGGTCGTCACGGCCGACAAACAGGCGATCGCAGGCATCGGCTAGCGCCCCGCTTCGTCACCGGTCGGTAACCAGACTGATGCCCACGGGCGGGCTCCGTGGGTTCAACGTACGCGTACCGCCATGCGCGTCGCCGTCGTCGCCCACCGAGCGAGCGAGACGAACGTCTCTCTGGCGGCGCGCGCCTGGAACGGCCGGCCTGTCGAGCTGGTCTCCCCGCGAGAGGCCCTGCTGACGCTGAGGCCCGGCGACATCGCGCTCGCGCGCCTCGATGTGCGCGAGGACCTGGCTGGAGCCGAAGAAGGGCTCACGATTCTCGAACGGCTCGCCGACGCGGGCGTGCAGGTCTTGAACCCGCCGCCGGCGCTGCTCCGGGCCCACGACAAGCTGCTGACGGCGCGGACACTGCGCCGCGCCGGCCTGCCGCATCCGCGCACGAGCATCGTCGAACGGCACGCGAAGCTGCCCGACCTCGACTTCCCGGCCGTCCTCAAGCCGCGCTTCGGCAGCTGGGGCCGCGACGTCTACCTCTGCCGAAACCGCGTCGAGCTCGAGCGGAAAGTCGGACAGCTCGCCCTCAGGCCCTGGTTCCGCTCGGGCGGCGCGATCGCGCAGGAGCTGATCCCGCCGCTCGGCCACGACCTTCGCGTGATCGTCGCACGCGGGGAGGTGGTCGGCGCGGCCGTGCGCACCGCCCCGCCGGGCGAGTGGCGCACGAATGCAGCGCTCGGCGCGACCGTTTCTCCCACCACGCCGGCGCCGGTGGCCGTGAGCCTGGCGAAGGCGGCTGCGTCGGCGTCGGGACTCGACCTGGTCGGCATCGACCTCCTGCCGACCGGGCCCGGTGCCTTCTGCGTGCTCGAGCTGAACGGCGCGGTCGACTTCCGGCCGCTCTACGCCTCGCCCGGCCGGGATGTCTACGCCGATGCGCTCAGCGCACTCGCGGGCTCGATGGAAGCGGTTGCGCTGGACAGCGCGGCGGCCGACGCCGGCTGAGCACGGTGTGATCAGCTCGGTGTAACCAGTTCTTAACCCACGGGGAGCCGCCTAGACGAGAGGATAGGTTCCATGGCTGTGAGCTCCGCGGACCTGCGCCCACGGATTCTCAACCGCGAGCTCTCGCAGCTCGACTTCAACGGGCGCGTGCTCGAGATAGCAGGCGACGAGTCGATGCCGCTGCTCGACCGCGTCAATTTCTGCGCGATCTTCTCGCACAACATGGACGAGTTCTTCATGGTCCGCGTCGCGGGCCTCATGGACCAGGTGGCCGCGGGGCTGACGGTGCGCTCCCCCGACGGGATGACGCCGCAGGCGGCGTTGCGCGAGATCCGGGAGCGAGCGCTCCGGCTCGCGACGGAGCAGGCGAAGCTCTGGAAGCGTCACCTCAAGCCCGCGCTCGCGTCTGCGGGGATCGTCGTCGCGGAGATCGAGGATCTCGACCCGGACGAGCTGGAGGAGCTCGAGCGGGTCTTCGAGACGGAGATCTTCCCCGTCCTGACACCGCTTGCGGTCGGCCCGGGCCAGCCCTTCCCGTACATTTCGGGCCTCTCGCTCAGCCTCGGGTTGTTCGTCCGCGACGACGAGACCGGCGAGGAGCGCTTCGCGCGCGTGAAGGTGCCGGAGCTGCTGCCGCGCTTCCTGCCGATCGGCTCGCGCGGCCTTTACGTGCCGCTCGAGCGCGTGATCAGGCACTACCTCGGCTGGCTCTTCCCGGCGATGGAAGTCATCGAGTGCACGGTCTTCCGCGTCACTCGTGATGCCGACTTCGCGGTCTCCGACGAGGCCGATGACCTGCTCGAGGCGGTCGAGCTCGAGCTGCGCCGCCGCCGCTTCGGCGAGGCAGTACGCGTCGAGGTCTCCGGCTCATGCTCGACGCGGATGCTGAAGCAGCTGAAAGCCGGGCTCGTCGTGGACGACGACCAGATCTACCTCGTTCCCGGATTGCTCGATCTTGCCGAGCTGCACGAGTTCTTCACGCTCGATCGACCCGATCTGAAAGACGAGCCATGGTTGCCGGTCGTCCCCGGGCGATTCGGCACAACCGGGGAGGAGTTTTTCGCCGAGTTGCGGAAGGGCCCGGTTCTCGTCCACCACCCGTACGACTCGTTCGCGCGCACCTTCGAGTCCTTCGTCCGAACGGCCGCGACCGACCCGGTGACAGTCGCCGTCAAGACGACCGTGTACAGGACGAGCGAGGACTCGCCGAACGTGCCTGCATTGATCGAGGCCGCGGAGGAGGGCAAGCAGACCGTCTGCCTCGTCGAGCTGAAGGCGCGTTTCGACGAGCGGCGCAACATCGAATGGTCGCGCGCGCTGGAGTCGGCCGGCGTCCACGTCGTCTACGGCTTCCCGTCGCTGAAAATCCACGCGAAAGGGACGCTGATCGTCCGGCGCGAGGAGGACGGGCTCCGCCGCTACGCGCACATCGGCACCGGCAACTACAACGCGGTCACCGCGCGCCTCTACGAAGACTTCAGCTTGTTCACCGGCGACGAAGAGATCACGGCCGATCTCGCCGACCTGTTCAACCATCTGACCGGCTTCGGCCGGCCGCAGGCGTTCCGGAAGCTACTGGTTGCCCCGTTCACGATGCGCCCCGCGCTCGTCGAGCACATCCGCCGCTGCACTGCCGCGGCCGAGAAGGGCAAGGACGCGCAGATTCGCATCAAGGTCAATCACCTCGCGGACGAGGAGATCGTGAACGAGCTCTACGCCGCGGCGGATGCGGGCGTCGAGGTCGACATCTTCGCGCGCACCACCTGCACGCTCTGCCCGCGCGGGAGCGAGGGCAAAGAGGACATCCGCGTGCGGACGCTGCTCGGGCGCTTCTTCGAGCACAGTCGCTTCTTCATCTTCGATGCCGACGGCGAGAGCACGTATCTGCTCGGCAGCTCCGACCTGATGCCGCGCAACCTCGACCACCGGATCGAGATCCTCGTCCCGGTCGAGGACGTGCGCAGCCAGCGCGAGCTGAGCCGCACCTTCGACTCGATCATGGAGGACACACGCTGGTCGTGGGAGCTCCGCTCGGACGGCCATTGGGAGCGCGTACGCGGCAAGAAAGGCAAGGCGCCGCAGAGCCTGCACCAGGCGCTGATGAGACGGGCAAGGGCCCGTGCACGGCGTGCCAACACCGTTTCCCGCTCGCGCTGATTATCCGGCCGACGCGCTGGACACAATGAGCGCCGTGCGAGTCGCAATCGTCGACGTCGGGGCCAACACGCTCCGCCTACTCGTTGCCGTGCCCGACGGGCCCGGCGTCGTGCCCGTGCACGAAGAGAAGCAGCAGCTCGGCCTGGGCGAGGAGGTCGAGCGCTACGGCTACATCTCCGCGGCGAAGTGCGCCGAGGCGGTAGAGGTCGCGCAGGCGCAGACACGGCGCGCCCGGCGGCTCGGCTGCGAGCGGATCGAGATCCTCGTCACCTCGCCAGGACGCCAGAGCGGGAACAGCGAAGAGTTCGCCGAGGCGCTGCGCCGGGGCACCGGCGCGCCGGTCCGGATCCTGAGCTCCGAGGAGGAGGGAGCGCTCGCCTGGTCGGGGGCGGTCGCCTCGCTGGAGAGCCCAGCCGAGAGCATCGCGGTGTGCGATGTCGGCGGCGGCTCCGCGCAGCTCGTCGTCGGCACACGGCAGGGCGGGCCTGCCTGGGTGCGCTCGGTCGACGTCGGCTCGCTGCGGCTGACGGCGCGCCTGCTCTCGGACGACGACCCGCCGTCTGCCGATTCGGTCACGCAGGCGCTGGACCTCGCTGCGGAGGAGTTCTCCTCCATCGTCCCGCCGGTCGCGCAGCTCGGGCTCGCCGCAGGTGGCACGGCGCGTGCCCTGCGCCGCGTGACCGCGACGTTCGACGCGGACGGGCTCGCGGCGGTGATCGAAGCGCTCGCCGGGTTGAAGCGCTCGAAGATCGTCGAGCGCTACGGCTACATCTCCGCGGCGAAGTGCGCCGAGGCGGTAGAGGTCGCGCAGGCGCAGACACGGCGCGCCCGGCGGCTCGGCTGCGAGCGGATCGAGATCCTCGTCACCTCGCCAGGACGCCAGAGCGGGAACAGCGAAGAGTTCGCCGAGGCGCTGCGCCGGGGCACCGGCGCGCCGGTCCGGATCCTGAGCTCCGAGGAGGAGGGAGCGCTCGCCTGGTCGGGGGCGGTCGCCTCGCTGGAGAGCCCAGCCGAGAGCATCGCGGTGTGCGATGTCGGCGGCGGCTCCGCGCAGCTCGTCGTCGGCACACGGCAGGGCGGGCCTGCCTGGGTGCGCTCGGTCGACGTCGGCTCGCTGCGGCTGACGGCGCGCCTGCTCTCGGACGACGACCCGCCGTCTGCCGATTCGGTCACGCAGGC
>VAXD01000179.1 GCA_005884155.1 Actinomycetota bacterium | reverse complement strand
CGTGCTTGCTTGGGCCTGGGTAAAAGGCCTGATTGGGCCAAAGAAGAAGGGCCGGGCCTAAGGCCCGACCCCTTTCCTCTTCTAGCGCTTACCGGCCTAGCCGTTTACGGGTCGCTGGCGGTAATCGTGATGTAGGGCGAGCTGAAGCCCGCGAAGGTGAGCGTATACGTGAAGTCGAGGAGCGTCACCGACCCCGGCCTGACCATGGGCGTCCAGTTGGGGTTCGGGCAACCGACCGGCGCCCCACTGAAGCTTGTGGTCTCCCGCGGAACGCTCAACTGCCCGTTCTTCGACGAAGTTACCGTGGTCGAACTGGTGGGCGAGAAGCTCGTCTGGTGGGACTCGACTGCATTGTTTGGGTTCGTGCCGTGGTTGAAGCAGTCGATGATCGCCGTGTAGTGGGCACTCAAGCTCACGTCCGCGTTCGTGTGGCCGACGCCCCCGAGCACGTACGGGCTGCAGTCGATCGATTTGTCCGCGTTAACCACGCACTGGATGGTTCCTGACGTGAGGTGCGAGCTGCCGGGGGCATTCGCGGAGTTGAAGCTATCGCTCGTCGGGGTGTATGTCCCCGGAGTGACGGCCAAGGCCGGCGAAGCCGACAAGCCCAGCACGAGCATCGACAATGCTGTGATGATCCAAATTCGTCGCATCTGTTTAGGTATTCCCTCCTTCGGCTCACCCATTTGGGTGAACTTCGTCTACGGACTAATGATTGGCGCCAAGGGCGCCGGTAGACTCAGCCGTTAGGCGCCACCTCCCGTCTTCCGTCGTCTTCGTGGGCGTCGGGGAACGAGGTCGGTGCTACGGCCCTGCCCCACGCGGAATCGTGGGGTGGGGCTTTTTTCTGGAGCCGCAAGAATCGAGTCTTTGGAGTCAAGTCCGTCCTCCGCATTGGGGGTCGCGCCGGACGGCACCGCCGCATATCTAGTGGATGATTCTCCATCCGTGCCTGGATTGCAAACAGGGTGCTTGTAAATAAGCCACAAAAAACCCGCAAAGAGCGGCCTCTCTCGGCTGCTCGACGCAGGAATTCGCCCGGAGGGGCATCTATCGTCGGTGGAGCCGGCGGGTCCGCTCGCCAGCCTTAGGCCGCCAAGCGTCCCCGCCGGTTCTTATCTAGACGCCTGGCGTTGGCCGTTTCTTCCGTCACTGCGCATCCCTGCCCAGCACGCCATCTAGAGATCGGCTCCACGCTTGCTAGAAGGGCCTGGCCCCAGAGACCCCCGGGGCGCATCGCTACTTTGTCTGTATGGCAAACAGGGACGAAGGGACCGCGCGCGGCTCAGCGGAGACTTTGGCGGCGGCTTCTGCGCTGATCGCAGCGGAGATGGCGGCTGCCGGCCCGGACGTGTACGTCTCGAACGAGCGAGGCCTGACCAGGGTCTCCGAGATGTCGCCAGTCTGGGCAAAGAGAGCCAAGCGGGCCGTCGAAGAAGGACGCAGGCCGGCGAACGATCCCCGCGTCGCCCGCAGCCTCGATCGGAGAGTCAAAGAAGGCTGAGCTGTATGGCGAAACGAAAAGGCCCTCAGCCGGTAGCCGGGACCGCCTGCGAGAATTGTGGCGGCGAGCTACCTCCTCGAGACCTCCGTCAAGCAGCAAGACGCCTTCTGCTCCCGCGAGTGCTGCGAATACGCGCACGAACTCATCGAGTGGGATGGAAAGAAGTGGAAGAAGGCGGCGTGATGGGCACCTTGGAGGTCGCCGAGCAGGCGTTCACTTCTTCGGTCGCAGACCTCGAGGATGCGACCATCAGTTTCTTGGCGGTCGCCACCCCCGAGGAGGGCCAGAGCGCTCGAGAGCACTTGGGGGCCATCCGCGCGGCCGTGCACGAGGTGCTGGCGATGGCGATCAGGCTCGACCATCGCGCTACCGAGCTGCGTGGCTTCGAGCACTACAGGGCGGCGAGAGGTGACGGTCAGGGAGCGAGCGCTTCTGCGCGACCGGATCGCCCGCGCTCGCCTCGCGGAAGAAGAGCGCGCCCGGGATCTTGATCCGTTAGCTCGAACCCCGAGTGATCCAGCCATGAAGCTCGAGCCAGAGGACCGACTCCTCGCAGCGATCGGGCAAAAGCAGCGCGAAGAGTCTGCGGCCTAGAGGGGGTTCGACCCCCCAGTCCACGGGGACCGACTGTAGGGCTAGAGCAGGACACCCCCGGGAGAGGCTTCTGGCTTCCGCGTCGTGGACAGTGCGTGGACAGTAGGGGGAGATCGAGTCCGATCGAAGCGGGCTGAAACCGGCTGAAACAGGCTGAACCCGTCCCGGATCGGCGTACATCCCGGGACTCAAAATCCGGTGGGGCTCACGCCCCGTGTGGGTTCGACTCCCACCTTCGGCATGATCTCCCCGGTGGCGAAGCGGATCGGGATTCTCACCGGCGGCGGCGATTGTCCGGGCCTGAATGCGGTCATCCGCGCGGCGGGACGGCGGTCGTTCCAGCGCGGGTACGAGGTGGTGGGCGTGCGCGACGGGTGGCGCGGGCTCGTCGAGGACGCGCTGGAGCCGCTGGGGCCGCGGGAGATCTCGGGCATCCTGCCGCGTGGCGGGACGATCCTCGGGA
>VAXD01000052.1:13577-14026 GCA_005884155.1 Actinomycetota bacterium | reverse complement strand
CTTGCGCCGAAGTCAAGCATGCGTTTCACTTACAGATGCCATCTATGCCGCGAACCCCCCTCACTGCCCAGACCCGCACGGCGCTCCCTTCCCCCGGCACTCGCCTCGGCGAGCGGCTTCGGCAGCTGCGTGTTGCGGCCGGCCTGACCCAGACGGACCTGGCCGGGGAGCGGTTCTCCAAGGAATACGTCAGCCAGATCGAGCGCGGCAAGACTCGCCCCACCCATGAAACGATCGAGTGGCTGGCGGCGAGGCTGGGCGTCGACACGACGTTCCTCGAGAAGGGCGTCTCCGCCGACGAGCGGAGCCGCGTCGAGGCCATGCTCGCCCGAGCCGAGGCGCTGACCAACGCGCACCGGTACGACGAGGCGATCGAGGAGCTAGAGAACTCGCGCACCGCCGTCCTCGCGACCGGAGCCGCCGAGCTCGAGCAGCGCTCGCTGATGGCG
>VAXD01000052.1:11423-13569 GCA_005884155.1 Actinomycetota bacterium | reverse complement strand
GGCGAGGTCAGGCCCGCGATCCAACTGCTCGAGCGCTGCCGCGCCATCGCGGAGGGCCCGGGCTTCTCCGATGTCGACCGCGCGCAGGTGCTCTTCCGCATGGGTGTCTGCCGCTACCACCTTTCGAGCATTGCGTCGGCCGTCGGACTGTTCAGCGAGGCGCTTGCGCTCGCCGAAGGCTCGAATCTGCCGTGTGATCTGCTGCGATCCGAGGTTCTCGGCTGGCGCTCTCGTTGCTACCGCCGGCAGCGCGACCTCGAAGCCGCGCGCGAGGATGTCGAGCGCGCGCTCGAGCTGGCGCAGGCGCTGGGCGACGAGCAGACGATGGCCAGTACGTACTTCCAGGCCTCGATGGTCGCCGAGCGGATGGGTCACTGGGTGCTCGCCCGCAGCTACGCGGAGCGCGCCAAGGCCTACTGCGAGCAGCTGAACGACGAACGGAACGTCGGCCGGCTGCTGAACAACCTCGGTGGTCTCAACTTCCAGCTCGGCAAGCCCGAGCAGGCAATCGAGCAGCTCAAGGACGCGTATCGCGTGCTGCTCGACAAGGGCAGCGAGGCCGAGGCGGCCAACGTCGTCTCGTCGCTCGCGCACGTGCACCTGATGACCGGTCAGGTGCAGTCGGCCGAGGAGGAGGCGCGGCACGCGCTGCAGCTCCTTCACGACCGCGAAGATTTCCTGGTCGACATCGCTCCGACCCAGCTGGTGCTGGGCCGGGCGTTGCTGGAGCAGGGTCGCCTCGACGAAGCGCAGGAGACGCTGAGCGCCGCCGAGGCAAGCGCAGATCAACTCGAATCGATCAGCCACCGCGCAGCGGCCTGGCTGGCACAGGGCGACCTGGCAGGACGTCGCGGCGAGGACGCGACGGCTGCACGGCTGTACCGAAAGGCCGCGGAAGCCCTACAGGATGTCCGCTTCTAGACCGATAGAGGAGGTGACGATGAAGAAGGTACGCATGATTTCTGTGATCGCCTCGCTGTGCCTGCTGGCGTTCGGCCTCCAGGGTGTGGCTCGCGGTGACTGCCACGGCGGCCACTCGCACGGTGGCGGCGGCGTCAGCTGGTTCGACGGGCTCTAGGCCGGCGCGCGATCTTTTGCGCCAGGGCTTGGGGTCCCATCGGACGCCCTGAGGCGCTTGACTGGCGCGTCGGCCGCACTCCTGCTCAGCGGTCGGCGTTGCTCACCTCGTCGCTAGACTCGGCCCCGTGGGCCGCGTCTTGGCGGTTCTTCTCTTTGCGGCCGGCATAGCTTCGGCCTGCGGGTCGTCCTCCTCGTCCTCCCGCGGCACGATTGCCGCGCTGCTGAAGCGGCCGGGGCCGGACGTCGCCGCGACCGCAGGCGCGGGTTCGTTCGTCCCGGGCCAGGTGCGGTTTCCGTTTCTCGTGATCGCCAACAACGCCCGGCCGGTCGAGCGTCCCTCGGCCCGCGTCTGGGTCGCGACCGGCCGAAACGCCAAGCCGTTCGCGACGACAACCGCCAAACTCCAGCCGATTGGCGTCCCCGGTCACTCGGAAGCGGCCGCCGGGGGAGTGACGCGGATCTACGTGGCTCATTTCCGCATCCCGCGGCCCGGCAAGTACTGGTTTCTCGCGGAGCCGGAGGGCGCGAAGATCCAGGCTGTCTCGGTCTTCCAGGTCGCGGCCAACCTCCCGGTCCCGGCGGTCGGCGCAAAGGCGCCCGCTTCGGCGACGCCGACACTCGCGACGGCGCCGGTGCCCGTCCTGACGACTGCGCGGCCGCCGGACCGCGCGTTGCTGCACCACTCGGTCGCGGGCTCACTGGCCGCGCACCGGCCCTTCGTGCTGACGTTCGCGACGCCGAAGTTCTGCACGAGCCGCGTCTGCGGGCCGGTCGTCGACGTCGTCCAGGCGGCGGCGCGCCGCTTCGACTCGCGCGGCATCCGTTTCATCCACGTCGAGGTCTTCCAGGACAACAACCCCAACAAGGGCTACAACCGCTGGATGCGCCAGTGGGGTCTCAGGAGCGAGCCGTGGGTCTTCCTCGTCGGCCGTGACGGCCGGATCAAGGCCGAGTTCGAGGGCTCTGTCTCGCTGGCGGAGCTCGAGGCGGCGATTCGGGCACGACTGCCCTAGGTTCACCGCGTCGCCGCGGCGGACAAGAACCGGCTGTGGGCGTACGGTTCCAA
>VAXD01000052.1:0-11223 GCA_005884155.1 Actinomycetota bacterium | reverse complement strand
TCGCGGAGCTCGAGCAGGTCGTCCGCGAGGACCTGGGCGAGGGCGCGCTCGCACGCCTGGAGCCGGAGCCGCTGGCGGCAGCGTCGATCGCGCAGATCCACGAGGCCGTCCTGGCCGACGGGCGGGAGGTCGTCGTCAAGGTGCGGCGCCCCGGGATCGTCGAGCAGGTGGAGCTCGACCTCAACGTGATCCGCACTGCGGTCGGGTTCCTCGACAAGCGCTCGGAGACCGCGCAGGCGCTGCAGCTCCGCGCGCTCACCGAGGAGCTCGAGGTGCACCTCCGGGCCGAGCTCAACCTCGTCGAGGAGGCGAGCAACACTGAGCTGATCGGAGGGTTGGTCGCCGACTACGAGAATCTCGTCGTGCCGCAGGTGATCCGGCCGCACGTGACCGAGCGGGTGCTCGTGCTCGAGCGGATTCACGGCAAGAAGGTCGAGCCGGATCACGGCCTGCCGCAAAAGCGGGCCGCCGAGCTCGCTCGCGATTTCTTCCGCGCCTACATCCGCCAGGTCACGCTCGAGGGCGTCTACCACGCCGATCCTCACCGCGGCAACGTGATCCTGACCGACGACGGGCGGATCGCGCTGCTCGACTTCGGCCTGCTCGGCCGGCTCGACGAGGAGACGCGGACACGGCTCTCGGCGCTCTTGCTCGCGGTTGCGCAGAACCAGGCCGACGACGTCGCGGCGGTGCTGCTCTCGCTTTCGGTCACGACCCTCGACTCGGACGAGCCGGGCTTCGTCCACGAGCTCCGCCGCAAGCTGCCGCGCTACCACTGGCGTCCGCTCGCAGGCATTGCCACGGGCGAGGCGCTCGCCGACCTGCAGCGCATCTCTCTGCGCCACGGCGTGCGGCTGCCGACCAGCTTCGCCCTCGTCGGGAAGACGCTCTCGCAGGCAGACTCGATCGCCCGAACCCTCGATCCTGAGCTCGACCCGGTACAGCTGATCGAGCGCGAGTCCTACGAGCTCGTGCTGACGGAAGCCGAGGCCCAGCTCGAGCCGGCCCGGCTCTTCAGCAACCTCTACGCGCAGATCGGCACCCTGACGCAACTCCCGCGGCGGATCGGCCAGATCGCCGATCACCTCGAGGCGGGGACCCTCAAGGTCGGGGTCGTCCCCGCGAACCTCGAGGACGCGGAGCACATGCTGCGCTCGGTCGCGAACCGCGTCGGCGCCGCGCTCATCGTCGTCGGCCTGCTCATCTCGTCGGCGCTGATGGCGCGCGTGAATCACGTCGTCTCGCTGGTCGGCTTCTGCCTCTCCGCCGTGATCGGCCTCTACATGATCTGGCGCATCATCAGGACGCCGGGCGAGCTGTAGTAGCACACGGGGAACCCCTGCTTCCCCCGTGTGCTCCCTCCTTGCTCGCGCAGTCGTCGTTCGAACGGTCGTTGAGCCGCCGCTCCTGACTGAGGCCGAGCGTTTCTGGCGTAGGGAGCCTCCCGACGGGCGGAGCCCGGCTCCGGCGGCCGAGCTTTGCGCATTCCAAGCCATGCAGGAAACACCATCCATCCCGCGAACCTGGCGCGCATAGAAGCTCCTCCTCTCCCCCGGCAGCGGCGGCCTCTCACTTGGCCGCCGCTGCTTTTAACGGGGAATATTTGGGCAGACTCGTTCGTCTGTAGACGAAACCGGACCTGATCCCTACAGTTCCCCAAAGCTTTTGGGAGAGCGCGTGAAACTCGACACAGACACGATCAAATTGACCGACCTCGCCTCGTGCGGCGGGTGCGCGGCGAAGTACTCCGCGGCCCGGCTCGAGCAGCTGCTCGCGGGGTTCGTCCCGGTCGAGGCCGAGAACCTGCTGGTCGGCCTCTCGCCCGCCGACGACGCGGCCGTGTACCTGCTGGACGACGAGCGGGCCCTGATCTTCACGCTCGACTTCTTCCCGCCGGTGGTCGACGACCCGGGCGCCTACGGCGCGATCGCCGCGACGAACGCGCTCAACGACGTCTTCGCGATGGGCGGCACGCCGCTGCTCGCGCTCTCGATCGCCGCGTTCCCGGAGGAGCTGCCGATGGAGATGCTCGCCGAGATCTTCGCGGCCGCCGATGCGCAGGTGCGGGCAGCCGGCGGGCTGCTCGCCGGCGGGCACACGATTCGCGACGAGGAGCCCAAGTACGGGCTCGCGGTTGTCGGCACGGTCCATCCGAAGGAAATCTGGCCCAAGAACGGCGCCAAACCCGGCGACGCCCTCCTCCTGACGAAGCCGCTCGGGACCGGCTTGATCATGAGCGGCTATAAGCGCGGAGCCGCCGGCACGCAGCAGCTCGAGCGCGCGATCCGCTGGATGCGGACGCTGAACGACAAGGCGGCCGAGGTGCTGCGCGGGTTCCAGCCGAACGCCGTCACCGACGTGACTGGCTTCGGTCTCTTCGGCCACGCGCACGAGGTTGCCGAGCGCAGTGGGGTCCGGATCCTGCTCGAGTCGGAGCGCTTCCCCGCGATCGACGGCGCACTCGACGTCGCCCGCCGCGGAATCATCACGAGCGGCGACCCGCGGAACCGCGACTTCGCCGCGCGGCACGTCGAGCTGGACGACGTGCCCGACACGCTGGTCGCGCTCGGCTACGACCCGCAGACGGCAGGCGGCCTGCTCGTCTCGCTACCGCGCGAGCGGGCAGCGGCGCTGGAGGCCGAGTTCGAGGCGCGCAAGCTCTTCATCCGCCGTGTGGGCTGGGTCGAGGAGGGCGCCGGCGTCGCCGTCGCATGATCGCCCGTGGGATGGTCCACGGGCGGTTCCAGCCGTTTCACAACGGTCATCTCGAGTACCTGAAGGGCGCGGCCAGGCGCTGCGAAGAGGTCTTCGTCGGGATCACGAACCCCGACCCGGCACACGTTGTGCCGGAGGAGGCCGATCCGCTCCGGCACCTGCCCGAATCGAACCCGTACACCTACGTCGAGCGGATGCTCATGGTCAAAGCGGCCGCCGGGGACGCAGGGATCGGCGCGGAACGACTGCACGTCGTCCCCTTCCCGGTGAACGAGCCGGAGCTCTGGCCCGTCTACGTACCGGACGGCGTCGTCCAGTTCATCCGGCTCTTCTCCGACTGGGGCGGGACGAAGCTCGAGCGCCTGCGCGAGGCCGGCTACGAAGTCGTCGTGCTTGACGAAGGCAGCGCGAAGGAGGTTTCCGGCGCCGACGTGCGCGCGGCCATGCGGGCCGGCGAGAGATGGGAGCGGCTCGTTCCGCCCGGTGTCGCCGCGGTTTTGCGCGAGATAGAACGGATTCCGGTGTAAAAGAGCTGTAAGTGCCGAGAACTTTCCGGTTCGGCGGTCGTTTCAGAGGGAAAGACACCGTTGCCGTCAAGTCAGGGGGTTCCGGTTCAATGCGCAGCTTCGTTCTCACCATGGTCGCGACCGCCGCGCTCGTACTTGCAGGCGCTTCGCAGCCGGCCACGACCGCTGTCACCAAAACGGTCAAGATCACCGCGACCGCGTTCACGCCGTCGAGCGTCACGATCAAGACCGGCGACTCGGTCAAGTGGACGAACAACGATACGAAGACGCACCAGGTCGTCTCCAACAGCGGCGCGTTCGCCTCGCCGATCATCGCCGCCGGCAAGAGCTACACGCACATGTTCAACACGGCGGGCACCTACCGCTACCACGACGCCTTGCACCCGGCACTGACGGGCAAGGTGGTCGTAACCGGTCCGCCGCCGGCCGTCACAATCGGCGCCGGCGCGCCGATCATCGTCTACGGCCAGGCGACGCACGTGTCGGGGCAGATCTCGTCCGGAGCGGCAGGCGAGACCGTGACGGTCTACTCGCAGCCGTACGGTGCGCCGTCGGCGACGCTGATCGCCACGCTGATGACAGGCACCGGCGGCGTCTGGGACGCGGTCGTCGCGCCGACGCTCCTGACCACGTACCAGGCGCACTGGAAGTCCACGACCAGCGCGGATGTGATGGTCGCCGTGCACCCGAGGGTGCGGTTCACGCTCCGTCGGGGTCACGGAGCCGTCCGCGTCGTCGCGGCCAGGTCGATGGCAGGCCGCAAGGTCTACATCCAGCGGTTCACGCGCTTCCATGAGTGGGTCAAGATCAGGCGCGTCATCCTTGGCAGCACCTCGGCCCGGTCGTTCCGGCTGAAGTTGCCGCGCGGCCGCTACGTCCTGCGGGCCTACATCACGGTCAACCAGGCCGGCGCGGGTTACCTGGACGGCGCGAGCCGCAACATCGTCTACCGCGTGAGGTAAGTCGTTGCATGCGGGGCGCGGGTTAGCCTGCGCCCCGCATGTACCCGATCGTCGTCATCCTGCTCGACGGGCTCGGTGACCGAGCCCACGAGGCACTCGGGGGACGAACGGGGAACGAGGCCGGGGACACGCCGAACCTCGATCGGCTTGCGACTTCAGGGTCCTGTGGGGTGCTCTACGCGGTCGGCCCGGGTCGCGCGCCTTCGAGCGAGGTGGCGCACTGGTCCATGCTCGGCTACCGGCCCGACGAGTTCCCCGGCCGAGCGGTCTTCGAGGCGCTCGGGCGCGGGCAGGGGGTGAGCGCGGAGCACGTCTTCGCGTACGCGGCGCTCAGGCCCGCGGAGCGGCGCGACGACGGCTGGTGGCTGACCGGCCGGCCCGATGCACAACGGGACGCCGAGGAGGCGGAGCGGCTGATCGAGCGCTGCGACGGCATCGAGATCGACGGGCTGGCCTTCTCATTGGCGCACGTCTGGCGCGGCGAGGCGGTGCTGCGGATCGGCGGCGGCGCCGACGAGCGCGTAACGGACACGGACGCCTTCTTCCGCACGTGGCACCCGATGCTCCGCCCGCAGGCGCTCGTCCCGGAGGCGGAGCCGACGGCGCGCGCCTGCGAGGAGTGGACGCGCGAGGTCATGCGCAGGCTCGAGGGCGAGCGCTTCAACGTGATCACGCTGAAGTGGTTCGGACGGCCGCGCGCGGTGCCGTCGTTTCTCGAGCGGCATGGGGTGAGCGGTTCGTTCGCGGCAGACTCGGCCTTTCTGCGCGGGCTCGGGAGTGCGCTCGGGCTGGAGCCGGTCGACGCGCCGGAGAGTGACGACCCCGTCGGAGATCTCCGGGGCCGAATCGACCACGTCCGCGAGCGACTCGATGCCGGCGAGACGTTCGTCTTCGTCCACCAGAAGACGACCGACGCGGCCGGTCACACGAAGGACCCGCAGGTCAAGCGCAAGACGATCGAGGAGCTCGATGCGGCACTCGACGCGTTGCCGACCGACCGCGCGATCGTCTGCCTCACCGGCGACCACGCGACTCCGGCCTCGCCGGACGTGATCCATTCGGGCGACCCGGTGCCGCTGCTCGTCGCCGGGCCGGGTGTGCGGGCGGATTCGGTCGAGCGCTTCGGCGAGCTCGACTGCGCGGCGGGGATCCTCGGCCACCTGCGCGGGCCCAACCTGATGCCGGTGCTGCTGAACGCCGCCGACCGGCCGCTCTTCCTCGGCTCGCGACCGACGCCCTTCGACGGGGCCGACGGCTACCCTGCGCTGCTGGAGCCCCTCCGCTGATGGCGATCGATTCGACGACCGCGCGGGCCAGGAGCCTCGAGCTTTCCGCCGCGGCGTTTCTGCGCCTCGCGCTCGCTTCCGTCGCCGCGCTCTGGCTGATCATGGTCACCGGTGCCGCGGTGCGCTTGACCGACTCCGGCCTCGGCTGCCGCCACTGGCCCGGCTGCGAGCGCGGCCATCCGCTGCCGGCGAAGAACTACCACGCGTTCATCGAGTTCGGGAATCGCGTGGTCGGGGGCGTGACGATTGTGATCGTGCTGCTGGCCGCGCTGGCCGCGCTGCGGACGCCGGAGCTCTCACGCGGCGCGCGGCGGCTCGCCTGGGCCGTGTTCGCCGGGACGCTCGCGCAGGCGCCGCTCGGCTACCTCGCGGTCAAGACCGACCTGCGCTGGCCGGTGGTTGCTGCGCACCTGCTGCTCTCGGCGGTCGTGCTTGCGGGCGCGGTCGTGCTCGCGCTGGAGGCGTTCTCGACCGCACGCGGGCGCGCGGAACCGGTCGTGCCGCTGGAGCTGCGGCGGCTCGGCCTGCTCGTCGGAGGTGCTGCGCTGGCGCTGCTGGTGACAGGGACGCTGGCCACCGCGGCCGGGCCGCACTCGGGCGGCGGCACGGAGCACGTGTCGCGGCTTTGGCGGCTCCAGCCGGTGATCTTCATTCACGCCGGCGCGGTTGCCGTGTTCGGCATCGGGCTCGTCTTCGTGCTCGGCTACCTGGCGGCGCGCCGCGAGCGCTCGCCGCGCCTGTTCCGGCTCGGCCTGGCGGTGCTCGGCCTGCTCATCGTCCAGATGATCCTCGGCGAGATCCAGTACCGGACGCACCTGCCGTGGGGTCTCGTGCTTGCGCACGTCGGCCTCGCCGCGGCGGTCTGGGCGCTGCTCGTCGCTTTCGTCACGGTTCTGTGGCGCCCGCCGCAGCCACTCGTGCCGGGCCGCACGTAGACTGAATCGATGGCCGGCGAGCTTCGAGTCCACCGGCGGCCGGAGCTCACCCGGCCCGTGCTGGTCGCGGCCTTCCGCGGCTGGAACGACGGCGCGCAGGCCGCTTCGCTCGCCGCCGGTTACCTCGCCAAAACGTGGGAAGCGGAGCGCTTCGCCGACGTCGACCCGGAGGATTTCTTCGACTTCCAGGCCGCCCGCCCGCACGTCTCGTTGGAGGACGGCATCACGCGCCGGATCGACTGGCCAGAGACGGCCTTCTACCGCGCGCGGCCGGACGGGCTCGACCGCGACGTCGTCCTGCTGCTCGGAATCGAGCCGAACCTGCGCTGGCGGACGTTCACCGAGCTGGTGATGGGGCTCGTCCGCGAGCTCGGCGTGGAGATGATGATCACGCTCGGCGCGCTGCTCGCCGACGTGCCGCATACGCGGCCCTCACCCGTCACCGGCAGCGCGAGCGACCCGGAGCTCGTGCGGCAGCTCGGCCTCTCGTCGTCGCGCTACGAAGGCCCGACCGGGATCGTCGGCGTCCTCCACGACGCGTGCAAGCGCGCCGAGATTCCATCCGCGAGCCTCTGGGCCGCGGTGCCGCACTACGTTTCGCTGACGCCGAGCCCGCGCGCGGCGGTTGCCTTGTGCGAGCGCCTCGGCAGCCTGATCGGCGTCGAGGTCGACGTCGACGAGCTCGAGGAGGCGGCCCGCAGCTACGAGGAGCAGGTCAGCGAGGCGGTCGCGTCGGACGAGGACACGGCCTCCTACGTCGAGGAGCTCGAGCGGCGCGTGGACGAGCTCGAGGAGCAGACCGACCTGCCTTCGGGCGATGCATTGGCGGCCGAGCTGACGCGCTTCTTGCGCGAGCGCGAAGAAGACGACGACGGCGGCGACGCCGCGCGCGAGCAGTAGCTCCGCGTGCAGCAGAGCGTCAGCCTCGTCACTCTCGGCGTCGCCGACTACGAGCGTGCGAAGCGGTTCTACGAGGCGCTCGGCTGGTCGGTGGCCTGGGAGGCCGACGAGACGAGCTTCTTCCAGGCAAACGGGGTCGTGCTCGTGCTGTGGGGCCGCGAAAAGCTCGCGGCCGACATGGGCATTTCCGACGAGTCCGAGGGCTGGGGCGGGATCGCGCTGGCGCACAACGTCGCGTCGCGGGACGAGGTGCAGGACGTGATCGAGCTCGCGCGAGCTAACGGTGCCGAGGTCACGCGGGAGCCGTCGCAGACCTTCTACGGCGGGTATGCCGGCGCCTTCCGCGACCCCGACGGGCACACGTGGGAGATCGCGCACAACCCGGGGTTCGGCTTGACGAACGACGGCAGCGTGACGCTCCCGGCGAACTAGCCGAACGTGAACGAGTACGCCGACACGCCCGGCGTGAAGTGCAGTTCCAGCAGGTGGTTCTCCCGCTCCTTCGGGTAGCTCAGCACGGTGTAGAGCCGGCTCAGGCCGCTCACCGGGATCGTCTTAACGAGCCGGCCGTCGACGGAGACGGCCAGCTGGCCGTGGCCGGCGAGGACGGTGTAGACGTCCTGTGCGCTGAACAAAAGCCGCAGCTTGGCGCCGGGCCCCGCGATGATCCGTTCGGGGTCGACGCGCCAGCGGCCCGCGTAGGCGAGGCTGTCCGGCGGCATCGAGAGCGGGAAGTGATAGGTCGCGAACTTGCCCGGGTCGATGTGCGCGCCCGCGTAGCGGTCGAGCCGTAGCCACCCGAGGTACGACTCCGGTGTCATGCGGAGGTGGCTCGGCGTCTTGTCGGGCACGGCCGCGACGAGCATGTTGGACGACTCGCCGAGGAGCTCGCGGATCGTCATCTCGGTGCCGTCGTAGTTGCCCTCGCCCTCGGCGATCTCGCGGATGTGCCCTTGCCGGTCGATCAGGTACTCGGTCGGCCAGGCCGAGTTACGGTAGGCCTTCCAGGTCGCCGCCTCGTTGTCGATCGCGACCGGATAGCGGACGCCGAGGTCCTTGACCGCCTTGCGGACGTTCGAGGGCACGTGCTCGAAGGTGAACTCGGGCGTGTGTACGCCGACGATCTCGAGCCCGGCCTTGCGGTAGGCGGCGTCCCAGGCCTTCAGGTGCGGCAGCGTTCTCAGGCAGTTGATGCAGGAGTACGTCCAGAAATCGACCAGGACGACCTTGCCGCGCAGCTTCTGCGTTGTCAGCGGCTTCGAGTTGATCCAGTCGGAGATCCCCGTGAAGTTCGGCGCGGCGCCGTAATCGGGGAGCGACGAGGCGGCCGAGCCGGAGCTGTGCTGCGAGGCGAGGCAGCGCTGCCCGAGATGCTTGCGCGCGTAGCAGCTCTTCTCGCCCGACGCCCGCTGGAGGGCGCTCGTGTAGTCCGGGAAATGCGTCTGCAGCGTCGTATCGAGGTTGAGCGCGATCCCGAGCGTGGACAGCCCGATCACGACGCCGAGAGCGATCCGGAGCCGGTTCACGTTCACGGCCCGGAGCCGCTGGATCCCGGTGCGCGCGAGGATCGCGATCAGGAGCAGCGTCCCGCCGGCGCCGATCGCGTAGGCCAGGGCAACGCCGAAGCGGCGGAAGCCGGACAGGCTTGCGGTCTCTCCGACGACCGCCGTCAGGACGAGCCCGGCGCAGGGCGCGAAGACGAGCCCGAGCGCGGCTCCGAGCAGGAAGCCGCCGCCGAGGTCGCCACCGCGACGCCGGCTGAGGCGCGCGAGCGGGCGTTCGACCGCGCGGCCGAGCTGCGGGATGATCAGCGTCGCCGCGGCCAGGAACAGCAGCCCGATCGAGATGTTGCGCAGCAGGTCCTTCGGCAGGCCGAGCTGGTCGACGATCCAGGTCAGCGCGAGCAGCGAGACGAGGAAGGTCGTGACGAGGCCGGCGATGATCGCGAAAGGCCGCCGCGGACTGCCGCTCGCGCCTCCGGCGAACACGATCGGGAGCACCGGGTAGGCGCAGGGCGAGATCGCGGTGACGATCCCGGCGAGGAGGGCAATCCCGTAGATCAGCATTCGCTAGCGGCCTAGTCTCGGCTGGGCATGAGGCGTTACGCCTCGGCGGCCGGGGCGGTTTCCGGCTCCCGCTTGGCCCCATCCTGACTGGCCGGGGGCGCGGCGCCGTTCCCGGGCTGCGCCTGCTGTGCTCCCTGCGCCTGGGCCTTGCCCTGGCCCTTCTTCTTGCGCTTGCGCCGCCTGCGACGCGACCGGCCCGACTGCGCCTTCGGCGCGGGCAGGTTGTCCGCGAGCGCGTTCGCGACCTCCTGGATCGTGCCGAGCCGTTCCCGCGCCGCGTCGATCAGCTTGTTCGCGCGCGGCGTGTAGCCCTCGGCCGAGGCGAGCAGCGCGGCGCCGACCTCGCGCGACTGGTCGAGCGCAGCGTTGACCAGCTTCGCGGCGTTCTCCTCGTGCCGGTGGCCGCGCGAGTTCGCGAGCGCGCCGAGGAGCCGTTTCGCCTCCGGGAACTCGCCGCTCGCGCGCCGGTCCTGCACCTTGCGCGTCGCGCGGGCGAGCCGCCACGTCCAGCGGGCGAGGATCTGCTCCGGCGCGTCGACCTTGTTGTCGCCGAGCGCCCGCAACAGCGTGCGGACGCCTTGAACACGGTCTTTGTCCCAGGTCGGCGCCTGGGTGACGAGCGTGACGAGGTCGTCGAAGCTCGCACGGTCGATGGTCATCGAGACGCGGTCGGCGAGCGCGGTCAGTCGTAGGCGCCGGTTCGGGTTCTCGGCCGCGCAAGCCATCAGGAACTGCTCGAGCGCACCGCGGTTGGCCTTGCCCTCGGTGAACTTCTTGACGAACTCGACGCGCTCGTCGAAGCGGACGTTCCGCCCGGCGATCGTCGCCCAGTAGCGCTGCTCGTCATCGTCGAGGAAGCGAGGGTCGATCCGCTGCCATTCGCGCGTGATCACGGCGAGGCGGCGCTTGACGTCTGGCGTCACGGGCACCAGCCACGGCGCCGGCGAGAGCTTGCGGCGCGCGCGGCGCTGGACCCGTCGGCGCGGGGCGGGCGTCACGCGCGCGCCCTCGCGGTAGAAGTCGGCGTCGAGCAGGCTGTGCAGCGAGATCGCGCGTTCGTTGTGGGTCGCGGCCTTGGGGACGAAGTCGACGACGACGCCGGCCTCCTTGCGCGGGTGGGTGCGCATGATCCGGCCGATCCGCTGCTGGTAGACGCGTCGCGAGGCCGTCGGCGCGAGGTGCATGACGACCGTCGCTCGCGGCGAGTTCCAGCCCTCGGCGAGCAGCATCGCGTTGATCAGGACGTTGATCTCGCCGCGTTCGTAGGCGGCCAGCGTCTCTGCCAGTTGCACGGGTGGCGTCTTCCCGCTGACGGCCTCCGCCTTGATGCCGGCGGCGCGGAACTCCTTGGCCAGGTTGTATGCGTGCTCGACGCCGGCCGCATAGACGATCCCGGGCGTGCTCTCGAAGCGGTCGCGGTACAGGCTCGCGGCGGCCTGGTTGAGCGCATGATGGTCCAGCACCGCAGCCAGCGCTCGTTCTTCGAAGTCACCGCCGACGATCGGTACCGACGAGATCGCTGCGGCCGGTGGGACTCGCAGGCAGCGCAGCGGCGCGATCAGGCCCCGACGGGCGGCGTCGCCGAGCGGTAGCTCGTCGATCGAGGCCGGAAAGACGTCGGAGACCTGTTTCGCGATCAGCTGCTCGGTCGCGGTCATACCGATGTAGATCGGGTCCGAGAAGCCGCGGATCGCCGCGCTCGTCTTCTCGCCGAGCGCCGTGTGCGCCTCGTCGCAGATGACGAGCTGGTACGCGGTGGGGTCGAGGTCGCCCCAGTGGCGCGCGAACCACGCGTAGGTCTGGACCGTGACCGGGTTGGAGCGCGGCAGCTT
>VAXD01000180.1 GCA_005884155.1 Actinomycetota bacterium | reverse complement strand
GATGGCCAACGCTTGCTCGGCGAAGTCCGTTGCCTCCGCTTCCCGGCCACGCTCCTGCTCGATGCAGGCCAGCTCGCCGAGACAACGAACGGTCTCATAGCCCATCCCGAGGTTCCGGAAGAGCACGAGCGACTGGCTCAGGAGGCGGAACGGACGCTGGGTCTCGCCCGCACGCACCGCCTGAAAGCCTCGAACCCAGAGTGCTCTAGCGCGCAGCTCCTCGTCGACCGAACCGCCGTTGCCTGCCAGCGCTGAGTCGACCGTTGCCAGGAAGTCCTCCGGACAGCCGTGCGCCGACCAGAACCGCTCGAGCGAGGCAAACATCGCGAGCGCCGGTTCGAGGCGCCCTTCCTCGATGTTCCAGCGAAAAGCGGCGCGGATGTTCTCCAGGTCCTGCTCGACTCGCGCCATTGCCTCGCCTGGGTGCGGTCCGTTGAGATCCGGTCTCTCACGTTCTGCAAGCGCCCGGAAGTGCTCTGCGTGACTCGAGGCCGCCTGCTCGAACTCCCCTGATTCGCGAAGCCGCTCAGCCGCGAACTCGCGGATCGTCTCGAGCATCCAGAGGCGCTCCGCCGTTTGCCGGACGAGGCCCTTGTCCACGATCGACTGCAGCGTGTCGAGCTGCGTGCCTGCGACGTCCTGAGCCGCAGCGATCGTGCTCCCGCGACTAAAGACGGCGAGGCAGGCGAAGCTGCGCTGCTCTTTCACGTCCAGGAGATCGTAGGACCACTCGATCGTGGCCCGCAGCGTCTGCTGTCGCGGGTCCGCGTCGCGACCGCCGCTGAAGAGATCGAGCCGCTCGGATAGGCGCTCGAGGATCTGGGCGGGCGAGAGCAAGGTGATTCGGGCCGCAGCGAGCTCGAGCGCCAGGGGCAGGTTGTCGAGCGCACGGCACAGCTCCGGAACCGCCGCGTCGGCTTCAGTGCGCGCCCGGGCACAGAAGAGCTCGACCGCCTCTGGCTCGGCAAGCGGCTCGACCCCGTACTCGACCTCCCCCCGGACGCGCAGCCGCTCTCGGCTCGTGATGAGGAGCCGCAGGTTCGGGCACGCCTCGACCAACGATGCCAGCTCGGGCGCCGCCTCGACGACCTGCTCCAGGTTGTCGAGGAGGAGCAAGAGCTCCCGCTCCCCGATGTGATCGCCGAGCCCATCCGATGCGCCGATCGTGCGCGCGATCGTCCCGGGCACGAGCGTCGCCTCGCCGATGGATGCCAGGGGGACCCAGAACACGCCGGCCTTGAAATCCGGGACGAGCTCGCCCGCAGCCTCGAGAGCGAGTCGAGTCTTCCCTGAGCCGCCCGGGCCGGTGAGCGTCAGGAGACGTGTTCCGTTTCGCAGCTGTTCCACTACATCCTCGATCTCACGTCCTCGGCCGACGAACGAGCTTGCCGGCCGCGGCAGATTCGTGTTCGAGATCGTTTTCAACGGCGGGAACGAGTCTTTGCCGACCTGGAAGAGCGCGATCGGCTCGGAGAAGTCCTTCAGCCGGTGCTCGCCGAGCTCTTGCAGCCCGTCCCGCAGGAGCTCTCGGGTCGCCTGCGAGACGAGTACCTGGCCGCCGTGCCCGGAGGCGGCGATCCGCGCCGCGCGGTGAACCTCCAGCCCGACATAGCCCTCGTCGGTGACGGTGGGCTCGCCGGTGTGGATCCCCATCCGCACGCGGATCGGGCCGCCTGCAAGCGCGGCCTGCCCGTCACGTGCCGCGGCGAGCGCGTCGGCAGCCCGCGCGAAAGCGACGAAGAACGCGTCGCCCTGCGTGTCGATCTCGAATCCATCATGCGCCGCGAACGCGTCACGCAGCACCCGCCGATGCACGGCGAGAGCGTCCGCGTACCCGTCTCCGAGCTCGCGCAGCAGGCGAGTCGACCCCTCGATATCCGTGAAGAGGAACGTGACAGTCCCGGCCGGCAGCTCGCGCACCCCCCAATCATCCGCCGATCAGGGGCCCGAGGCTAGATCGTCGTACGCTTCGCGCATGCTCACTTGTCCGAGCTGCGGTCAGGAGAACCCGCCCGAGTCGCGTTTCTGCAACGCGTGCGGGGCCGAGCTCGCCGCCGACGAGGCCGCCGCTCGGGAGTACAGAAAGGTCGTGACGATTCTCTTCTGCGACGTCGTCGGCTCGACCGCGCTCGGCGAGTCGACCGACCCGGAAGCCCTGCGCGCGCTCCTCGCCCGCTACTTCGACCAGATGAAGGCGATCGTCGAGCGCCACGGAGGCACGGTCGAGAAGTTCGTCGGCGACGCGGTCATGGCGGTCTTCGGCGTACCACAGGTGCACGAGGACGACGCTCTGCGAGCCGTGCGCGCAGCGGTCGAGATGCGCGACGCGCTGCCGGAGCTCGGCGTCGAGGCACGGATCGGTCTCAACACCGGCGAGGTCGTCGTGGGCACGTCCGAGCGCCTGGCAACGGGCGATGCCGTGAACGTCGCGGCGCGGCTCGAGCAGGCCGCGGGCGCCGGTGAGGTGCTACTCGGGCCCGAGACCGCACAGCTCCTCCGTGATGCCGTCGAGAGCGAGCCCGTCACGCTCGAGCTGAAGGGCAAGAGCGAGCCCCTTCTCGCGCAGCGCCTGGTCACGCTGCACGAAGAGGCTTTCGCCTTCACACGACGGCTCGATGCGCCGCTCGTCGGCCGCACCCGCGAGCTCCGCCGGCTGCAGGAGGCATTCGAACAAGCCGTCGACGACCGCTCCTGCCAGCTCTTCACCATCCTCGGCGTCGCTGGAGTCGGCAAGTCGCGGCTCACCGCTGAGTTCCGCGCCTGGCTCGACGATGCGACCGTGGTGCGAGGCCGCTGCCTCCCCTACGGCGAGGGCATCACGTACTGGCCGGTGATCGAGGTGCTGCAGCAGCTCCCGCCGGCCGCGGAGCTCGGGCTCGAGCCCGAGGCGATCGCAGCGATCGAGCCACTGCTCGGCGAGGAGCAGGCGTCGACCTCGAGCGAGGAGATCCCCTGGGCGGTGCGTAAGCTGCTCGAGGCGGCGGCTGAGTCGTCCCCGGTCGTGGCCGTCTTCGACGACATCCACTGGGCGGAGCCGACTTTCCTCGATCTACTCGAGCACGTGGCCGAGCTCTCCCGCGCGGCTCCTCTGCTGCTTCTCTGCATGGCCCGCCCCGAGCTCCTCGACGTTCGCCCGGGCTGGGGCGGCGGCAAGCTGAACGCCACCACCATCCTGCTGGAGCCGCTCTCGTCGGCCGAGAGCGACGAGCTGTTGGACCGGCTGCTCGGCGAGTCGCCGTTCGACCCAGACCTCAAGCAGCGAATCCGCGAGGCGGCCGAAGGCAACCCGCTCTTCGTCGAGGAGATGGTCGCGCTGGTGGAGGAGTCGGGCGACGGCGAGGTCACCGTGCCAGGCACGATCCAGGCGCTGCTCGCCGCGAGGCTCGACCAGCTCGAGCCGGCAGAGCGCGGAGTCCTCGAGCGAGGCTCGATCGAGGGCCGGGTCTTCCACCGCGGCGCGGTGCAG
>VAXD01000177.1 GCA_005884155.1 Actinomycetota bacterium | reverse complement strand
AGCAGCGGCGGCGACTCTACCTGGCCGATCTCCTTGACGTCCTCGGCCAGGCGCATCAGCAGGTCGCGCCCGCGCTCCGGGTGCTGCGTCTCCCGGCCGCGGAACATGATCGTCACCTTGACCTTCGCGCGCTGGTTGAGGAAGCGCACGACGTGGCCCTTCTTGGTGTTGTAGTCGTGGATTCCGATCTTGGGCCTGAGCTTGATCTCCTTGACGTTGATCGAGACCTGGTGCTTGCGGGCGAGCTTGGCCTTCTGCTCCTGCTCGTAGCGGTACTTGCCGTAGTCCATCACCCGCGTGACAGGCGGGTCGGCCTGAGCAGCCACCTCGACGAGATCGAGGTTCTTGCCCCACGCGTACTCGCGTGCCTCGTCCGCTGTCTTGATTCCTAGCTGCTCGCCGTTCTCGTCGACGAGCCTTACCTTCGGCGCCCGGATCATCTCGTTGATTCGAGCTTGCGGGACCGGTGCGCGGTCCGGCTCAACCGTTCGCCGTGGCCTCAAAGACCCTTCACCAAGTTCTCAGTTCCTCCTTGTCGAACAAACTAAAAGCCGCTGCGAGAGCGGCACCTTCAAAGGGTAGCAAGGTATTCCCGAAGGTCGTCCAACGATTTTGTGAACTGTTCTCCACCGCGCTCACGGACGGCGAGCGAGTCGTCCGACTCCTTGTCGCCGAAGACGATCGTGACCGGGATCTTCTCGACCTCCGAGTCGCGGATCCGCTTGCCCACGGTCTCGTCGCGCTCGTCCACCTCGACGCGGAAGGGCTCGAGCTTCTGCACCAGCTCGTGCGCAGCGGCGCGGTGCCCCTCGCCCACCGGCAGGATCCGGATCTGGACGGGCGCGAGCCAGAACGGAAACGCGCCGGCGTAATGCTCGATCAGGATCCCGACGAAGCGCTCGAAGGAGCCGTAGAGCGCGCGGTGGACGACGTAGAGCTCGTGCTCGGTGTTGTCCGGGCCCACGTAGGTGAGGCCGAAGCGCGCCGGCATCTGCGAGTCGAGCTGGATCGTCCCCATCTGCCAGCGCCGGCCGAGCGCGTCCTCCATGTGGAGGTCGATCTTGGGCCCGTAGAAAGCACCCTCGCCGGGCGCGATCTCGTACGGGATCTCGTTGATCTTGAGCGCCTCCTCGAGCGCGGACTCCGTCATGTCCCACTGCTCGTCGCTGCCGAGCTTGTTGTCGGGCCGAGTCGAGAGCTCGGCGCTCGCCTTCAGGTCGAACAGCTCGTAGAGGTAGCGGCCGTAGGCGACGACCTGCGCGATCTCGTCCTGGATCTGTTCCTCGGTGCAGAAGATGTGCGCGTCGTCCTGGGTGACGATGCGGACGCGCAACAGGCCGTGCAGCGTCCCGGTCAGCTCGTCGCGGTGCAGCGGCGCGGCCTCGGCGAGCCGCATCGGCAGCTCCTTGTAGCTGCGCGGCCGGCTGCCGAAGAGCAGCATCGCGCCCGGGCAGTTCATCGCCTTCATCGCCCAGGGCCGGCCGTCGACCTCGAGCTTGAACATCAGGTCCTCGTACTTCGGAAAGTGGCCTGACGTGTACCAGGTGTCGTTGTCGTAGATCAGCGGCGTGCGGATCTCGTCGTAGCCGCGCTTCAGGTTCTCTCGGCGGCGGATGTCCTCCAGGATGTTCCAGAGCACCATCCCCTTCGGGTGCCAGAGCGGCGAGCCCGGCGAGTGCTGCGAAAACGTGAAGAGGCCGAGCTGTGGACCGAGGCGCCGGTGGTCGCGCTTGCGCGCCTCCTCGAGCCGCTCCAGGTGCGCCTCGAGGTCCTTCTGGTCGTAGAAGGCGGTGCCGTAGATCCGGGTCAGCTGCGTGTTCTTCTCGTCGCCGCGCCAGTACGCGCCGGCGAGGCCGGTCAGCTTGAGCGCCTTGATCGGTTTCGAGTCCTGCAGGTGTGGGCCGCGGCAGAGGTCGGTGAACTCGCCCTGCGTGTAGAGCGTGATCGGGCCCTCGGCGGTGTCGACCAGCTCGACCTTGTAGGGCTCGTCCTGTTCGGCGAAGAGGCGCTTGGCGTCCTCGGCGCTGACCTCCTCGCGGTTCCACGAGCGGCCCTCGGCGAGCTCCTTGCGGATCTCCTCCTCGATCTGCTCGAGCGCGTCCTCGCCGATCGCCTCAGGGAACTCGAAGTCGTAGTAAAAGCCGTTCTCGATCGGTGGGCCGATCGCGATCTTCGTGCCCGGGTAGAGGCGCCGGACGGCTTCGGCGAGTAGGTGCGCGGCCGAGTGACGCAGGACGTAGAGCGCGTCCGGGTCGTCCTTGTCGCGGGTCGTGAGGATCTGGATCTCTTGGCCGTCCTCGAGCGGCTGGCGCAGGTCCTGCACGTTCCCGTTTGAGCGCACGAGCACGGCCTGCTCGGCCAGCTTGGGGCCGATCGCGCGTGCGGCATCGAGGCCGGTCGCGCCGTCGGGAAGTTCCAGCTCGGAGGAATCGGGCAGGACGATCTTCATGGAAGATGAGGATACTTCGGTGCCCCGCGAGGACGACCGCAACGACGAGCTCGACGAGTCGCCCGCCCCGGACCCTGAAGAGGGCGGCGACGCGAACGACGACCCGCAGGCCGACTAACGAGGGCTACTCCCCTTCGACGGCGGCCTTCAGCTCGGCCGGGCACTTGAGCCAGTAGCTCTCGCGCAGCCACTCGAGCGCGGCCTCGAGCGACTCCTCGTCGGTGACCGCGGCGGTGATCCAGCCGTAGCGGCCGACGTGGCTCGCGATGCGTACGTACGGGAGAAGGTGAGCGATGGTCACGTCGACGGACTCCTCACGCCGCACGACCCAGCCGAAGACCTTGTTCTGACCGACCTTGAAGACGGGGAAATCGCCCCACGGGCGATCCTCGTACGCCTCCGGAAACGCGAGCGCCGTGTCCTTGATCCGCCGTTCGATCGTGCTCAGCCGCACCGCCCCATTCTGGCGGTTTCGCGGCCGTTTGGGCCGGGAACGCGAATACGACTCGAAAACGAGAAAAAGGGGCTTCCATGGGGAAGAGCGTCAAAGACGCGATGACAGCGAATCCGTGCACCATCGACGCCGATCAGACGGTCGCCTACGCGGCCAGGATGCTGAAGGACGAGGACGTCGGGCTCGCGCCTGTCGTCGAAGGGCAGCGCCTTGTCGGCACGCTGACCGACCGTGACATCGTCGTGCGCGTCGTTGCCGAAGGCGGCGACCCGCAGACCGTGAAGGTGCGCGAGGTCGCATCACATGACCTCGTGATCGTCGACCCACAGCAGGACCTCGACGACGCCCTCAAGCTGATGGCGAGCCACCAGGTCCGCCGGCTGCCGGTGGTCGAGGACGGCCGCGTGGTGGGTGTGCTTGCGCAGGCCGACGTCGCCGAGCACGCGAAGGAGAAGAAGACCGGCGAGCTGGTCGAAGGGATCTCGAAGAGCTGAGAGGAGGTTCCGATGCCGAGCAAGAGCGCGAACGGGCCGCGAAGATCGCGAACTCGCCCGGCGCGTCGAGCCGCGGTGGCAAGAAGTCCAGCTCCGGCTCGAGCTCCCGCAGCAACTCCAGCCAGGGCGGCACGACCGCCCAGAAGAAGGCTGCCGGCCGCAAGGGCGGCCGCAAGAGCTCCTAGCTACGTAACTGACGGGCGCCCGGATCGACCCGGGCGCCCGCTCAGATTCAGGAAGCCTCGGCGAGCTGCGCGGTGCAGCTCGAGCGTCCCTGCTTCTCGAGGTAGCGCTGGTGGTACTCCTCGGCGCGGTAGAACGTCTGCGCCGGCTCGACCAGCGTCACGACCGGCTTGCGGTGGCGGCCCGAGGCGTCGAGCTCGGCCTTCGAGCGCTCCGCCGCCGCGCGCTGCTCCTCGTCGTGGAAGAAGATCACCGAGCGGTACTGGTCGCCGATGTCCCAGCCCTGCCGGTTCTTCTGCGTCGGGTTGTGCTTGTTCCAGAAGACCTCGAGCAGCTGCTCGTAGGAGACGCGCTCGGGGTCGTATGTCACCTCGACCACCTCGGCGTGGCCGGTCGTGTGCGAGCAGACGTCGGCGTAGCTTGGGTTCTCGAGATGGCCACCTTCGTAGCCGACCTCGGTCCTCGTCACGCCCTCGATCTGCCGGAACGCGGCCTCGACGCCCCAGAAGCAACCGGCGCCGAACGTTGCCTTCTTCTCCACTTACTCCTCCTCCAGCTTGAGTGCCGCCGAATTGATGCAGTAGCGCAGTCCTGTCGGGTGCGGCCCGTCGGGAAAGACGTGCCCGAGGTGGCCGCCGCAACTCGCGCACAAGACCTCCGTGCGCCTCATGAAGTGGCTGCGGTCGGACTCCTCCTCGATCGCCTCCTGATTCGCAGGCGCCGAGAAGGCCGGCCAGCCACAGCCCGAGTCGTACTTCGCGTCCGAGGCGAACAGCTCCGCCCCGCAGCCTGCACACGTGTAGGTGCCCGGGTCGAACGTGTGGTCGTACTCGCCGCTGAACGGGCGCTCCGTGCCCTTCTCTCGGAGCACGTGGTACTGCTCGGGCGTCAGCTCCGCCCGCCATTCGGTTTCGGTTTTCTTGATTTTGTTCACGGTGAATAGTCTGCCGAAGCGAGCCTTCGTTACGCGTTGTAGGGTCGCACCGACCGGCTCAAAAGGAGGCTCCGATGGCAGGCACAGCGGCGGCTGCAGGTTCCGCGCTCGACGAGCTGCGCGGGCAGATTCGAGGTGAGGTCTTCTCGGTAGGCGACCCCGGATACGGGGAGGCTTGTCAGATCTGGAACGGCATGATCGAGCGGCGACCGGAGCTCGTGGTCCGCTGCACCGGCGCAGCGGACGTCATGGCCGCAGTGAACTTCGCCCGCGAGGCCGGAATGCCGGTGTCCGTCAGGTCGGGCGGGCACAACGTGGCGGGGACGGCGCTTTGCGACGGGGGCGTGGTCGTCGACCTCACGCGGATGAGAAACGTCTTCGTCGATCCGGAGCGGCGCACGGTCCGCGCCGGGGGCGGCGCGCGCCTCGGGGACGTCGACCACGAGACACAGGCGTTCGCCCTGGCCGCACCCTTCGGCGTGGTGTCCAAGACGGGAATCGCCGGCCTCACGCTGAACGGCGGGATGGGCTTCCTCACCAGGAACTACGGGCTTTCATGCGACAACCTCGTCGGCGCGGATGTGGTCACCGCCGACGGGAGAATGCTGCGCGCCGACCTGGAGCGAAACCCCGACTTGCTCTGGGCTCTGCGCGGAGGCGGCGGCAGCTTCGGTGTCGCGACCTCGCTCGAATACCGCCTCCACGACGTCGGCCCGATCATCTTCATGGCAATCACCTTCTACCCGTTCGAGGCCGGAATCGAGGGCCTCCAGGCCTGGCGCGAGACGATGCGCGACGCGCCGGACGAGCTGATGTCGGTCGCGCTCTACTGGAACGCGCCGCCCGAGGAGCCGTTCCCGCCGGAATGGCAAGGCAAGCCGGTCTTCATACTCGCAGGCGCCTGGTCGGGCCCCCTCGACGAGGCCGAGGAGGCTGTCCGTCCGCTCCGTGAGCTGACGCAGCCGGTTGCCGACCTCAGCGGCCCGATGCCCTACGTCATCGCGCAGTCGCTATTCGTCTCGGACGTCGACGCCGCGGTTGCGGAGCTCTGCGAAGGGGGCGCGGCGGGCCGGCTGTCGCCGCTGAGCTCGGTCAACGTTTGGGCGCTGGGCGGGGCACTACGCAACGAGCCCGAGGGCGGGAGCGCGTTCGCGCAACGCGAGGCGCCGTTCCTGTTCGGGCTCGAGGCGAACTGGGAGGAGGCGGACGGCGACGCCGACAACCTCGCCTGGGCCCGCGACCTCTTCGCCGAGGTGAAGTCCCACTCCCTCGGCGGCACGTACCTGAACTTTCCGGGCCTCGCGGAGGAAGGGGAGGAGCTGCTGCGGGCCTCGTATGGCGCGAACTACGACCGGCTGAAAGAGCTGAAGGCGAGGTACGACCCGGAGAACGTCTTCCGGAGCAGCTTCAGCATCCCGGTCGGCTGACTGGCCGATCGGTACCCGAGCCAAGCGGGGCACTCGGCAGCTACTCTCGGTTCGCCCCCC
>VAXD01000051.1 GCA_005884155.1 Actinomycetota bacterium | reverse complement strand
GGCAGTAGACCTCGTGGCGCGCGAGCAGCAACGCTGCCAGGCGGGCCCGCGCCGCCTGTCCGCCCGAGGACGCATCGAGCGGCCGCTCGGGATCGAGCTGGAGCTCGGCGGCGGTCGACGCGAGCTCGGTTTCCGACGCCCCGGTGCGCCGCTCGAGATACGCGCGCAGCGTCTCACCGGGCCGCGCGTCGAGCTCCTGCGGCAGGTAGCCGACCGCGAGATCCGGTGGGCTGCGGCGCACGCGGCCGCGCTCCGGCTCCTCGAGGCCGGCCAAGAGCCGCAGCATCGTCGTCTTGCCGGCCCCGTTCGGGCCGACGACACCGACGCGCGCGCCGTCCCCGACGGTCAGCGAGACGCCGGAGAAGATTTCGTGGACGCCGTGCGAGGCGGCGACGTCGACAAGCGTGATCGAAGACATGGACCTCCTGACGAAAGGGCGGAGCGCCCTTGCGGGCGCGGGACTCGTGGTTTCGTCAGCTAGGCCCTCATAAGACGGCGCCAGGCGCCGCCTCAGATCTTAGAGACGGTCCTTAAGCTCCGCCAGCGCAGCCCAGCGCGAGTCCGGCTCGGGCTCGCCGTGATCGTGCGGCTCGTCGTTCAGGTTCTTGCCGCAGACCGGGCACAGGCCGGCGCAGTCGGCGCGGCAGAGAATCTTGTCCGGCAGCTCGAGCGCGAGCGCGTCGCGCGCCCAGGCGGAGAGGTCGAGCTTGTCGTCCTCGACGTAGGGCGTGAGCAGCTCGTCGTCGCCCTCGGCAGCGTTCGCGTGGTACTCGCGCGCCGAGATCGGAAGGTCGAGCACGGCGTCCTCGAGACAACGAAAGCACGGCCCGTGCAGCCGCACGTGGAAAGCGTGCTCGAAGACCGTGCCTGTCGAGGCACGCGTGATCGTCAGCTCCGCAGGCACCGTCTCCGGCACCGGCAGGTAGCGCTGCCCGCCGAGCTCGAGCGATTCGAGCTTGATCTCCTGCTCGTCCCGGAACTGCTCCCCGGACCGAAGCTTGAGCGTGCGCAGGTTGAAGGTGGTCATCTCGACCACGGTAGCGCAGGTGTCAGACCCGGCGAACGAGCTCGTCGAGCGGCTTGCGGTTCGCCTCCGCGCTCCACTCTTCGGCGCTCCGCGTCTCCGGATCCTGCGGGCGCTTCGGGTAGCCGAAGCTCGGGATGTTCACCGGGAGCCGGCCCTCGTCGAGGCCGAGCTCTCGGACAGCCGCTTCCGCGTCCTTGACGCCGTTCGGGCACGAGACGACGCCCTCGTTCCATGCGGTCAGGAACATGTTCTGCAGCGCACGGCCGACGTCAAACGGGTACTTGCCGCCGTCGGTCGCGATCGCCACCGCGAACGCGCACGTGCGGATGTTCTCGCCCGCGTAGACCACCTCGGCGATCCGCTCCTTGGCGTCATCGCTCTCGACGACGACGAAGAGCCACGGCTGCTTGTTGACGGAGCTGCCGCTCAGGCGACCCGCATCGAGGATGCGTTGCTGCACGTCTTCCGGCACGGGGCGATCGGCGTAGCTGCGCCAGTCGCGCTTGCTCGCGACCGCCAGCCAGGTGTCCATGACTAGTAGGGCTGGTCGTCGTTCGTGCTCTCGAGCCCGACGGCGACGCCGGCGACCACCGTTTCCTGCGAACGCTCGTGCAGCCGCTCGCGACCCCGCTTGACCGCCGTCAGGAACTTGTCGAGGTTGACCTCGAGCGTGGAGAGGATCGAGTCGGCCCAGTCCTCCATCTCGAGCCGCGTCTCGCGCGCCTGGCGGCGGGAGTCCTCGACGATCTCGCCGGCCTGACGCTCCGCGAGCTTGACGATCTCGGTCTGCGACGCCTCCCGCACGGCCTGCTCGCGGGCCTCGCCGAGAATCCGGTCACACTCGCGCTTCGCCTCGGCCAGCATCTCCTGGCGCTCCTTGACGATCCAGCGGGCCTGCTTGATCTCCTCGGGGATCGTCGCCCGCATCTGGTCGAGGATGTCGTAGATCTCCTCGCGGTCGATGCGAACCTGGTCGGTCAGCGGGACGGCCTTCGCGTTGTGCACGAGGTCGTCCAACTTGTCGATCAAGACGAGTACATCCATGGATTTGCGGAGTTTACAGAGGAAACCGGCTGCTCAGCCGCGGCGCCGGAACCAGCGCCGTTTCCGCTCGGGCTCGACCGGAGCCGGGGCGGCAGCCCGTGGCGCGTCGGTGCCCGAGATCCAGCGGCGCCCACTTGCCTTCAACGCTTCCAGGAGCTGCTCCGCCTCGCCGCGCTCGAGCACGACCTCGTCGGCTTCGGCCAGCCGCTCCTCGAGCCGGTTCGCGGCCTCGCTCTCGGCACCGCGGGCTCGCAGCTTCTGCAGGACCTCCTGCGCGTCGCGCTTGCCCAGGCGCACATCGTGCCCCGCGCTGAGGATCTCTTCCACCTTTCCCGCTCCCGGCGCCGGCGGAGCCGGCACCTCCGCTCTTTGATGAGCTCCGTCGAGCCTACGCTCATTCATTCCTGCGGGTTCTCCGGCGTCCCGGGACGCCCGTCGGGGAAGAGCTGCTCGAATCTCTGTGCGACCGCCTCGGGCACGAGCTCGTCGACCTTTCCGCCGAAGCTCGCGATCTCCTTCACGCCGCTCGACGAGACGAAGCTGACTTGCGGGCTCGCCATCACGTAGACCGTCTCGACCTCCGGGGCGAGCGTGCGGTTGAGCTGGTTCATCTGGAACTCCCACTCGAAGTCCGAGATCACGCGCAGGCCCTTGACGATCACCTTCGCCTCCCACTTGCGGGCGAAGTCGACGACGAGCTCCGAGAAGACGTCCACCTCGACGTTGTCGAGGCCGGCGAGCGAATCGCGCAGGAAGCCGACGCGCTCGTCGAGCGTGAACATCGGCTCCTTGTGCTGCGGCTTGCCGACGACGCCGACGACGACGCGGTCGAAGATCCCGGCCGCCCGTGTGATCACATCGATGTGCCCGTTCGTCACCGGGTCGTACGTGCCGGGATAGATCGCGGTGATCATTCGTGGCCGAAGAGCGTGAGGCGCGCGGCGCCGTAGCGGCGGCTCGTGCGCTTGGGCAGCGGCAGGTCGGGCTCCTCCGCGGCGGCGGTCTCGACCAGCAAGGTGCCGCCGGGTGCGACGACCTCGGGCAGGTGCTCAATCAGCGCGTTTTGCAGGGAAGAAAACCTCCGGTAGGGCGGGTCGACCAGCACGAGATCGTAGCTGGTGCCTGTTCTGGCGTCGTTTCGCAGGGCGGTGAGGGCGTCCTGGCAGAGGACGGTCGCGTTGTCGAGGCCGAGCTTGTCGAGGTTGCGGTTGATCGTGCGGCAGGCCTCGCGGTCGTTCTCTACGAAGGTCGCATGGGAGGCTCCGCGCGAGAGCGCCTCGAGACCCATCGCGCCCGAGCCGGCGAACAGGTCGAGCACGGTTGCCTCCTCCGCGGCGCCCGGGCCGAGCAGGTTGAACGCCGCCTCGCGCACCCGGTCGCCGGTCGGTCTCGTCTCGCGGCCCTTCGGCGCGAAGATCCGCGCGCCCTTGTGCGAGCCGGCGATGATCCTCATTCGTCGCGTTCAGGAAGCGGCGGATCCTCCTCGCCGTCGAGGCAGCGCAGCGCCCACTCCGCCTCGGCGCCGATCGTCCACCAGCCTTCGACGTGAGCCTCGTCTTCACGGAGCCGCTCGAGCTGGGGCCGGGACTCCTGCAGGTCGAGCACGCCTGCCGCGAACGCGCACCAGAAGCGGATCTCGGGCTCGGGCTCGCGCAGCCCGGCGACGATCTTCGTCCGGATTCCGGCGAGGACCGGCTGGTACTGCAGAAGATGACCGAGGGCCTCCGCGGCGTGCGCGCGGACGACGACGCTCTCGTCCGGGTCCGCGAGCCGCTGCGCCAGCGCGTCGGCGACGCTGCTCTCGCCGCTGAATCCCAGGACGTATCCTTCGTCGTGGCCGCGGCCCTCGAGCAACCGCTGGATCCGGCGCAGGCTCCGCGGATCGTCGACCTCGAGGAGCGCGCTCGCGGCTTTCCTGCGCCTCGCCTCGTCTCGCGCCTTGAGGGCGCGCACGAGCCTCCGTTGCTTCACTCGTCTCACGCGGCCAGCTCCCGCTCGCCGAAGAAGCGCTCGACCTCGTCGGCGAGCGGGCCCTCGTAGTCGACGAGCTCCTCGGCCGCGGTGCGGGCGCGCTCGAGCAGCGGCCGGTCCGTGCGCCAGTGGACGAAGCGCAGGTCGGAGAGGCCCGACTGGCGCGTGCCGAGCAGCTGGCCCTCGCCCCGGAGCTCGAGGTCCTTCTCGGCGAGCTCGAAGCCGTCGGTCGAGTCGACGAGCGCCTGCAACCGCGCCTGCGCGTTGTCGGTCAGTTCCTCTCGCGCGCGAGAGATCAGCAGGCAGTACGACTGCTCGGCGCCGCGCCCGACGCGGCCTCGCAGCTGGTGCAGCTGAGCCAGGCCGAAGCGGTCAGCCTCCTGGACGATCATGATCGTCGCGTTCGGGACGTCGACGCCGACTTCGATCACGGTCGTCGCCACGAGCACGTCGAGCTCGCCCGCCTTGAACTGGGCCATCAGCTCACGCCGCTCGGCCGGACGAAGGCGGCCGTGCAGGAGACCGACCTTGTAGTCGCTCAGCTCCGCTCTCCGCAGCCGCCCGGCCTCGGCCTCGGCCGCGCGCGCCTGCGAGGTCTCGGACTCCTCGATCAACGGGCAGACGACGTACGCCTGCCGGCCGTCGTCGAGGTGCTTGCGCAGGCGGCGGTAGGCCTCGGAGGAGCGCTCGGCAGTGACCCACGAGGTGACGATCGGCTTGCGCGAGGCGGGCGGCTTCGCGATCTCCGTGACCGCCAGGTCGCCATAGAGCGTCAGCGCGAGCGTGCGCGGGATCGGGGTCGCGGTCATGTGAAGAACGTGCGGCGCGCGGCCTTCCGTGAGCGCGCGGCGCTGCTCGACGCCGAAGCGGTGCTGCTCGTCGATGACCGCGACGCCGAGCTCGCCGAGGTCGACGCCTTCCTGGATCAGCGCGTGCGTGCCGACGACGATGCCCGCTTCGGCGATGTCGGACTTGACCGAGCGCGTGAGCAGCGCCACGGGCACGCCGAGCTCCGCACAGAGCGGCTCGATTGTCAGAAAGTGCTGCTCAGCCAAGGTTTCTGTCGGCGCCATCAGAGCGCCGCGCAGGCCGGACTCGATCGCACGCAAGAGCCCGTAGAGCGCGACGACGGTCTTGCCCGAGCCGACGTCGCCCTGGAGCAGGCGCTGCATGGGCGCCTCACGTTCCAGATCACGGTCGATCTCGGCGATCGCGTGCTCCTGGTCGGGCGTGAGCTCGAACGGGAGCAGCTCGCGGTAGCGCGTCGTGAGCTCACCAGGTGCCCCGAGGGCGTGGGCGCGGTCGGTTTCCCGTCCTGCCCGGGCACGGGCGAGGCCGACCTGGAGAACGAGCAGCTCGTCGAACGCGAGTCGGCGGCGGGCGGCTTCTCCTTCCGCGAGCGAGTGCGGCTGGTGGAGCGCGACGAGCGCGTCGGAGCGGAGCGGGAGCGCCTCGTGCGCCTTCAGGCCGGCGGGGAGCGGGTCTGGCAGGTCGCGCGCGAGCGGAAGGACGCGGGCGACGAGGCCCCGGAGCCGCTTCGGCGTCACCTCCT
Source organism: Actinomycetota bacterium (assembly GCA_005884155.1). Classification (GTDB taxonomy): domain Bacteria; phylum Actinomycetota; class Thermoleophilia; order Gaiellales; family Gaiellaceae; genus AC-32. The sequence goes on along the minus strand of VAXD01000051.1, from coordinate 12,921 downwards.
CGCTGGCCGGATAGACCGGCGCGAAGTCGGCGGTTGCGGCGACGCCGTTCAGGTCGTAGGAGCGGACCTGAAAGCCGCCGCGCTTCAGCTGCCCCCGCAGCCGGACGTGCGTGCCGGGTTTGAGCTTCTCCTCGAGCCACGCCTGGTTGAACCAGACGGCCGCGATCTCGCCGCTCTCGTCCGCGATCCGCGCGTTCAGGATCGCGAGGTTCCTGCGCGGGCGGCGGAGCGAGACCGAGCGAACAACGCCCGCGATAGCGGCTTCCTCCTCGGCGAAGAGGTCGGCGATCCGCCGCTCGGGGACAGCCGGTTCGTAGCGGTGCGGGCGGTGCTCGAGCAGGTCGCGCAGGGTTCCGAGGCCGAGCTTCGCGAGCTTCCTGCTCAGGGCCGGGCCTACGCCGGAAAGCGACGCGACGTCTTGCTCCACCAGCTCCGGGCGCGGAGTCCCCGGCAGCCGCGGCCAGAGATCGGGCGACTCCTCACCGGCAAAGCCCGTCGGCATGCGGGCCAGTCTAGGAAGCGCCCCGGCTCTCCTCGTCCTCGAACCAGAAGAAGCCGACCGTTCCGGGCCCGGCATGTGCGCCGACGACGGGCCCGAGGCTCGTCACGAGCTCGATCTCTGCACCCGGTCGCGTCCTCCCCACGAGCTCGCGCAAGGCCTCGGCCTTCTCGGGCGCGTCAGCGTGAGCGATGCCGACGCGCAGCCGGGGGCCGTCGTGGGTCTCCGCTTCGAAGGCCGACCCGAACTCGAGGAACGCCTTGCGGTTCCCGCGGACGCGCTTGACCGGGATCACCTCGCCGTCCTCGATGGTCAGGATCGGCTTGATGTGGAGGAGCTCGCCCGCCCAGCCGCGTGCCCGCCCGACGCGGCCGCCGCGCACCAGGTACTCGAACGTCTCGAGCGTGAAGAGCAGGCCGGCGTCGCGCCGGTAGCGCTCGACCAGCCGGTCGACCTCCTCGTCCGTGGTTCCTTCCTCGAGGCGGCGCTGCACCGCCAGTCCGAGCAGCGCGATCGCCGCGGACGCGCTGCCGGAGTCGATCGTCCTCACACGCTCCCCGCCGAGCAACTGAGCGGCGGTGCGGGCGCTCTCGATCGTCCCCGAGAGCCGCCCCGCGATATGGATGGACAGGATCCGCTCGTATCCCGCCAGCTCCTCGTACACGGCGAGGAAGTCGGCCGGAGTCGGCTGGGATGTCGCCGGCGTCTGCCCGCCGGCCCGGAGCCGCTCGTAGAACGCCTCGGGAGCGAGCTCGACGTAGTCGCGGAAGCTTTCGTCGCCGAAGCGGACGTAGAGCGGCACGACGCGCCAGTTCGGAAAGCGCTCCGGCGCGTCGGGAAAGTCGGCCGTCGAGTCGACGACGATCGCGGTGTTCTCGGCGTCCAGGTTCACGCAGCGGCGGAGCGCGCGGCGTCGTGGACAGCGGCGATGATCGCATCGAGGCCGTCGTCCTTCTGCAGGCAGTCCACGGCGCCGGCCTCCACCAGCGCGTCGCGCTCGCGCGGATTCGCCGAGGCAGTGAGGCAGACGACCGCCGTCCCCGGGCACGCTTCGAGCACGGCGCGGGTCGCCTGGACGCCGTCGAGCCCCGGCAGCCGGTAGTCCATCAGGACGACGTCGGGCTGGAGCTCCGAGACCACGCTCGCAGCGTCCGCGCCGTCCGCCACCGAGCCGACGACGCGTATCTCCCCGCGCAGGGCGAGCAGCAGCTCGAGGGCCTCGCGGAAGACGGCGTTGTCCTCGACCAGCACCACGCGGATCGGCTCTGCCATACGCCGACTCTATTCAGCGGAGAGGAGGAGCGGGTAGTGCGGTTGGCCGCCCTCGTGCACCTCGATCTCGAGCTCCGGGTGCCGCTCCGCCAGCTCGTCGAGGAGACCATCGAGTGACGGGGCGCCTTCGCCGGTCACGAGCGTGAGCACGTCTCGCGGCTCGGCCAGCAGCGCTTCCGCCACAGCGCGGCCGACCTCGCCGAAAACCGGGCCCGCTGCGACGACGCGGCCGCCTGCGAGGCCCAGGAACTCATCGCGTCGCACGGCTACTCCGGCGATCGTCGCGTCGCGCGAAGCCGTCGCGACCTCACCGGCGACGATGGTCTCGGCGGCGCCGAACATCTCGGACGCGTTCTCGGCCGCCGACCGCTCGGGATTGAACGCGATCAGCGCGGCGAGGCCGGCCTGCAGGGAGCGCGTCGGCACGACCTCGACCGGGCGCTCGGCGAGCTGGGCGGCCTGCTCGGCGGCCAGGATCACATTCGCGTTGTTCGGCAGGAGGACGGCCTCGTCGGCATTCGTCGCCTCGAGCGCGGCGAGCAGCTCGGCGGTCGGCGGGTTCATCGTCTGGCCGCCTTGGACGATCCGCGCGGCGCCGAGGCTCTCGAAGAGACGGCGGTTGCCGGCGCCGGCGGAGACGGCCACGACCCCGCAGCGCGCCGCCGGCTCGACGCTCGTGAGTCGCGCCTCGCGCTCCTCGGTCTGCGCGCGCATGTCCGCGACCTCGACCCTTTCGACCGTGCCAACGGCCGCACCGAGCGCGAGTGCGGCGTCCGGGTCGTCCGTGTGGACGTGTGCTTTCAGCGCGCTCGGGTCGCCGACGACCATCAGCGAGTCGCCGAGACGTTCGAGCTCGCGCTCGAGCGCGTCCGCGTCGAGGCCCTCCCCCTCGACCACGAACGTCGTGCAGTAGCGGAAGCGCGACTGCGCCTGGTGGACCGCCTCGGGCGCGAGCTCCTCCGCGGACGGCGGCGGTGGCAGCTCCTCTCCCGCGAGCGAGGCGGCGATGCCGCGCACGAGCTCGAGCAGGCCCGCGGCGCCCGCGTCCACGACACCCGCTTGGCGCAGGACGTCGAGCTGCTCGGTCGTGCGCGCAACGGCCTCGTCCCCACGCCGCACGACGGCCGCGAAGAGCTCCGCGATCGCCGCGTCCTGCTGCGCGTCGGCTTCGTCTGCGAGCTCGCGCGCGACCGTCAGGATCGTCCCCTCGACCGGCTCGCGCACCGCCGCGTAGGCGGCGTCGCTGGCGGCCCGGAAGGCGTGCGCGACCGCCCGGGAGTCGATCGCGTCGGCGTCGGCGAGCGCCTCGGCCGCGCCGCGGACGATCTGCGAAAGGATCACGCCCGAGTTCCCGCGCGCGCTCAGGAGGGCCGCCCGCGTCACCTCCTGCGCAAGCGCTTGCCGGTCGCCTGCCTCCGAATGCGCGAGTGCGTCCGCGACGCCGCGGGCTGTCAGAAGGAGGTTCGTGCCGGTGTCGCCGTCAGGCACCGGGTAGACGTTGAGGTCGTCGATCCGCCGCCGGCTGCGCTCGAGGCTCGCGCAGGCCGCATCGACCAGGGCTCGTAGCGTCTCGAGTTCGGTCATCCCGCCGACCGGGCGATTGTCACACGCCCGCCGCCGGGGCGCCGGTCAGATGGCCTTCGTGACCTTGCCGCCCTTGAGGCAGCGCGTGCAGACGTACGCGCGGGTGGCCTTGCCGTCGAGCAGCACGCGGACGCGCTGGAGGTTCGGGTTGAAGCGCCGTTTCGTCGCCACCATCGAATGGCTTCGGTTGTGGCCGAACCCAGGCTTCTTTCCGCAGATTGCGCAGACCTTGGACACGGCGGCGGAGTGTAGCCGAAGGTCAGGACCCGCCGGCCGCGGCCCGCAGCTGCGAGAAGACGTCGGCCATCTCGAGGGCGGTGCGCGCCGCGTCGGCGCCTTTGTCGAGCCGGGCCTGCGCCTGCTCCTCGTTGTCGCAGGTGAGCACCCCGAAGGCGACGGGCACGCCGGTCTCCAGCCCCGCGAGCTGCAGCCCGCTCGCGGCCTCGCTCGCGACGTACTCGAAGTGCGGCGTGTCGCCGCGGATCACCGCTCCGAGCGCGACGATGCACGAGTAGCGCCGCGTCTTCGCCAGTGCCATCGCGGCCAGCGGCAGCTCGAAGGCGCCCGGCACCGGGACGACCGTGACCGCCTCGCGACCGACACCGGCGCGCTCGAGCTCGTCCAGCGCGCGGCTCAGCAGCTCGCCGGTGATCCCGCCGTTGAAGCGCCCGACGACGACACCGACCGACCGCCGTGCGCCCGTCGCCTCGCCCTCGATCACCCCGTAGCCGTCGGGAATGCTGAATCCGCCGTCCGCGTGCTCGGTCGCAGCCGGCCGCGGCAGCTCGTCCTCTTCCGCAGGAAGATCCTCGTCGGCCTCGACCGCCGGCTCCGCCTCGGCCTCGGCCTCCCGCGCGCGCTCCTGCCCCGGCCAGAGCTGCGTCTCTTCGGCGCCGTCGCTCATTCGGCCTCCTCCGCGTCGAACCGCAAGTCCTGGTGGTGCAGCCGGTGCCCGAGCTTCTCCCGCTTGGTCGCCAGGTAGCGCCGATTCTCGGCGTTCGGCGGCGTCTCGATCGGGACCTGCTCGACCACGGTTAGACCATAACCTTCGAGCCCGCTGATCTTCTTCGGGTTGTTCGTCAGGATCCGGATCGTCGAGAGCCCGAGGTCGGCGAGGATCTGGTTGCCGATCCCCCACTCCCGCGCGTCGGCGGCGAAGCCGAGCTCGAGGTTCGCCTCGCCCGTGTCGAGCCCACCCTCCTGTAGCTCGTAGGCGCGCAGCTTGTTCAGCAGGCCGATCCCGCGGCCTTCCTGCGCCATGTAGAGGAGCACCCCGCGGTCCTCGGTCGCGATCTGCTGGAGCGCCTGGTCGAGCTGCTCGCCGCAGTCGCAGCGGAGCGAGTGGAAGACGTCGCCCGTGAGGCACTCGGAGTGGACGCGGACGAGCACGTTCTGGACGCCGTCGACGTCGCCTTTGACGAGCGCGAGGTGGTGCTTGCCGGTCAGCCGCTCGCGGAAGGCGACGGCGGTGAACTCGCCGTACGCGGTCGGCAGCCGCACCGAGGTCGTGCGCTCGACGAGCTTCTCCGTTCGGCGCCGATACTCGATCAGGTCGGCGACGGTGATCATCTTCAGGCCGTGGCGCTCGCAGTACCCGATCAGGTCCGGCACGCGCGCCATCGTCCCGTCGTCGTTCATCACCTCGCAGACGACCCCGGCCGGGTTGAGGCCGGCAAGCCGCGCGAGGTCGACCGCAGCCTCCGTCTGGCCGGCCCGCTGCAGGACGCCCCCGGGCCGCGCGCGGAGCGGGAAGACGTGGCCCGGCTGGACGAGGTCGCCGGGGCCCTTGCTCGGGTCGATCGCGACCTGGATCGTGCGCGAGCGGTCCTGGGCGGAGATGCCGGTGCTGATCCCGTCGCGCGCCTCGATCGAGACGGTGAAGGCGGTGCCGAACGGTGTCTCGTTGCGCTCCGCCATCGGGCGCAGGGCCAGCTCGTCGCAGCGCTCCTCCGTCAGGCAGAGACAGATCAGGCCGCGGCCGTGGGTCGCCATGAAGTTGATCGCCTCGGGCGTTGCGAACTGCGCCGCGATCGTGAGGTCGCCTTCGTTTTCGCGGTCTGCGGCGTCGACCACGACGACGAGCCGTCCGTGGCGGATGTCGTCGATCGCCTCCTCGACAGGCGCGAAAACTGTTGATCGTTCTGTGCTGCTCACGTGCCGGATCGTACTCCCCGCGGCGTCGCCAGCCGCTCGACGTACTTTGCGAGCACGTCGGCCTCGACGTTGACCTCGTCCCCGGGCTCGAGCCCGCCGAGCGTGGTTTCGCGGAGCGTGTGCGGGACGAGGGCGATCGCGATGCCGTCGGCGTCGAGCTCGGCGATCGTCAGCGAGACGCCGTCGACCGCGATCGAGCCTTTCTCGACGCAGTAGCGCAGCAGCGCCTCGGGCAGGTCGAGCCAGAGCCTCGTGCCCTCGCCGTCCGGATCGTGCGTGCGGACACGTGCTGTGCCGTCGACGTGGCCCTGGACGTAGTGCCCGCCGAGCGGCTCGCCGGCCCGCAGCGCCGGCTCGAGATTGACGTCGTCGCCCGCGACGAGCGCGCCGAGCGTCGTTCGGGCGAGCGTCTCGGCGACCGCGTCGAACGCAAGCTCGCCGTCGGCGGCCTCGACCGCGGTCAGGCAGCAGCCGGAGACGGCGACCGAGTCGCCGATCTTGGTCTCGGGCGCGGTTCGGGCCGCGGCGATCCGCAGCCGGACCGCCCCGGATCCATTGGACTCCGCCGACACGATCCGCCCGCGCTCGCACACGATTCCCGTGAACACGCGGACAGGCTACCCCCGTCAGGGCTCGTGGACGTACGCCGTCAAGAGCACGTCCTCGCCGATCTGCTCGTAGGTCATGTGTCTCAGCTCCAGCGGCTCCGGCAGCGCCGCGACGGGTCCCGCGCCCGCGCCGGACAGGCGCGGCGCCACGAACACGAGCAGCTTGTCGACGAGATCCGCGGCCAGGAACGACGAGGCCAGCGTCGGCCCGCCTTCTAGCAGCAGCGACCGCACGCCGTCCCGCGCCAGCGCTCTGAGCTCATCCTCGAGCGGCCCGGAGCGGAGCTCGAGCTCCGAGCCCTCGGGCAGCGGCCCGCTCCCCAAGGCGAGCCTGCGCGGCTGCCGCTCGACCTCGACCTCACGCGCGGTCAGCGCCGGATCGTCCGCCCGCACCGTCCCCATCCCGACCGCCACGGCGTCTGCTTCCGCCCGCAGCTCGTGCACACGCCGCCGGCTCTCCTCGCCCGAAACCCAGCGCGACCCAGGGATGGTCACGCGCCCGTCGAGCGTGATCGCAACCTTGTACGTCACGAACGGTCGCCCGCGCGAGATCCAGATCCGCCACGCCTCGTTCTGGCGGCGCGCCTCCCACGAGTCGGCGACTTCGACGTCGACGCCCCCTTCCCGCAGCCGCTCAAAGCCGCGTCCGTCGACCTTGGGATTCGGGTCGCCCGCGCCCGCGACGACCCTCGTCACGCCCGCCGCAACGACCGCGTCCGCGCACGGCGGCGTGCTGCCGCGGTGCGCGCACGGCTCGAGCGTCACGTAGAGCGTGGCGCCCCGCGCGCGGTCGCCGGCTGCCTCGAGCGCGGCGACCTCAGCGTGCGGCGAGCCGCTCCCTGCGTACCAGCCCTCGCCGACGACCTCGCCGTCCGAGACGACGACCGCGCCGACGACCGGATGCGTGTGCTCGACCCGGTCACGCCCGCGCTCAGCGAGCTCGAGCGCCCGCTCGAGGCTCATCCGACTGCGTCGGCCAGCGAACGGTACGCGCCTGCGGGGTCGTCGCTCCCGAACACCGATGTCGCCGCGACGAACAGCCGCGCGCCCGCGTCGAACAGATCGCCGATATTCCCCGGGCCAACCCCGCCGTCGACCTGGATCGCGACGGAATCGGGCAGCAGCCCGCGCAGGCGACGGATCCGGTCGAGCGACTCCGGCATGAACGGCTGGCCGGAGTACCCCGGGTGGATGCTCATGCAGAGAACGATGTCCACGCCCGCGGCGACGGCCGAAGTCGCTGCCGCGTCGACCTCGGTCTCCGGGTTGAACGCGAGCCCGACCTGCAGCCCCTGCTCGCGCGCGAGGCTCACCACCTGGTTCAGGTCGGGACACGCTTCGAAATGCACGGTCACGCTGTCGGCGCCCGCCCCGCGAAACGACTCGAAGTGCTTCTCCGGCGAGTCGATCATCAGGTGACAATCGAGGACCGCGCCCGCCTCGTGGACGAGCGGCGCGATCCACTCGAGGACGATCGGCCCGGTCGTGATCGGCGGGATGAAATGCCCGTCGCCGACGTCGAAGTGGAAGATGCGGCAGCCCGCCTCGAGCAGCGACTCGACCTGCTCGCCGAGCCGCGAAAAGTCCGCGCCGTAGAGCGACGGCTCGACCTCGGCGCCGCGGATCCAGTTCTGCCAACTCACGTTGAGGATCGTCGCAAACGGGCGATGAAGAAGCCCGAGGTGCGGTGGCGGTGCGGAAGCGTGAGCAGGAACTCGGGCCGGCGCGGGTGCGCGAACTGCTTCCACTCCTCGCGAAGCGGGTCGACCTCGAGCCCGGAGGCATCGACGACAGCTTCGTTCTCCTCGACGCTGATCGTGCAGACGGAGTAGAGGATCGTCCCGCGCGGGCGGACGCGCTCGGCGGCGACCGCGAGCAGGTCGCGCTGCAGCTCCGGCAGCGGCTTCCCGCGCCAGCGCAGGTCGGGACGCGACGCGAGCACGCCGAGGCCGGAGCACGGCGCATCGACGAGCACGCGGTCGAAGTCCCGCAGCTCGGGCGGGAGCGCGAGAGCGTCGGCGTTGAGCACGCGCACATTCGTCGCGCCGAGCCGGCGACAGTTCTCCTCGAGCTCGCGCGCGCGGCCAGGGTGCCTCTCGACGGCGGTGACCTCGCCTGCGAGCTGGGTCGCCTTGCCGCCCGGCGCGGCGCATAGGTCGAGCACGCGCTCCCCGTTGCGCGCGCCCACGCACAGGCCCGCGAGCTGCGAGCCGCGGCTCTGCGGCCAGATCAGCCCTCCGCGAAGCGCATGCTCGTCGACGCGCTCGACGTGGAGTGCGCCCGGGATCTCCGGATCCGGCGTCCCGGTGACATCGCCGGGCTTCTGCTCGTTCCGCCGAACGACGGTCTCCAGCGGCTCGTTTTGCGCCCGCATCAGCGCGAGCGCCTCTTCAGCACCGAGCTCACGCCACCAGAGCTCAGCGACCCAATCGGGATACGAGTGCCTGAGCGCGGCCTCGGGCGGCGTCGCCTCCGGCAGCGAGTCGAGCAGCTCTCGCAGCCCGAGTGTCAGCCTCCGTAGGACCGCGTTCGTGAACGAGACCGCCCGCTCCAGCCCGGCCGCCCGCACGAGCTCGACGGATTCGTTCACGGCCGCATGCACTGCAACCTCCGAGAAGCCGAGCTGGTAGGCGCCGAGCCGCAGCGCCGTCCGCACCGGCGGGTCGAGCTTCGCGACGGGCCGCCGCCCGAGCGCCTCGATCCCGTGGTCGAGCGTCCGGACGCGCTGAATCGTCCCGTACGCGAGGCGCTGTGCAAGAGCGCGGTCGCGTTCGTCGAGCCCGCGCGCGACGCCGGGAAACGCCCGGTCCGCGTAGGCGTCGTCCTCGAACACCCGCAAGACGGTGTCGAACGCGGCCCGCCGCGCCGGAGAGATCACGGCACGCGGCCGACGAAGATCGCCCAGCCCATGAGGTCGCGTCTCCAGCGAAAGTGACGATCGCGGCGGTACCGCCCCTCCGTCCGGAACTCCTCGGCCTGCGGATGGCCCGGATTTGCCGCCAGCCACAGGTCGAGCGTCAGCCACTTCAGGGACTCGAACCGGTCCCAGTCGTCCTGCGAGGAGGTGATCAAGGCGACGAGCTCGACGCCGCCGGACTCGAACCGGTCGACCGTCTCGGCGAGCGGGAGGAAGCCCTCGTCTTCGCGGAGCTCGAAGTCGCGAGGTAGCGGCCACTCACGCCAGAACGGCTCGCCGACTGCAATGGCTCCGGCTGGCGGCACCGCCCGCGCCAGCGCCTCCACGGTCGGGACCAGTCCGTCGAACGCGAAGGTCGCCCCGATGCAAAGCGCAGCGTCGAACCCGGCAGCCTCGATCTCGAAGTCCTGCGCCTTCGACTCGACGACCTCGACCAGGTGCCCGACCCCAGCCGCCTGTGCCCGCTCGCGAATAGCGTCGGCGAACTCCCGCCAAGGCTCGACGCACAGAATCCGGCAGCCGAACTCCCGAGCCAGCAGCACCGCCGGTCCGCCCCGCCCCGCTCCGATGTCGAGCACGCGCGAGGACTCGTCGAGACCCAGCGCCTCGCCGAGGAGCAGGATCTTCTCCGGGCTCGTCGGGTTCTGGAGCTCGTGGCGAGAATCGACGACTGCATGCCACCAGGCCATCAGCGCAGCCCCCGCAGAAACTCGTCGTATGTCATTCGCCGCCCCCCGTCCGGCTGCACCTCGACCGGCACGAGCTTCCCTTCCTCGACGCGCGCGCGCCAGATCGTGACCGGCCGCCCGTGCAGCTTGGCGCGCGCGCCGATGTGCGGCGAGAGGGCACGGATGCGGTTGAGGAGCTCCTGCGGCGGGCGGCTCCAGTCGAGCACGCGGTCGTCCGGCCCGATCTTCTCTCGGCGTAGGTCACGCCCTCGGACGGCTGCGGCATGAATGCCGGCTCAGGCAACACCCCGTCGAGCAGCTCGACGCCGAGCTCGGCCGTCCGCGCCGCGATCGACGCGTAGTCGTCCTCCTCCCCGACCGCGAACGCACTCTGCGCCGCGATCGGCCCCGCGTCGAGCTCGGGCACGAGCTTGATGATCGTCGTGCCGGTCTCCGCGTCACCGGCCATCAGCGCCCGCTCGATCGGCGCGGCGCCCCGCCAGCGCGGAAGCAGCGACGGGTGGACGTTCAGCCAGAGCGCGCGGTCGAGCACCGGCTCGGGGATGAGCGCGCCGTACGCGGCGAGCACGACCGTCGCCTCCTCGGGGTCGAAGTCCTCCAGGCGCTCGGGTTGGCGCACCTCGATGCCCAGCCGCTCGGCCGTTTCCTTCGCGGGCGGCGGCCCAAGACGCCGCCCGCGGCCCTTTGGCCGGTCCGGCCGAGTCAGCAGGTACGCGACGTCGTGCCGCGCCGCCAGCCGTTCGAGCACGTCGGCGCCGAACGGCGCCGTCGCGGCTACGGCCAACCGCACTAGTGCCCCATCCAGCAATACGTGCCTGCCTCTGGCCCGCGATCACGCGGCGCCAGGACCCCCCCTCGCCCTTGCCAAGGCGCCCAGCCTTGGCCGCGGACGAGTGCGGCCCCTGGCTTGATGCTCGCGACCCAGAGACTGGGCCGCATCACTGGACGGGGCACTATCGGATGAGAACGGGCTGCGGCCGCAGCGTCGCGAGCGCCTCCCGCCGGGCTTCCGGAGTCGTCCGGTCGAGGATCAGGATCCCGTCGAGGTGGTCGAGCTCGTGCTGGACGACTCGCGCCCCCAGCCCCTCGAGCTCGAGGCGCACGTCCTCCCCGCTCGGGCTCTTCGCCTCCACGGTCAGCCGCTCGTGCCGCTCGACCGGGATCACAACGCCCTGGAGTGAGAGGCAGCCCTCGTCGTCGCTCACGCGCTCCTCCGACGTCGACACCAAGGCAGGGTTCACCAGCGCGACCGGCTCCTCCTCGGGGTCCGGCTGGAAGACGAAGACCCGCTGCAGGACGCCGATCTGCGTCGCGGCGAGCCCGAGGCCGTTCGCGTCGTGCAACAGGTGCTTCAGCCGCTCGACCAGCTGAGCCAGGTCCTGGTCGAACGCCTCGACCTCGTTCGCCCGCATCCGCAGAGCGGGATCCGGGTACTGGCGGACCTGCGCAAGCGCGACGCGGCGCCTGGCCTCCGCCTCGGCGTCGAGCTTCTCGTCCCGGACTGGTCCCGCTTCGCTCACGCCAGAATCTTAGGTCAGAGCTGCTGGGGGTCGACGTCGACCACGGCGGTCACTCCGGCGCGGCGCATCGCGGGCGCGGCGGCGGCGAGGAGCTGCGCTGCGCGCGACGCCACGCGGCGTGGCTCGTCCGTCTTGGCAACGAGCTGCGCGCGGTGCCTGCCGCGCAGGCGGAAGAGCGGCGCGGGGCCGAGCAGGTCGCCGCCGGCCCCATCTAGACCGGCCCGGTCGAGCCCAGCGCGTAGCTCCTTCAAAAGCCTGCGCGCGTCGCCCTCGTCCGGCGCGGTGACGAGCACGCGCACGAGGTGTCGGAACGGCGGGTAGCCGAGCTCACGCCGTCGCTCGAGCTCGTCGGCGAGGAACCGCGTGACGTCGTGGCGCGCAGCCAGCACGATCGGCCGAGCGTCCGGCTGGAAGGTCTGGACGAGCACGCGGCCGGGCGCATCGCGGCCGCTGCGGCCTGCGAGCTGCGTGACGAGCTGGAACGTCCGCTCCTCCGCCCGCAGGTCGGGCAGGCCCAGGCCCGTGTCCGCGTCGATCACCGCCGCGAGCTCGACGCCCGAGAAGTGGTGGCCCTTCGCGACCATCTGCGTCCCGAGCAGGACCGCACGGTCGGAGTCGCGAAAGCGCCGCAGCGCCTCGGCGAGCTGCTCGGGCTTCTCGACCGTGTCCGCGTCGAGCCGGATCAGCGCGAGCTCCGGAACACGCGTGGCCAACTCGCGCTCGAGCCTCTGCGTGCCGGCGCCGATCCGCGCGAGCTCGACCGACCGGCACTCCGGGCAGTCCTGCGGCAGCGGCTGCGAGTACCCGCAATGGTGGCAGCGCATGGTCTCGTCGCGGTGGAGAACGAGCGCGACGTCGCAGTCCGGACATCGGAACGTCGCCCCGCACGCGCGGCAGTGGAGCGCGGGAGCGACACCGCGGCGGTTCAGGAGCAGGATCGCCTTCCCGCCGCGCTCCGCGATCCCCCCGAGCTCGGCCAGCAAGGGCGCCGAGAGCGGGTAGCCGGCCTCGCGGCGCAGGTCGACGATCTTCACCGGAGGCAGCCGCCCGCCGATCCGCTCGCTCAGCTCGAGTCGCTCGAGCGCCGCCCAGCTCTCGGGCCGCGGCGTCGCGCTGCCGTAGACGACGGTCGCTCCCTCGAGCGCGGCGCGCTTCGCAGCCACCGTGCGCGCGTCGTAGCGCGGGTCCGACTCCTGCTTGTAGGAAGAGTCGTGCTCCTCGTCGACGCAGATCAGGCCGACGTCCCGCATGGGCGCGAAGATTGCCGACCGCGCGCCGACCACCACGCGCGCGTCGCCGCGCGCGATCCGCTCCCGCTCGTCACGACGCTCGGCGTCGGTCAGGCCGGAGTGGAGCAGTGCGACCGAGTCGCCGAAGCGGGCCTGGAAGCGGCCGACCGTCTGCGGTGTCAGGCCGATCTCCGGGACGAGCACAATCGTCCCGAGCCCTCGGGCCAGCGCGGCCGCCGCCGCCTGGAGGTAGACCTCCGTCTTGCCGCTCCCGGTCGGGCCGTAGAGCAGGAAGCGCCCGCCCTCGGCGATCCGAGCGAGCGCGGCCCGCTGGTCGTCGCTCAGCCGCGCCGGCTCCGCCTCGCCCTCGAGCGACTGCCGCTCGGCCGGCGGCGCCTGCTCCTTCCGACGCTGCCGGCGCACCGGCGCGACCAGCTCGAGCGCCCGCG
>VAXD01000050.1 GCA_005884155.1 Actinomycetota bacterium | reverse complement strand
CCGGCACTAGGACACCCTAGACTCGTCGCGTGCTCGCCTCGCTGACCGGCTCGGTCACGACGTTCGTGGGCGACCACGGGGTCTATGCCGTCTTCCTGCTGATGGCGGTGGACGCGGTCTTCCCGGCTGCGAGCGAGCTCGTCATGGTCTACGCCGGCGCGCTTGCGTCGGGTGCCTTCCCCGGCCAGCACGTCGTCCTCTTCGGGCACCACATCTCAGACCCCGCGTGGGCGTTCGTGACGATGGCCCTCGCCGGGACGATCGGCTACGTGCTGGGCTCGCTTGTCGGCTGGTGGGCAGGCCGGCGCGGCGGCAGGCCGCTCGCGGAACAGCACGGACGGCTCCTCCACCTGGGCCCCGAGCGGCTCGAGCGCGCCGAGCGGTGGTTCGAGCGCTGGGGCTCGTGGAGCGTATTGCTGGGACGGATCACGCCGGTCGTGCGCTCGTTCGTCTCGATTCCGGCCGGGATCTTCCGCATGCCGCTCGGGCCGTACACCGCGCTGACGATCCCGGGTTCGCTGGTCTGGTGCTTCGCGTTCGCCGGCGTGGGCTGGGCCGCGGGCAAGAGCTACGCGCATTTCCACCACGCGTTCGACTACGTCGAGATCGCCGTCGTGGCAGGAGCCGTGCTGCTCGCGGGGTACCTGATCCTGAGACGGCGCTCATCTAGACTCAGCCCGCGTGCCTAGCCCCCAGAACATCCCGCTCGGAGACACCAAGGCGCAGTACGAGCGCCTGATCCCGCAGATCATGGAACGCCTCGGCGAGGTGGTCGAGTCGGGCCGCTTCATCCTCGGGCCGAACGTGCAGGCGTTCGAGCAAGAGGCGGCGCAGTTCCTCGGGGTTCCGCGTGCGGTCGGCGTGGCCAACGGCACGGACGCGCTCGTGCTCGCGCTCGACGCAATGGGGATCGGCCCCGGCGACGAGGTCATCTGCCCGGCCTTCACCTTCTATGCGACGGCCGAGGCGATTGCACGGCGCGGGGCGACGCCGGTCTTCGCGGACATCGACCCGGCCACTCTCAACCTCGATCCCGAGGACGTCGCCGCGAAGGTGACGGAGAAGACACGCGCGCTGATGCCCGTGCACCTGTTCGGCCGCGTGATGCCGCTGGCGCGGCTGGCCGAGCTCGATGTGCCGATCCTCGAGGACGCCGCTCAGGCCTTCGGCGCCGAGGGCGTGGCGCGCACCGGAGTCCTCTCGACCTTCAGCTTCTATCCGTCCAAGAACCTGTTCGCGTTCGGAGACGCGGGCCTCGTCGCCGCGAACGACGAGGAGCTCGCCGACCGCGTCGCGCTTCTGCGCTTCCACGGCTCGCGCGAAAAGCGCGACTTCAAGGCCGTGGGCTACAACTCGCGCCTCGATGAGCTGCAGGCGGCGGTGCTGCGGCTCTTCCTCGGCGAGATCGACGGTTGGAACCAGGGCAGGCGCGACGCCGCGGCGCGCTACCGCGAGCTCGGCCTCGGCGACCTCTGTGAGCTCCCGGTCGACGAGCCCGGCCACGTCTACCACATGTACGTCGTCCGCTCGTCCGAGCGCGACCGCTTCGCACAGGCGCTTGAGGAATCAGGGATCGGGCACGCGTCCTACTACGTGACGCCGCTTCATCTCCAGCCCGCGCTGCGCTACCTCGGCTACGAGGAGGGCTCGTTGCCGGAGACGGAGCGCGCTGCGCGCGAGAACTTAGCTTTGCCGATGTGGGCCGGGATTCCGACTGAGTCTCAGAAGCGTGTCGTCTCTGTGATCCGCGACGCGGCGGCGGTGACGGCGTGAAGCGGTTCAACCGCCACCGGCTGTGGCAGCTGGTCGCGGACGCGGGCCTGATCGCGCTCGCCTGGTACCTGGCGTTCGAGCTCCGCTTCGACCACGGCGTGCCGCCGTACTACGACACGCTCTTCCGGCGCACGATTTTGATCGTCATCGGGATCAAGCTCGCGGTTTTCGTCCTGAGCGGCTTCTACGAGCGCTGGTGGCGCTACGTCTCCGTGCGGGACATGTGGGGCGCGGCGCGCGGCGTCACCATCGCGTCGCTCGTCGCCGGGCTGACCGTCTACTTCTTCTCGCCGGTCGGGCAGGTGCGGCTACCGCGGTCGGTCGCGATCCTCGACTGGCTGCTCCTCCTCGGGCTCGTCGCGGGCACGCGCCTGCTCGCGCGCACGCTGATCGAGCGGCCGGGAACGACCCTGGTCGCGCGGGGCAAGGAGGTGCTCGTCGCGGGCGCCGGCGACGCGGGCCAGCTCGTGATCCGGGAGCTCCAGCGCAACCGGCAGCTCGGCTACACGCCGGTCGGCCTGATCGACGACGACCCGCGCAAGCGGAACCTGCGTATCCATGGCGTCCGTGTGCTCGGAACGACCTCTGACCTGCCGCGGATCCTTCGCGACAACAAGCCCGACGAGGTGCTGATCGCGATCCCGTCCGCGGCCGGCGAGGTGCGCCAGCGGATCGTGAACGTGACGCGCGAGGGCAACGTCCCGGTCAAGACGCTGCCAGGCCTCTATGAGCTGATCTCCGGCGAGAGCGACCTCGCCGGGCAGATCCGCCCTGTACAGGTCGAGGACGTGCTCGGACGCGAGCCCGTGGAGGTCGACCTCGAGGCGAGCGCCGCGTATGTGCGCGACCAGACAGTGCTGGTGACAGGCGCCGGCGGCTCGATCGGCTCGGAGCTCTGCCGCCAGATCGCACGGCTCGGCCCCCAGCGGCTCGTGCTCGTCGAGCAGTGGGAGACGGGCCTGTTCGAGATCGAGCGCGAGCTCGTGGACGAGCGCGGCTTCGCAGCGGCGGTGCCGGTGCTCGGCGACTGCAAGAGCCGGACGAAGATGCGCCAGATCTTCGAGCGCTACAAGCCCGCGGTCGTCTTCCACGCGGCTGCGTACAAGCACGTCCCGCTGCTGGAGGCGAACCCGCTCGAGTCGGTCCGGAACAACGTCCTCGCCACGCGCGTCGTCGCGGAGGCGGCGATCGAGTTCGGCGCGCGGCGCTTCGTGCTCGTCTCGACCGACAAGGCGGTCAACCCGAAGACGGTCTACGGGCACTCGAAGGCGCTCTGCGAGTGGATCGTCGAGGCCTACGGCGCGCGGGAGGACGTCTCGACCCGGTTCGTGGCCGTCCGCTTCGGCAACGTGCTCGGCTCGTCAGGCAGCGTGATCCCGATCTTCCGGCGCCAGATCGCCAAGGGTGGCCCGTTGACCGTGACGCACCCGGACATGATGCGCTACTTCATGACGATGCCCGAAGCGGCCTCGCTCGTGATCCAGGCGGGCGCGATCGGCGGGCGCGGCGACGTCTTCGTGCTCGACATGGGCGAGCCGGTGCGGATCATCGACCTCGCCATGCAGATGATCCGTTTGTCCGGCAAGGAGCCCGAGCGCGACATCCAGATCGACATCGTCGGCGCGCGGCCCGGCGAGAAGCTGCACGAGGGCCTCTTCAGCGAGGGTGAGACGGCGGTGCCGACCTCGCACCCGAAGATCACGCGCGTGAGCGGCCCGATCGTCGACGGCGTCTGGCTGCAGGACGAGCTGGCCGAGCTCGAGCGGCTCGTGCGCGAGGGCGACACCCTCGAGGTCGTGACGCGCTTGTCGTCGATGATGCGCGCGCCGCGTCTGCTCGAGGCGCCGCCGCCGATCCACGCGGACGAAGAAGACACGCTTTCGGGACAGAAGCTTCACTAGCCCCGTCCGTCGGCCGGGCTAGGGTGGCTCGGTGGTTCTGGAGGGGCTGAACGACGAGCAGCGACGCGCGGCCGAGGCCGTGCGCGGGCCGGTCTGCATCCTCGCGGGCGCCGGCTCGGGGAAGACGACGACGATCACGCGGCGGATTGCGTGGCAGGTCTCGTCGGGCGCGTTCCGCTCGGACGAGATCCTCGCGGTCACGTTCACCGACAAGGCCGCGGCCGAGATGCGCGGGCGCTTGGAGCAGCTCGGCGTGTCGGGAGTGGAGGCGCGGACCTTCCACTCCGCGGCGCTGTCGCAGCTCGTGCGTGCGCGAGGCGAGCCGCCGGGGAAGATCCTCTCGACGAAAGCCCTGCTCTTGAGGCAAATTGGGAACACTCTGCCGCCGCCGTACCGCTTCCGGCCCGCAGGCGATCTCGCGACCGAGATCGAGTGGGGGAAGAACCGGCGGCTGACACCTGACGGCTATCGCGCCGGGCTGGACGGGCACGAGCCGCCGATTCCGGCCGACCTGATGGCGCGCGTGTTCCGCGAGTACGAGCGGCGCAAGGAGTCGGCCGGGCTGGTCGACTTCGAGGACCTGCTCGAGGGCTGCTTGCGCATGTACGAGGAGGACGAGTGGGCTCTGGCCGCGCTGCGCGAGCGCTTCCGCGCGTTCACGGTCGACGAGTACCAGGACGTGAACCTGCTGCAGCAGTCGCTGCTCGAGCTCTGGCTCGGCGGCGGCGATGAGCTCTGCGCGGTCGGCGACGACTACCAGTCGATCTACGGGTTCACGGGTGCGTCGCCGGAGTGGCTGTTGGGGTTGTCCTCGCGGTTCCCGGGCGCGACGGTCGTGCGGCTGGAGGAGAACTACCGCTCCTCGCCTCAGGTACTCGCGCTCGCGAACCGGCTCGTGCCGCAGCTGGGCGGCGCGGAGAAGACACTGCGGCCGACGCGCGGCGACGGGCCGGAGCCGGTCTTGCGGGGCTTCGACTCGGCCGAGGAGGAGGGCGCGTTCGTGCTGGGGCGCGTGCGGGAGCTCGCTGGGGAGGGCGTCCGCTACGAGGAGATGGCCGTCTTGATCCGCCTCAATTCGCGCTCGGCCGACTTCGAGGAGCTGTTCGGCGACGCGGAGATCCCGTTCCAGGGTGCGGCGCTGCTGGCCCGGGACGCTGCGCGGCAGCTTTTCAAGGGCCTGCGCGGGGCCGGCTTCGGTTCGCTTGCCGGCGAGGTGCAGCGCGTCGCGCGCGAGCAAGGTCTGGTTGAGCCGATCCCAGACGGCCTCGGCGAACGAGAGCTCGTGCGCCAGGCCGACCTACGGCGGCTCTGCCGCCTCGCAGAAGAGTTCGACGACGGCACGAAGACAGTGGCCGACTGGCAGCAGTGGCTGAAGGCTCGCTTCCAGCATGGTTCACATGGCGGCGTCCACCTGCTCACACTCCATCGTGCGAAGGGCCTCGAGTTCGAGGCGGTCTTCATCCCGCGCGTCGAGGAGAAGGAGCTCCCGTGCAAGCAGGCGCTCCGTGTGCCGGGCGCCCTGGACGAGGAGCGCCGCCTGCTCTATGTCGGCATGACCCGTGCGAAGCGGCATCTTGCCCTCACGTGGTCAGCCAAGCCCAGCCGCTTCCTGCTCGAACTCGGCGTCGAGGTCGCGCCACCGAGGCCGACTCGCCGCGCGGAAGAGCCCGACGATCCGACGTACGTCGCCCTCAAGGAATGGCGCCTGAAGCGCTCGAAGCGCGACGAGGTGCCCGCGTATGTCGTCTTTCACAACTCGACGCTGGCCGAGATCGCGGCCCGCCGTCCGAGCACGATCAACGAGCTCGCCACGGTGCCCGGCGTGGGCCCGACCAAGCTCGAGCGCTACGGCTCCGAGCTGCTGGCCGCGCTAGAGGCCGCCTAGCAGCAGGTCGAGCATCTCCGCCGGGTCGCGACGGACCCGTTCGCGACGATGCTCGTGCTTGCGCAGGTCGAGGGCGCGCGGGTCGGAGAGCGGAATCAGGCGGCCCTCTCGGATCAGCATCTCGTCGACGCCGCCAAGCCGGCCGCCGTACGTCGTGTAGACCGGGACGCCGAGCGCGACGGCCTCTCGGTTCATCGTGCCGCCG
Source organism: Actinomycetota bacterium (assembly GCA_005884155.1). Lineage (GTDB taxonomy): Bacteria > Actinomycetota > Thermoleophilia > Gaiellales > Gaiellaceae > AC-32. The sequence goes on along the minus strand of VAXD01000050.1, from coordinate 11,690 downwards.
GCCGAGACAACGAGGTCGGCGAGCGCGATCAGGCTCTGGCCGTCGACGGCCTGGTCCGGCACTTGCACGGACGGCAATCCGAGCCCGCGCACGAAGTCGCGCTGTTCCGTCGTCCGCGGGAGGACGATCGCGTCGACCCTCTCGTCGCGGCCGATGTGCTGCAGGACCTGCGGGAAGAGCGGGTTCGAGCGGCGGTGGTAGAGCGAGACGTCGGGCGGCGTGCGGACGACGACCAGCGCGCGCGCCGGGTCGTGCGAGAACTGTGCAAGCGCCTCCGGGTCGGGCTCGAAGTCGGCGAGGTAGTACTCCTCCTTCAGGCCCGGGTACTGGCGGAGCTTCGGCGGACGGACGCCGTAGCGCTCCAACCGGTCGGGCGGGATTGCCTCCGGCACGACGACGCGCGTCGCCGCCCGGCAGCCGAGCTGGTGCTGCAGCCAGGCGAACTCATAGTCGAAGGTCGTCGCGCTCGGGATCCCGAGCCGGCGCGCGGTCATCGTGAGCTCGTGCGACCCGTGCGCGAGCGCGACGTCGAACTCACGGCCTCGAGCCCAGTGCCGCAGTTCCCGGAGCCGTGACGTCAGCGAGCGCGCCTTGCCGAGTCGAGAGCGCCCACCATGGCGCCCCAGCACCTCGGCCCGGACGCCGTGCAGCTCGAGCAGCTGCACCGTCTGCGCGTAGTCGCGTGAAGTCACCTCGACCTCGTCTCCCCGCTCCCGCAGCAGCTTGATCAGCGGCCGGAACACGAGTACGTGCGCCGGCGCGGTGATGTCGATCCAGACCCTCAGAGTCGCTCCACCACTCGAAACCGGACGGCGACGATTTGCGTGTCTGCGTGAATCGGCTGCTCGAAGAAGCGCTCGTGGGCCTCGCGCCACTCCTCGACGGACTCGAAGCCCTCACCCTCGTCGCGGGCGAACTGCAGGTCGACGTCGCCGGCTGGGACGACGTGGACCTCAGTCAGCTCGACCACCGCGACCGGCTCCTCGTCGAAGCCGAGCAAGACGCGCCGGTCGCCCGCGCGTCCTAGCGGCGCATCTCTCTCCTCGAGCAGGCCTGCAGTCGCCGTCTTCTCACCCCGGAGTACGGCCCCGACCAGTTCCCGGCGCAAGTCCGTCCGGGGATAACCAAGCTCGAGCGGCCGGAGGTCGCTCAGCGGACGAGCGCCTCCAGCCGCTCGCTCCGCAGCGCCACCGGCTCACGCTCGACGTGGCGTTCGTGCCAGAGCGTGAACGCGAGCAAGCCCCAGAGCTGGCGCGAGAGATCCTCCTCCCCGGCGACGTGGCGGTCGATCAGCCGGCTCACCGCCTCCGGCCGGAAGAAGCCCTGGCGGTGGAGCGTGTCGGCGCTGAGCGTGTCGCGCGCGAAGGGTTCCAGCTCGCCGCGTAGCCAGGCCGCCGCCGGGATCGAGAAGCCTCGCTTCTTGCCGTGAACGATCCGGTCCGGCACGAGCGGCCCGATCGCCTTGCGCAGCAGCACCTTTTTGCGCAGGCCGCTGACGCGCTGCTTCGCGGGCAGCGTGAACGCGAAGTTCGTCACGATCGGGTCGAGGAACGGGACGCGCGCCTCGAGCGAATGCGCCATCGAGGCGCGGTCGGTCTTCACGAGCAGGTCGTCCACGAGGTAGACACCGAAGTCGACGTCCTGCAGCCGGCCCAGGAGCTCGGCGCCTTCGGTCTCGGCGAAGCGGGCGCGCAAGAGGTCGACCGGGTCGAACTCGCTGCGCCGGCCCGTCAACCGCGCGCGCTCGGCGGGCGAGAAGATCTCCTTCCAGCCGTGGTGGCGCTCGAGCGGCGGCAGGTGGGCCGCGCGGACGAAGCGCTTCGCCTTGTAGTCGAGGCTCGCGCGGGCGGTGGAGGTCGGCAGCCGCTCCACGAGCGGCCTCGCCAGCCGCGCGAGCCCGCCGGCGCGTTGCGCGAGCAGGTCCGCGACGTACGTGTAGTAGCCGCCGAACAGCTCGTCGCCGCCCTCGCCGGAGAGCGCGACCTTCACGTCCTGCGCGGCGAGCTGCGAGACGAGGTACGTTGGCAGCGCGGACGAGTCCGCGAACGGCTCGTCGAAAGCGTCCGCGAGGGCAGGCAGGAGCAGCGCCGCGTCCGGCCGCAGGACCAGCTCTCGGTGCTGCGTCCCGTAGCGCTCGGCGACCAGGCGCGCGTCGCCGAGCTCGTCGAAGGAGCGCTCCTCGAAGCCGATCGAGAACGTGCGCACTGCCTCGGCCGACTCCTCCGCTGCGAGCGCCGTCAGCGCCGACGAGTCGATCCCGCCGGAGAGAAGAACGCCGACCGGGACGTCGGAGACGAGGTGCGCGCGAACCGAGTCGCGTAGCCGCGCGCGGAGCTCCTCGATCAGCTCCGCCTCGTCGTCCTCGCGCAGCTCGAGCGCAGGCCCGGGCCGCGCGTAGCGCTCGACACCGGCCCGGCCGTCCTCCCAGACGAGGACGTAGCCGGCGGGCAGCTTGCGCGTAGCGCGGAAGATCGTCAGCGGTGCCGGGATCGAGTTGAAGGCGAGAAAGGCCTCGAGCGCGTCGAGGTCGATCTCACCGCGCGGGAGCGCCCGCAGCTCCGATGCGAATTCGAGCCCGCCGTCGGACTCGCGGTAGTACAGCGGCTTGATCCCGTAGCGGTCGCGCGCGAGCACGAGCCGCCGCGCCGCCGAGTCCCAGAGCGCGACCGAGAACATCCCCCGCAGCCGCCGAGCGAAGTCGAGGCCGTGCTGCTCGTAGAGGTGGACGAGCACCTCCGTGTCGCCGTGTGTGCGGAAGCGGTGGCCCTGGCGCTCGAGCTCGGCGCGGAGCTCGCGGTAGTTGTAGAGCTCGCCGTTCTGGACGACGTGGACCGTCCCGTCCTCGTTCGCGATCGGCTGGTCGCCGGTCTCGAGGTCGATGATGGCGAGGCGCCGCGCCGCGAGACCGACCGGCCCGTCGATGAGCGTCCCGTCGCTGTCGGGCCCCCGGTGGACGAGCGTCGCGCTCATCCGCGCCAGCCGCTCCGGGTCGGCGGGCCCGCTGGCGGAGGCGATCCCGCAGATCCCGCACACGGCGGTTGACTCTAACGGTGCAGAATGCCGAGATGCGGATGCACGAGCTCGGGTCGAGCGGCATCCAGGTCTCGCGGGTCGGGCTCGGCTGCAACAACTTCGGCCGCCGCCTCGACCTCGACGGGACGCGGGCCGTCGTCGAGAGCGCGCTCGAGGAAGGGATCAACTTCCTCGACACGGCGGACATCTACGGGGGCAGCGAGAGCGAGCGTTTCCTCGGCGAGATCCTCGAGGGGCGTCGCGATCAGGTTGTGCTCGCGACCAAGTTCGGGATGGGCGAGGGCGCGAAGGGAACGCGGGACTACATGCGCGGCGCGCTGGCGGCGTCGCTCGAACGGCTGCGCACCGACTACGTCGACCTCTACTACTACCACCAGCCCGATGGCGTGACGCCCGTCGCCGAAACCATCGCGACGATGGCGGAGCTCGTGGACGATGGGACGGTGCGCGCGATCGGCGTCTCGAATTTCTCTGTCGAGCAGTTGGACGAGGCAGTCGAGGCAGGGCCGGTTTCTGCGCTGCAGAACCGCTACAGCCTCCTCGAGCGGGCGCCTGAGGATGACGTCCTCCCGCGCTGTGCCGAGCTCGGCGTCGCGTTCATTCCCTTCTTCCCGCTCGCGAGTGGGCTGCTGACCGGCAAGTACCGCCGCGGTGAGCCGCCGCCTGCTGGGTCGCGGCTCGAAGGCTCCGACCGGCTCACCGACGAGGCGTTCGACCAGGTCGAGGCGCTCGAGGAGTTCGCGTCCGACCACGGGCATTCCCTGCTCGAGCTCGCGATCGCGGGACTCGCATCGCAGCCGGCGGTCGCTTCCGTGATCGCGGGCGCGACGAAGCCGGAGCAGGTGCGCGCCAACGCGGCCGCCGCCGACTGGGAGCTCTCGCCCGAGGAGCTGGAAGAGCTCAGTGCGCTCGGACGAGACCGCGGAGCGACTGGCCGATGACGCGGAACGCGGTCGCGACCAGCGTCCGCAGGTAGAGCGGCACCGAGCGGTCTGCGATCCACTCGAGGTCGTGCGCGAGCTTCTCGGCCATCGAGGTGTCGTAGCCTCGGCGCACCTGCGCGAATCCGGTGAGGCCGGGCCGGACCACGAGCCGCTGCCAGTAGGCCGGTAGCTCGCCGGCGAGCTGCTCGAAGAAGCGCGGGCGGATCGGGCGCGGCCCGACGAAGCTCATGTGGCCGCGCAGGATGTTCCAGAGCTGTGGGAGCTCGTCGAGCTGCATCGCGCGGAGCCGGCGGCCGAGGCGGGTCGTTTCGGCGTGGGTGCGCTCGACCAGCTCGGCGCCGAGGTAGGGACCGAGCCGTTCCTCCGCGCCGCGGCGCAGCGTCCGGAACTTGAGCATCTGGAAGATGTGCCCGCCGCGGCCGACCCGGTCGCCACGGTAGAAGAGCGGGGTGCCGCTGGTGAACAGAAGCGATGCGCCGATCAGGAGCAGGAGCGGCAGCGAGAGGATCAGGAAGAAGCCCGCGAGCAGGACGTCGAGCGCGCGGAGCTCGAGGTCGACGCGCCGTTTCGGCGAGCCGTGCGCGCGTTGCGCGAAGCGCTGGATGAACGAGTCGCTCGGGCGCGGCTGCGGCGCCGCCGGCGAGCCCGCGCCAGGCTTGGGCGTGGCCACGCTGTGATGCTAGAGCGTCCCGCGGCCCGTCGGAACCGCGTCGGGCCCCTGGTCCCTTAGTTCGGTTCGCCCGACCTCCTCCCCGAGGCGATCGTAACCTGCAAAGGCGCACGTGTCTGTCACGGAAATGTGCCGAAAGTGTGACTCTCGGCATAATGATCGCTTATGGATACGCGACAACTAGCAGCGTTCTGCGCGGTGGTGGAGCGGCAGAGCTTCTCGCAGGCCGCCGAGCGGCTCGGGGTGACTCAGCCGGCGGTGAGCCAGCAGGTACGCGCCCTCGAGGAGCGGCTCGGGAAGAGGTTGCTCGACCGCTCCGGCCGCCGGGTCGAGCCGACCGAGGCCGGGCTGGCGCTCTACCGCGGCGCCCAGCGGCTGCTCTCGCTCGAGGGGCAGCTGCTCGACGAGCTGGACGCGGCCGACGGTGGTGAGCTCGGCGGCACGCTCCAGGTCGGCGCGTCCACCGGCCCCGGCAGCACCGTCGTTCCGGTGCTGCTCTGCGAGTTCCAGAAGAACAACCCCGGCGTTTCCGTGTCGCTCTCGATCTCGGACACGCAATCGGTGGTCGAGCGAGTCGCCGAGCGCGAGCTCGAGCTCGGGGTCGTCGGCGCCGCCCGCCGCCACCGAGGCGTCACCTTCGAGCCGTTCTTCCGCGACGACGTCGTGCTCGCGTGCCCACCCGGCCACCGGTTCGCCGGTCGCTCGATCACGCTGGACGACCTGCGCAAGGAGCCATTGATCGTGATGCAGGAAGGCGCAGGCGTGCGCCAGGTGCTGGAGGACGAGCTCCGCCGCGCGGGCACCCGGCTGCGCGAGCTCGAGCCGCGGCTCGAGCTGGGCCTGCAGGAATCCGCACGCTCCGCGGTCGCGGCCGGGTACGGCGTCACCTTCATCTCGCGGGCTGCGATCGAAGCCGACCTGGCCGCCGGCACGCTTGCGACCGCCCGCGTGAAAGGCCTCGACCCGGCACGCGAGATCTCGCTCGTGCGCGCGGCCGGGCGCTCGCCGACCCGCGCGGCGCAGGCCTTCGTGGAGTTCGCCAAGGAGCGCCTCGCGTGATCGTCCGCTGGGGGCTCGAGGAGCTGCCCGGCCTGCTCGACGAGCTTGGGATTGCGCGACCCCCGACCGCTGGAGCGAGGTGCCGAGCGACCGGATCGACGAGATCGCGGGCCGCGCCCGCCAGGCCGACGGCCTGCTCGCCGCCGGCGGCGGCAGCGCGATCGACCTCGGCAAGGGGATCTCGTCAGTCACCGGCCTGCCGCTCGTCTCGGTCCCCACGACCTACTCGGGCGCGGAGTGGACGCAGTTCTTCGGCGTCCGCGATCCACAGCGGCACATGGTCGGCGGCGGCGGCGGCGCGCACCTCGCAGGAATCGTTTACGAGCCGAAGCTGACGCTCGAGCTGCCGCGGGCAGAGAGTGGCGGTACCGCGCTTAACGCCCTGGCCCACTGCGCGGAGGCGCTCTACGTCGCCGGCAAGAGCCCCGCGGGCGACGAGCAGGCGCTGGCGGGCGCGAGCCTGATCGGGGAGGCGCTGCCCCCAGTGCTCGAGCGCGGCGACGACCTCGAGGTGCGAACCACCCTCCTGCGCGGCGCGATGCATGCCGGCGCGGCGCTGGCCGCCGCGGGGCTCGGGCTCGGGCACGCGATGGCGCAGGCGGTCGGCGGTCGCTACGGGATCCCGCACGGCGCGGCCAATGCGCTCTGTCTGCCGCCCGCGCTTCGCTTCAACGAGCCGGTGGCGGCGGCCGAGATCGGTCGGTTCGCAGACGCACTGGGCACGACGGACGCTGCGGCTCGATGCGAAGAGCTCTCCCGCCTCGCCGGCTACGAGCGCTTGCGCGACCTCGGCGTACTGGAGAACGAGCTCGACGAGGTGGCGGTGGCAACCGCCGTCCGGCCCGGTGCGCTCGCGAATCCCAGGCCGGCAAGCGCGGCCGAGATCGCCGAGCTGTTCCGCTCGATCTGGTGAGCTAGCAGGGGCCGGGCAACGCGGTGCCGTTCGGCCCGGCGAGGTGCTCGTTCGGCGTCTCGATGCAGTAGGAGGTCGCATCCGCCCGCACGAGCTTCACGCCGAAGCTGCCGAGCGACGCTGCCGCGTACGTGCCGTTCAGCGCGTGGAACTGCTCGAGCCCGAACGAGGCCTGTTGGAGCTTGACCGCGTCGGCGGTTTGCTGCGCACGCTTGATGTCGTTCGACGCGGTCGCGCGTGAAGGCGACTGCGAGAGCTGCGCGCTCATCAGATACGCGGCCGCCACGAGGGCGACGACGAGCGAAAGGAGGCCGATGCCGCGAGCCATGTCCCGTGTATCGGCATCGGTAGGCCCCCGCTCAAGGACGGACGGCGACGAACGAAAGCACGGTCACGCCCAGCTCCTGCGGCGTGTAGCCGTCGCGGAAGCGCTCCGCAAGCGGAAGCGCCTCCAGTTGCCGCAGGCCGTCCTCGTCCGGGCCCGACGGCTTCTCGACGACGAGCTCGAGGCCGGCCTCCCGCACGAGCCGCAGGTAGTCCGGCGCACGCAGGCGATTCTGGAAGTGGAGCGGCGAGTTGACCAGCCGCCAGGCGCCATCGGAGTAACGCAGGAAGTTGTAGCGCGAGAGGCTGGAATCGAAGTACGAGTAGTGGTCCTGCAGGTCGATCCGGCAGCTGAAGGCGCCACCGGGTCGGAGGAGCCGGTGGCACTCGAGGAAGATCGCGGCCAGGTCGTCTGCGGGAACGTGCTCGCAGACGTCGGTGCTCGAGACGAAGTCGACCGACTCCGCCGGGAGGCCGGTGGCCCGGGCATCAAGGGGCGCGAGGTACTCGATCCCGAACCGCTCCGCGAGCTCCGCGAGCGAGGTGACGGGCCCGCCGAGCTGTTCGAGCAGCGCGAGCGAATGGTTCACGAGCTCGACCCGCGCGCTCGGCCGGATGTCGACGAGCACCTGGTGCCCGACGCCCAGCGCGGCAAAGGAGAGCGGGATCGCGAGGTCCCAGCCGACGCCGAACTCGTAGAAGACGGCATCGGCGATCGGCTTGTCCGGCCCGTGCGCCTCGTACGCCGCGACGTGCTGCTCCGCGCGGGCGAACTTGCGCCGGAAGACCGATTCGCCGGCCGGGAGACTGCGGGCGACGTGCCGCTGAAAGACGTAGTTCAGGCTCTCGCCGCGCGGCAGGAAGCCGAGCCCGCGCTGGAGCGCCGCTTTCGCCAGCCATCGCATCGGTGCGCGAGCATAGCCCGCCGCGAGTAATAAGTGGTGCTAATTCCTCGGATTAGGTAATCTCCGACGTTGTGGCCGAGCGTCTCTCAGTCGACGTGCTCGTGGTCGGGAGCGGGGCCTCCGGTCTCGCCGCGGCCGTGTCCGCCGAGAAGGCCGGCGCCCGCGTCGCGCTCGTGACGAAGGGCGCGCTTCAGTCCTGCAACTCGGCCAAGGCGCAGGGCGGGATTCAGGCCGCCTTCGGCGACGACGACTCGCCCGAGCAGCACGCCGAGGACGTCTGGCAGAGCTCGCACGAGACCGCGAACCGGCAGCTCGTCGAGGTGCTCACCGCGGAAGCGCCGGGCGCGATCCACTGGCTCGAGGAGCACGGCGTCGAGTTCACGGGCGAGAACGGCGGCTACCGGCTCGCCCGCTGCGGCGGCGCGACGCGCAAGCGCCTGCTCCAGGTCGGCGACCGGACCGGCCACGCGATCACCACGGGTCTCCGCGACGCCTTCCTCGCCTCGAGCGGCGACGCCTATCCGAACTGCCCGCTCGTCTCACTCGAACGCGAAGCGAACGGATGGCGAGCGACCTGCCTGCGTAAGAACGGCGAAGAGCTGCAGTTCGACGCCGGTGCGGTCGTGCTCGCGGCCGGCGGCCGCTGCTACCGCGAGGCCGAGGAGCGCGGCGAGCTCTCGACGAACCATCCCGGCGCGACCGGCGAGGTGACGAAGATCGCGCTCGAGCTCGGTGCCGAGAGCCGCGATCTCGACGCGCTCCAGTACCACCCGAACGGCGGTGCGTGGCCGCCGACGATGCAGGGCTACTCGATTCCCGAGACCACCCGCGCGTACGGCGCGACGCTGCTGAACGCGGACGGCGAGGAGTTCACGGACCCGCTCGGCCCGCGGGATGCGGTCTCGCAGGCGATCTTCGACGAGGTCGAGGCGGGCCGCGGCGTCGAGACGCCCGACGGGCACCCCGCGGTGATGCTCGACACGACGAGGATCGCGACCCACGACGCCGAGATCTCGCTCCCGTACATGCTGCGCCGGTACCGTTCGGGCGGCATCGACCCTCTGCGCCAGCCGCTCCTCACCTATCCAGTGCTCCACTACCAGAACGGCGGGCTCGTCATCGACGAGCGCTCCGAGACCACGCTCGAGGGCCTCTTCGCCTGCGGCGAGATCGCCGGCGGCACGCACGGGCGCAACCGGATGATGGGCAACTCGCTGCTCGAGTGCACCGTCTTTGGCCGCCGGGCCGGCGCAGCCGCCGCGGAGCGAGCCGCATGAGCACAGTCGCGACCGACATCCAGCAGGCAGTCGAGGATGCCGCGGCGCACCTCTACGTCTGGGCGCTCAAGGACATCCCGCAGGACCTCCGGGACGCGCTCGCGGAGGCGAAGGACCGCGAGACCTCGATCCCGGGCAAGCGCGTCCTCGAGACGATCGTCAGGAACGTCGAGATCGCCGACAGCAACTCGAACCTCGTCTGCCAGGACACCGGGATTGCGGTCTACACGTGCCGCGTGGGCGAGGACTTCCCGCTGCACCCGGCGCGGATCTACGAGGCGCTCAAGGCCGGCACCGAGCGCGCGACGCTGGAGCATCCGCTCCGCTCGAACGCCGTCCACACGCTCACGCGAGAGAACACCGGCCCGAACACGGGCTACCGGCTCCCGATCGTGCACTGGGAGTTCATCTCCGGCTGGGACGGCCTCGACGTCAAGTGCGTCCCGAAGGGCTCGGGCTCCGAGAACATGAGCTTCCTGAAGATGTGCGTTCCCGCCGACGGCGTGAACGGGATCAAGAAGTTCGTGCTCGAGTCGATCGTCGAGTCCGGCGGCAAGCCGTGCCCCCCTGGGATCGTCGGGGTTGGGATCGGCGGGTCGGCCGACTACGCGATGTATCTCGCCAAGGAGGCGATCGCCCGTCCGATCGGAACCCGCAACCACGACCCGCACGTGGCCAAGCTCGAGGAAGAGCTGTACGAGCTCCTGAACGAGACCGGCATCGGGCCGATGGGGCTCGGCGGCGACGTGACCGTCCTCAACTGCCACATCGAGCACGCGGATACGCACATGACGCTCAACCCCGTCGCCGTCAACTACCAGTGCTGGGCCGCCCGCCGCGCCTCCGCGCACGTCGCTGCAGACGGCTCCGTCGACTTCGACCGGGAGGCTTAGGCGATGAGAGGCCGCCGTTCACGAGGACAGGAAGCTTGATGGCAACACACGAGGTCACGTTCCCGATCACCGACGAGGCCGAGATCCTCAAGCTCCGCGCGGGCGACGAGGTCACGGTGCAGGGCCACATCATCGGGATCCGCGACCGGACGCAGATTCGGATCTTCGACGAGGGCGTCGAGCCGCCGATGGACCTGCGCGGCGCGTTCCTGCTCCACACCGCGCCTGGGGTCCGCAAGGTCGGCGACAAGTACGAGCCGGTCTGCATCGGCACGACGACTAGCGCGCGGATGGTGCGCTTCACCGAGCCGCTCGGCGCGCAGTACGGCGTGCGCGCGATCTGCGGCAAGGGCGGCTTCCCCGACGAGGCGATCGAGCCCATGCGCGCCCTCGGGATGATCTACTTCGCGATCGTCGGCGGCGCGGCCGCGCTCGAGACGACCCAGATCGAAGAGATCGAAGAGGTCGCTTGGGAAGAGCTCATGCCCGAGTGCCTTTGGAAGTTCCGCGTGCGGGACTTCGGCCCGCTCACCGTCGGGATCGACGCCCACGGCAACTCGCTCTACCACGACGTCCAGGCCGCCGCCCACGAGAAGCTGAAGGAGCTCTATGCCCGCCTCTAACCACTGGCTCGGCGTCCCCGAGCGCGAGCCCAAGCCCCGCAACAAGGGCCTCACGCACGTGATCGACAAGGGGCTCAACCTGCGCGACATCGAGGGCCTCTTCGACACCGCCGGCGAGTTCGTCGACATCGTCAAGCTCGGTTGGGGCACGAGCTACGTCACTAACAACCTCGAGAAGAAGATCGCCCTCTACCGGAGCTTCGACACGCCCGTCGTCTGCGGCGGGACGCTGTTCGAGGCCGTCTACGGCCGCGGCAAGATGGACGAGTTCAAGACGTGGCTCAAGGAATCGCGCTTCTCGCACGTCGAGATCTCCGACGGGACGCTCGAGATTCCGCGCGAGCACAAGCTCGAGCTGATCGCCGAGTTCGCGCAGGACTTCGTCGTCCTCTCCGAGGTCGGCTCGAAGGACGCGGACGTGAACATCGCGCCCTACCTCTGGGTGCAGTGGATGCGCGAGGAACTCGACGCGGGCGCCTGGAAGGTGATCGCCGAGGGCCGCGAGGGCGGCACGGCCGGGATCTACCGACCGACCGGCGAGCTACGCACCGGCCTCGTGGACGAGATCGAGCACTCGCTCGACTTCCACGACCTGATCTGGGAGGCCCCGACGAAGGAGTCGCAAGCGTGGTTCATCAAGCACTTCGGCGGTGAGGTGAACCTCGGGAACATCCCGCCCGACGAGGTGATCGCGCTCGAGACGCTTCGGCTCGGCCTGCGCGGCGACACGCTGAAGGAGGTGCTGCTTGGCGACGCCGAGCCTATTGCCCCCTGACGTCGAGTCGATGGACGCGGAGGACGTCCTCCGTTGGGCCCACGCCGAGTTCGGCGACAAGCTCTGCCTGACCTGCTCGTGGCAGAAGCAGTCGTCGGTGCTCGTGCACATGGTCTCGGAGCTTCGGCTCGATCTGCCGGTGATCGAGCTCGACACGCACCTCTTTTTCAGAGAGACCTACGAGACCCGTGACAAGCTGGTGGAGCGCTACGGCCTGACGCTGCAGCGGCCGCCGCTGATCACGGTCGCCGAGCAGCACCGGCAAGAGGGCCCG
>VAXD01000178.1:2039-7921 GCA_005884155.1 Actinomycetota bacterium | reverse complement strand
ACTACCGCACCACCACGAAGACGACGGTGACCACGGCAAGGCTGGCGGCGATCGCGAGCGCGTAGGTCCGGACGAGCCCGGTCTGCAGGCGACGCGCGCCGAGGCCAAGGTCGCGGAAGCCCGCGGCGATCTCACCGATCGAGCCGAAGACGAGCGGCTGCTCGATCCACCGGAGCAAACCCTGCGAGAGCAGAACCGCAGGCCGGTAGAAGAGCGCGTCGTAGAGCTCGTCGAACCAGAACTTGCGCTCGAACACGCGCCACGACCGCGGAGCCGCAGCACGCCGGGAGCCGTAGATCCACCATGCGACGCCGATCCCCGCGAGGCCGAGCAGCACCGCGACGATGCTCGACACCGCCTCCTGCACACCGGACGCGTCGACCAGCGAGGGCGCGACCGGGTCGAGCCAGTCTGAGACCAGCGTCCAGAGCCCGGCGAACTGGATCCACCCACCGACTACCGCCAGCACCGCTAGCACGGTCACGGTCGAGGTCATCGAGAACGGCCCCTCGCCGGTGTGCATGTGCGTCTCGTGTCCGTCGTGCTGGGCATGGCCCTCGCGCGCATGCGCATGCGAGCCGGTCATCAGGTGCTCGCGCACGAACGCTGACGGCTCTCCCCAGAACGCCATGAACAGCATCCGGAAGGCGTAGAGCCCGGTCAGGAAGGTGCCGACCATGCCGGCCGCCCAGAGCACGTCGCCGTACCAGCCGTTGTTCGCGAGCGCGGCCGCGAGAATCGAGTCCTTCGAGAAGAACCCCGAGAAGGGCGGCATGCCCGCGAGCGCGAGTGCGCCGATCGCGAACGCCCAGTAGGTGCGCGGCAGGAGCGTCCTGAGCCCGCCCATCTTCCGCAAGTCCTGCTCGCCCGCGAGCGCGTGGATCACGATCCCGGCCGCCATGAAGAGCAGCGCCTTGAAGAAAGCGTGCGTCATCAGGTGGAACATCGAGTTCGCGTAGGCGCCGATTCCGGCGGCGAGGAACATGTAGCCGATCTGGGACATCGTCGAGTAGGCGATCACGCGCTTGATGTCGGTCTGGACGAGCGCGATCAGCCCCGCGATCAAGAGCGTCGCGGCGCCGAGCCCGGCGGCGAGCTCCTGCACCTTCGGCGCGGCCTCGAAGAGCGCATGCGTGCGCACGATCAGGTAGACGCCGGCGGTCACCATGGTCGCGGCGTGGATCAACGCGCTGACAGGCGTCGGCCCTTCCATCGCGTCGGGAAGCCACGTCTGGAGCGGAAGCTGCGCCGACTTGGCGACCGCGCCGCCGAGCAGCCCGAGCGCGATCAGGTTCGCCGCCCAGCCGCCGAACGTGCCCGCCTGCGGGAACACCTTCTCGAAGTCGAGCGAGCCGGTGCGCTGGATCACCAGGAAGAGCGCGAGCGCCATCGTCGCGTCGCCGATCGCGTTCATCACGAACGCCTTCTTCGCGGCCGCGATCGCGCTCGGGCGGTCGTGCCAGAAGCCGATCAGCAGGTAGGACGAGAGGCCGACGAGCCCCCAGCCGGCGAGCAGCATCAGCAGGTTCCCGCCCTGGACGAGCAGCAGCATCGAGAAGACGAACAGCGCCATGTAGGCGAAGTAGCGCCGCTCCTCGTCGTCGCCGTCCATGTAGCCGATCGAGTAAGCGACGATCAGGCAGCCGACGCCGGAGACGATCAGCATCATGAAGACCGAGAGCGGGTCGACCAGGATGCGCAGGTCGAAGTGGTAGGAGCCGGCGGTGAGCCAGCGCCAAAGCGTCGACGGGTGCGAGCGGTCGTGCGGCGAGTCGCCGAGCAGGAGCGCGAAGGTCACCACGGCCGCGACGAAGGAGATCCCGACCGCGGTCGTCGCGAGGTAGCCGGCTCCGCGCCGGGTCAGCCGACCGCCCGCGAGCGTGATCGCCAGCGCCGCGGCGAGCGGAGCGAACAGGCAGATCCAGGCGGCGGCGATCACCCGCGCAGGGTCCGCAGCTTGTCCACGTCGAGGTCGAGCTTGCGGCGCGCCATCGCGACGATCAGCCCGAGCCCGACCACGACCTCGGAGGCCGCGACCGCCATCACCGTCAGCGCGAAGATCTGCCCGTCACCGCGGCCGTGGAAGCGGGAGAACGCGATCAGTGCGAGGTTCGCGCCGTTGAGCATCAGCTCGAGCGAGAGCAGCACGATCAGCGGGCTTCGCCGGATCAGCACTCCCAGCGCTCCGGTGAAGAAGAGGAACGCCGCGACGCAGAGGTACCAGGTGACCGCGGGCCCGTTCACTCGGCGGCCGTCTCGCGCGAGTGGCTGCCGAGGATCACCCCGCCGACCGCTGCGATCAACAAGACGATCGACGTGATCTCGAACGCGAGCAGGTGGTCGGTCAGGAATAGCCGCCCGATCGTCGCCGGGCTGCCGAAGGAGAAGTCCGTCGGAGGCGAGTGGGAGAGGCGCCCGCCGGTCTTGAGCCCGATCACGACGATCACCTCGACGAGCAGCGCGGCGGAGGCAGCGACCGCCCAGAGCGCCTGCCAGCTCGGGCCGCCGGCCCACGGCGCGTCCGCGTGGCCGCCGAGGTAGGCGATCACGAACAGGAACATGACCATCACTGCTCCCGCGTAGACCAGCACTTGCGCGGCCGCGACGAACTCGGCCGCGAGCAGCAGGTAGAGCACGGCGAGCGACGCGAGGTTCCCGATCAGCGAGAGCGCCGAGTAGAACGGGTTCGAGAAGGAGATGACCGCGATCCCGGACCCGAGGCAGGCGAAGGCCGCGACCACCCAGACGATCCAGACCAGGATGTTCCCGGCGTCCGCGAGGATCACGAGTGCTCCTCGTAGTACGGGATCGGCGTGTCGTAGAGGTCGCGGTCGGCGACCGGCACCTGCTTGATCGGCTCCGCGAGCAGCATGTCCTTCGTGTAGATCAGGTCGTCGCGCGAGTACTCCGAGATCTCGTACTCGTTGCCGAGCGTGATCGCGTCGAACGGGCACGCCAGCTCGCAGTAGCCGCAGAAGATGCAGCGGCTCATGTTGATCTCATAGATCCGCGCGTAGCGCTCACCGGCCGAGACGCGGTTGTCGGGCGTGTTCTCGGCGGCGACGACGCGGATGCAGTCGGCCGGGCACGCCGCCGCGCAGAGCGAGCAGCCGACGCACTTCTCGAGCCCGTTCTCGTGCACGTGGAGCCGGTGGCGGCCCCGGAAGCGCGGGTACACCGGCCGCTTGTACTCCGGGTACTGCTGCGTGATCGGCTTCTTGAAGATCTGCTTGAAGGTGACGCCGAAGCCCTTGACGCTGTCGAACGGCTGCGGGCTCACAGGGCAACCACCAAAGCCGCGGTCACGACCGCGTTGACCGTTGCGAGCGGCAGGAGCACCTTCCAGCCGAGCCGCATCAGCTGGTCGTAGCGCAGCCGCGGCAGCGTCGCCCGCAGCCAGAGGAAGATGAAGATGACCGCGAACAGCTTGAGCGCGAACCAGAGCGGCCCGAGCGGGGCCCACGGCCCGTACCAGCCGCCGAAGAAGAGCGTCACGGCCAGCGCCGAGAGCGTGATCATGTTCACGTACTCGCCCATTTGGAAGAGGCCGAAGCGCATGCCGCTGTACTCCGTGTGGTAGCCCGCGACCAGCTCGGTGTCGGCCTCGGGCAGGTCGAACGGCGGCCGGTTCGTCTCGGCAACTCCCGCGACGAAGAAGATCAGCAGGCCGACGAACTGCGGCCCGAAGAACCAGAAGGTCTCATCTTGTTTGTGGACGATGTCCACGAGCGAGAGCGACCGGCCCATCAGCACGACGCCGAGCACAGCGAAGGTCAGCGAGACCTCGTACGAGACCATCTGCGCGCAGGTCCGCATCGAGCCGAGCAACGAGTACTTCGAGTCCGAGGCCCAGCCGCCGACGATGAAGCCATAGATCCCGAGCGAGCCGAGCGCGAACAGCAGGATGAGCGAGATCGAGACGTTCACGACCTCGCCGCTCACGTAGTAGTCCCCGATTGTCCAGCCCGGGCCAAACGGGATCACGCTGAACGCGGCCAGCGCAGTGAAGCAGGAGAGCACCGGCGCGGTGATGTAGAGGACGTCGACAGCTGAGGCCGGGAAGAAGGCCTCCTTGCGGATTAGCTTGACGAGGTCGGCGATCGGCTGCAGGAGGCCAAACGGGCCGGCGCGGTTCGGGCCGTAGCGGAGCTGCATCCGCGCGAGCACCTTGCGCTCGATCAAGGTCATGTACGCGAACGTGAGCATGAGCAGGTTGATGATCACGAAGGCCTTGATCAGCGAGACCCACCAGACCTCCGTCACTTGCGCACCTCCACCGCGCCGCCGAGGTCGCCGGCGTGCTGGCTCGCGATCCGGACGACCCCCTCGCGCAGGCCGCGGCTGACACGGGCGCGGAGCTCGACGGAGGTGCCGTTGTGCGAGACGGTGACGGTCTCGCCTGTGGCGATCCCGCGCTTCTCCGCGTCCTGCGGTGCCAGCTCGACTTCGGGCTCGGGCCGCTGGAAGTCGAGCTCCGGGACGCGCTCGACCGCTGGTCCCGAGAAGAGCGGGCGGTAGCGCACGAGCCTCAGGCCCTTGCCGGCGGGCACGCCGGGCTCTTCGGGAAGCTCGGGCGTCGGCGCCTCGCTGCGCGTGCGGAGCTCGGCCTGCTCGCCGACCTCGCCGAAGGGCAGGCCGTCGTAGATCCGCTCCGAGAGCGCGGCGAAGACTGCGGAGGCGTGGGGCGGGATCGTCACGCCGAAACGCTCGGCCAGCTTGGAGATCCAGGCGAGCTCGTCCGGCGCGGGCGGGATGACGGCGCGGCGCAGGCGCTGCAGGCGACCTTCGAGGTTCACGTAGGTCCCGTCGCGCTCGAGGTAGCTCGTTCCCGGCAGGACGAGGTCCGCCCAGCCGACGACGAGGCTGCGGAACATCGAGATCGCGAGCACCTTCTCCGACCGCTCGGCGAGGGCTCGCACGTTGGGGTCGGCGGCGGCCTCGTCTCCGGAGACGACGAGCAGCGAGATCGGCTCGGGATCCTCGCCTTCGCCGTCGGAGGCTGCGGCCCACGCGTCGGCGGCGCCGCGGCCGTTGGCCGTGCGCGGCAGGTGGAAGGCGCCCGAGCCGGGCTTGTCGGCAAAGCCGAGCTCCCGCGCGAGCGCGGCGCAGTGGGCTCCGCCGGCGCCTTCCTCGCTCGACCAGATCACGATCGTGCGCTCGCTCTCGCGTAGCCGCTTGCCGAGCTCGTCGTTCTTGTTCGAAAGCCGTGCGCACGCCTCGAGCGCGTCGCCCGCGTGCTCGATCTGGGCGCCCTTGCGGCGGGCGGCGCGGAGCCAGAGGTCGACGATCGGCGCGCGCTCGGCGACAGGCTCGTCGCCGAGGATCACCACGACCTGAGCGTCGCGAATCGCCGAAAGCGGCAGCCGGAACGCGTCGAGCGCGGGACTCGTCTCCTCGGGGAGCACGGCCGAGTGCGAGGCGAGCCGCGAGCCCGTAGGCCTGCTCGACGGTCTCGGAGCCGGAGAGCGCGGTCACGATCCTGCCGTTGGCACCGCGCAAGAGCCGCTCCGCCTCGTCGAGCGCGTCGTCCCAGGTCAGCTCCTCGAACCGGCGGCGGCCGACGCGGCGGAGCGGGTCCGAGATGCGGTCGCGCGCGTACAGGTGCGTGAACGCGAACCGTCCCTTGTCGCAGAGCCAGCCCTCGTCCACCTGCGGGTGGTTGCGTGAGATGACGCGCTTGACCTTGCCCTCGCGCGTGGTCGCGTGGATGTTGCAGCCCACAGGGCAGAGGCCGCAGACGGTCGGCACGTTTTGGATCTCCCAGGGCCGCGCCTCGAAGCGGTACTGGGTCGACGTGAGCGCGCCGACCGGGCAGAGCTCGATCACGTTGCCGGAGAACTTCGCGCGGTACGGCTCGTCCTGGAAGGTCGCGATCATCGACT
>VAXD01000178.1:0-1901 GCA_005884155.1 Actinomycetota bacterium | reverse complement strand
ATGCGCGTGTTGCCCGGGCCCCAGCGGAAGGTCAGGTCCTGGAGCGGGCACTCGCCGCCCTTGTCGCAGACCGGGCAGTCGAGCGGGTGGTTGACGAGGATGAACTCGAGCGTCGCCTCCTGTCCTTCCGCGGCGCGCTCGGAGGTCTCGGCTGTGCGGACGATCATCCCGTCCTGCGTCGTCATCGTGCAGGCCGCCTGGAGCTTCGGCATGCCCTCGACCTCGCAGAGGCACATGCGGCAAGCGCCGATCGCCGGCCCGAGCCGCGGCTCGTAGCAGAACACCGGGATCTCGATCCCTGCGTGGAGCGCCGCCTCGACGAGCCCGAGCCCCGGAGGCACCTGGATCTCCCGCCCGTCGATCGTGACCGTGACCTGCTCGGCGGCACTCATTCGTGACGGTGCCTGGCACCGGCGAAAACGCGGTCCGAGCAGGGCTTTGTGGACGACTCGTTGCGGTTTCGTTGCGGTGCCTGGCACCGGGTCACGCCGGTACCTCCGCGACGGGGCTGTGCGTGTGCTGGTCGACCGGCGCGAAGACGCCTTCGAGCGACGACTCGCCGCCGAACGGGCAGCCGCCCTCGTCGATGTGGCGCTGGAACTCGTCGCGGAACGCGCGTACGTACTCGACGACCGGGCCGGCGGCGAAGTCGCCCAAAGCGCAGAGGCACTTGCCCAGCACGCGGTCGGCGACCGAAAGCACCAGGTCGAGCTCCGACTGCTCCGCGCGGCCGTCCTCGAGCTTGCGCAGGAGCTGCGTCATCCAGCGAGTTCCTTCGCGGCACGGCGTGCACTTGCCGCATGACTCGTGCATGTAGAACTGCGTCGAGCGGAGTGCGAGCTGCACCATGCACGCCCGGTCGTCGATCACGATCACGGCCGCCGCGCCGAACTGCGAACCGACCTCAGCGACGGAGTTGTAGTCGAGCGGCGTGTCGATCAGGTCGGGCTTCATCACGGTCGTCGACGAGCCGCCGGGGATGATCGCCTTCAGCACACGGCCTGCCGGGAGCCCGCCGCCGATGTCGTAGACGAGGTGCCGCAGCGGCGTCCCAAGCTCGAGCTCGTAGTTGCCGGGCCGCCGGACGTTGCCGGACAGCGAGAAAACCACCGTTCCGGGCGACGTCTCGGGCCCTATCGAGGCGTACCAGGCCCCGCCCTTCTCGATGATCGGCGGCACCGTAGCGATCGTCTGGACGTTGTTGATCAGCGTCGGCGAGCCGTAGAGGCCGCTCACCGCGGGGAACGGCGGGCGCGAGCGAGGCTGGCCGCGCTTCCCCTCGAGCGATTCCAGCAGCGCCGATTCCTCGCCGCAGATGTACGCGCCCGCGCCGCGGTGGAGCACGATCGTGACGCCGCCGAGCAGCTCCGCCTCACGGGCATCACTCAGCGCGGCGTGCATGACCTCGAACACGTCGAGGTACTCGCCGCGCAGGTAGATGAAGACGTTCTGCGACTCGATCCCGTGCGCGGTGACCAGGCAGCCCTCGATCAGCAGGTGCGGGTTGCGCAGCATGATCTCACGGTCCTTGAACGTGCCGGGCTCCGACTCGTCCGCGTTGACACAGAGGTAGGTCGGCTTGCCCGTTCCTTTCGCGAGGAAGCTCGCCTTGCGGCCCATCGGGAAGCCGGCGCCGCCGCGGCCCCGCAGGTTCGACGCGATCAGCTCGTCGATGATCGCCTGCGGTTTCATCCGGCGTGCCTTCCTCAACGCCTTGTAGCCACCGATCGCCTGGTACTCGGCCAGCTGCGTCAGGTCGCGCTCGTCCGCGTGCGCGAGCGTGATCTCGTCAGCCACTGCGCACCTCCTCGGCTAGCGCGGGAACGTCCTCGGGCCGGACCGGCTCGCGGTAGCGCCCGTCGACGACGACCACCGGCGCGCGGCCGCAGCCGCCTGCGCAC
>VAXD01000175.1 GCA_005884155.1 Actinomycetota bacterium | reverse complement strand
TCGAACATCCTCCTGCTCGGCCCGACCGGCTGCGGGAAGACGCTGCTCGCCCAGACGCTGGCACGGATCCTGAACGTGCCGTTCGCGATCGCCGACGCGACTGCGCTGACCGAGGCCGGCTACGTGGGCGAGGACGTCGAGAACATCCTCCTGAAGCTCATCCAGGCCGCGGACTTCGACATCAAGAAGGCCGAGACCGGGATCATCTACATCGACGAGGTCGACAAGATCGCGCGGAAGGCGGACAACCCGTCGATCACGCGCGACGTCTCCGGCGAGGGCGTGCAGCAAGCGCTGCTGAAGATCCTCGAGGGGACGGTCGCCTCGGTCCCGCCGCAGGGCGGGCGCAAGCATCCGCACCAGGAGTTCCTCTCGATCGACACGACGAACATCCTCTTCATCTGCGGCGGCGCGTTCGCCGACCTGGAGAAGATCATCAGCAAGCGGATCGGCAAGCACGCGATGGGCTTCGGCGCCGAGATCCGCTCGAAGAACTCGTACGAGGCCTCGGAGATGCTGTCGAAGGTGATGCCGGAGGATCTGCTCTCGTACGGGCTGATCCCGGAGTTCATCGGCCGCCTGCCCGTCATCTCGGCGGTGCACCAGCTCCAGCAGGAGGATCTCGTCCAGATCCTGACCGAGCCCAAGAACGCTCTGGTGCGCCAGTACCAGCGCTTCTTCGCCTACGACTCGATCGAGCTCGTCTTCACCGAGGAGGCGCTCTGGCAGATCGCGGAGAAGGCGCTCGAGCGCGAGACCGGCGCCCGCGGGTTGCGCTCGATCATCGAAGGCGCGCTGCTCGACGTGATGTTCGAGTTGCCATCGCGCAAGGACGTCGTCAAGTGCGCGATCACCAAGGAGACGATCGAGAAGGGCATCAAGCCGACGCTCGTCACCACCGCAGGCGCGGACGACGAGGCCGAAGAGCTGGCCGAAGAATCCGCGTAGGCGCCCGGGCTCAGGTCAGCTCGACCGGATCGCCGACGCGCACGCGCCCGGGTTGGGCGACGGCCGCGTAGACGCCGAACGGCAGCGGCTCCGTCGTCTCGGCCTCCCGCCGGTAGGCCGCCAGCGCTTTCAAGGTGTCGAGGTCAGGCTCGCCTGTCTCGGGATTCTGCGTCGTGACCGCACAGCGGCCCACGTTCCCCTGCGGCACGACGATCGACTCTCCCAGCTGGACGCGACGGCCCAGCCATTCGTCCTCTTCGTGCTCGGCCAGCCCGTCGATCCCGAAGTTCATCCGGAAGCGGCGGCCGTCGACCTCGTCCACGTCGAGTTGGCGCGCCATTGCGTGGAGGGAGCCCGTTCCGAGGAGCGTCGCCGCGCCGCCGCGCCTGCGGTCCGGCGCCGGCCCCGGCGACCTGACCAGGCGAAGGTTCCGGCCGGCGAAGTCGGAGATCGCTTCGCTCCACGGCCCGTCGACGACACGGACGTCGAGCGTGATGTTCCAGAACCGCGCCTCGATTGCGCCGTCGAAGTGGACGGGCTCGGAGACAGTCGTGCCGTCGGGAAACGCGAGCGTGAGCACGCTCGCTGCGGCGTCGTAGCGGGGAACGATTTGCTGAAGGGCGCCGAGCCCCTTGCTGTTCACGAGCCGGTGCTCTTCGTCGACGAGGAAGAACTCGCGGTCGCCCGCCACGCCGGCCTCGGTCAGCTCGCACTCGTCGAGCTGCTGGAGGGCAAGACCCTTGACCGGGCAGAACGAGATCCAGTCGACGCGGGCGCTCATCCGACGCAATCTACGCGCGCGGGAGCACGTAGAACGCGACCGCAACGTATTCGCAGGCCACTGCGGCGAGTACGAGCACGTGGAAGAGCTCGTGATACCCGAAGACCAACGGGCGCGGGTCGGGGCGGCGTCGCGCGTAGACGATCGCGCCGAGGGTGTAGAGAAGCCCGCTCGCCACGACGAGCAGGATCGCCGCAAGGGAGAGCTTGAGGAGCTGCGGGAAGGCGACCACGCCGACCCAGCCGAGCGTCAACCCGATCGCGGCCGACAGCCACTTCGGCGCACGCACCCAGCAGAGCTTCAAGACGATCGCGAGGAACGCGCCGCTCCAGATGATCGCGAGGATCGGGATCGCCCAACCCTTCGACATGACGATGAGCCCGAACGGCGCATAGCTGCCGGCGATCAGCAGGTAGATCCCGGCGTGGTCGAGGCGGGCGAGCCAGGCTCGGGCGCGCGGGCGCCACGTCGGCCGGTGGTACAGGGCGCTCGCGCCGAAGCAGACGACGACACTGCTCGCGAAGATCGCGGCGGCGGTTCGCCCTTTGCCCGGCTCGGCCGTGATGACGACCAGGACGCCGACCGCGGCCGCCGCATAGAAGCCGAGCTCGTGAAAGACGCCGCGTAGTTTTGGCTTGACGAGCCGCTGTGCAGTTTCCACGGCGCCGATTCTAGGCGGCCGCTAGGAGCTCTTGGACTCGGCGGCCCTTGCGCGGTCCAGAACTTCTCGGAGCCGAAGCGTCCGTAAGGACATGAAGATCGCGATCGCGCCGAGCGCGATGTTGAAGAGCGTCACCGCGACGTACATCCCGATGCTGAACGCGAGCAGGCGAGACGTCGACGCCTGGCCGTGGAGGATCGCCACCAGGAACCCCTGCTTCGTCCCGGCGCCTCCCGGCGAGATGGGCAGCAGCGTCGAGAGGCTGTCGACGACCTGGGCGAGCAAGGCGTTGTGAAGGGTCGCGTGCACGTGGAATGCCCTCAGGAACC
>VAXD01000009.1:12175-12512 GCA_005884155.1 Actinomycetota bacterium | reverse complement strand
AAAAGCCAGCGTGAACGTCAGGACCTTCGATGCGAAGCAGCGATATCGCTCGTGGACGGGCGGGGGGCATCGCATCCACGCAAGCGTCGATCCGGACGAGGCCGAGCGCGATCTCTTCCTACTCACAGGACGGCGACCAGCCGACTATCTTCGGGTCGACGAGAGCTGGAATGGCGTCGTGTCGAGATTTCGCTCGGGGCCGACAGGCGGGCGAGGCTGGCGACACGTGACCGAGCTCATGACTGCGATTGAACTGTCTACGCCGTACGTGCAACTCTTTCGTCCCACCGCGCCCCCACCGGCGCGGCTCACGCTGCTCGTCGAGAATCGCGTACGA
>VAXD01000009.1:0-12064 GCA_005884155.1 Actinomycetota bacterium | reverse complement strand
CGTTCGTGACGGGAACGGCGCATTCGTGCCGGCGGCGCCCGACGCGTTCTTCGCTCTTCTCAACCACGCCCTGCTCCGGCGCCGTCCAGAGCTCGACGTCTATCAACCGGCGCTTGAGGAACTTGCTCGAGAAGCTGCCGTCTCGGCTGAGGCGGTCCGCGATCCGGTCCGGGCCGAGGCGACGCTCGCCGAGTATCTGCGCCTCAACTCTTACTCGCACGCCAGACCGACGGCTGCTGGTACGGGAGGTCGTCCGGGACGCGCACAGAACCTCATCAAAAGACTCGGCGGCCGCCAGTCTGCGCGGGCAACTCGTTGAACGCCAGGACACGCCCCTTGCACCTTCCCGCTTAGCACGAGCGTGCGCCGTAGATCGACCAGTCCGCGACGCCCGGCGGCACGGGCCGTCATCCTCCTCTACCACCGCGTGGCGAAGGCTGAGCTCGATCCTTTTCGCATTTGTGTCCATCCGGAGCGGTTCGAGGCTCAGCTGGAGGCCGTCAGCGCGTCATATCCGATCTCCACGCTGGGAGCTCTCGCTGGAGCTCTCGAAGAGAGAACGACCGACGAGAAACCGTGCGTCGTGGTCACGTTCGACGACGGATACGCCGACAATCTCGAGGTCGCCGAACCGATCGCCTCCGCCATCGGCGTTCCTTTCACCGTGTTCGTCACCGGTGAGCCGCTTTCGAAGGGCGAGCTCTTCTGGTGGGACGAACTGGCAACCCTCGTCGTCGGAGCCCCGGACCGCAAAGCCCACCTCGTCGTCAACATCCGAGGCCGCGCCCGCTCGTTCTCGCTCAAAAGTCATGACCGCCGGATTCGAGCCTGTCTGGAGCTGCATCGCCTCCTACGGCCCCTCGAGGGGCCGGAACGCCGACGCGTGCTCCACGGAATCGCGGCCGACCTCGTATCTGACGTGCCAGCGGCGACGGAGGGTCGGCCGCTAACTCCAGATGAGCTGCGGCGGCTTGCATCGGCGCCGGACGTCACAGTCGGCGCTCACACGATGACCCATAGGGAACTCAGCTCGCTCTCTGACGAGGAACGCGTCGCCGAGATAGAAGGGTCGAAGCGATTTCTGGGGCAGTTGCTCGAACGGAGGGTCGACTTCTTCTCATACCCGTTTGGACGCGCTCAAGACTTCGACACCGCGTCGATAGAAGCTGTCCGTGCAGCGGGCTACCGGGCTGCGTGCTCGACGGTCCAGGCGGCAGTGGCGGCCGACGCGACGCGCTGGGCGCTTCCGCGAGTGACCGTCTACAACTGGCAGGCGGAAGACTTGCTCGACCGGATTCGGCGGTTTCTCCATGCATAACGCGAACGAGATCGCACCTGATGCACGGGTTTCACTCATTGTCTGCACGCGCAACCGCAAAGGGTTTGCTCAAAAGCTGGTCGAGTCGGTTCTGGCCGGCAACGAGGTCCCCGACGAAATCGTCGTAGTCGATCAGAGCGACGGCGCCGACGCCGACCTCATGGCCTTCGCGAGGGCTCCGCACGCCCGTCCATGCGAGATCCGTTACTCCCCCACACGGTCGCGCGGGCTCAGTGCGGCTCGGAACGAAGGCGTCCGGACCGCGAGACACCGCATCCTCGTCTTTGTCGATGACGACATGCTCGCGACCCCGACGTGGTTCCAAGCTCTCGTCTCGAGTCTGCGCGAGTCGGGGACACGTGCCGTTGTGACGGGCCAGGTGCGCCCGAGCACTCCCGAGATCCCTGGCGGCTTCGCGCCCTCGCTCAAGACGGATGAGGAGAGTGCTGTATTCGAAGGTCGTATTTCGCAGGAAGTGCTGTATCCGAACAACATGGTGTTGGCTCGTGATGCGTTCGATGACGTCGGTTTTTTCGACGAGCGTCTCGGCGCCGGCACACGACGTTTCCCGGGTGCCGAGGACAATGACTTCTGCTTTCGACTACTGGTGGCCGGCTACCGAATCGTCTACGACCCGCGGGCGGTCCTCTTCCACCGCGCGTGGCGGAGCGAGGATGACTTCTTCGGGCTCCAGTGGCGATACGCCCGTGGACAGGGCGCCTTCTATGCAAAGCACCTGAGCGTACGAGACCCTTACATGCTGAGGCGCTTGAGTCGCGACGTGTTGAGCCGGTGCTCCAGCATCGTCCGCCAACTGGTGGGCGATCGCAGGCATGCGGCGTCGAACGCGATCTTCGTTGCCGGGATCCTGTCAGCGGTGGTTCAGTGGCTCCTGACGGAGCGTCTTCTCCGTCCGCGCCACGACCATCATGGCGCGGATTGAGGCTCCCTCAAATCGTCGCCTGCGACTGATCGCAAGATCTCGAGAAATGCCTGTCCCTCGGAGCTCGGGACATGACGAACCTCGTGGAGTGCGTACTGCAGCCAGCATGCATGGAAACAGAGTTCGGCCACCGGCGTAACGATGCCGAGAGAGCTGATGAGTCGTTGCTCAAACCGACGAGTTGTGCGGGCGCGCTCGCCGTTCTCGGCGAAGCACGAGAGGAATGCTTGTCGCCGGTCCCTATAGCGCGTTGTCGCAGCCGTTGCATCCACGATCGCGTAGTAAAAATCGACGAGCGGCAAGCCACTCTCGCGCGCGGCCTCCCAATCGACGACGCCCAAACGGCCGGACGCGGAGATGAAGATGTTGACCATCGTCAGGTCGTTGTGCCTCGCGACGAACGGAGACGGGAGGCCGAGGACCTCGTCGCAAAGCTGCTCGAGCCGTGCGGAGTAGGCGTCTCCGTGCTCCAGAAGCGGGGCAAGCCGTCTCGCCGAACTCTGGACTTCGTGCTCGAGCCGCTCGCCGGTCAGTGGGCTGACAGTGCGGGTTTCAACGTTCCAGCGCTCGATCCAGTCGATGAGTTTTTCCGCGACGTGGTCGTGCCTATCGGGAAAATCGCCGAGGATCGCGGCTGCAGAACGACCACCAACTACGGTCTGAAGCATTAGGGGCCGGCTGTCCAACCGCCCCACGACGATGGGCTCGGGCACGTCGGCGCCCGCTTGTTGCGCAGCCGCACCGATCCGCCGAAGAACCGTTGCCTCCTCGTCGAGAGCCCCGCGGCTCGGCGCGACGGGGGAGATCTTCGCCACGGCCGTCGGATATCGAGCACGATCGCCAAATCGTAGGAGCACCAGCGAACCGATCGGTCCGCGCCAGCTCGTTGTTATGACGGCCAAATGTGCATCCTGACGGCACCCGTCGAGTCTGAAGGCCCAATCGAAGAGCGGGCGCGCGCCAGGCGCGCGGGCCACGAATCCCACCGAGCGGAGTGTCCGGGCTAGAAACCGCGGCCCGAGGGGGACGGCCAAGGTAAGCAACGCGAGCCGTCGACGGCCTCGCCTGGTCGGAATCAGGTTCGTAAAGGCATAGCTACCTGTTGAGAGTGAGAGCGGAACTAGATAGCGGCTCGCCTCGACATCGGGGTCGTGGAGAAGCGTCAACTGGATCTCGAGTCCGTGTTTCGAGAGTCTGCGTGCGATCCGGGATCGCGACCGCCTCGGTGCCAAGACATACAGCACGCCGTCTTCGGCAAGCCCTTCGACGGCGGCGTCCGTTGCTTTGTCGAGCCAGTCGTGCGATTTCAGCTCGGGGGGAGTCGGCGCTAGGACGACGAGCTCAGAACGGGCATCCACGCCCGGCGCAGGTCTTTCCGGACGTAGTCTAGTTGGACAACCCGACCCGAGCACTGACACGGTGCGCGCGAAGCCGTCCGGATGAATGAGCTCGAGCGGCGACAGCTTTTCTGCCATGAATGCGATTCTCGCGGCTCGGGCAGCGTCCCGGAAGAGATGAGATCGACTCGCACACGAGATTCGTTTGCGCTGTCTTCCTCCAGCGAGCCCCGCTCATCAGCGGTCGGCGCTCGCGCGCGCAGGCACGCCCATCACGGTCTCCCCTGCAGCAACATCGTTCGTCACGACCGCTCCCGCGCCCACGAGCGCGCCGGCACCGATCCGCACTCCACCGAGGACCACTACTCCCGACCCGAGGGCTGCGGAGCGCTCGACGACGGTTCGCTGAAGCTCCCAGTCGGGTTCGCCTTTCAGGGCGCCCGAGTCGGTCGTCGCGCGCGGGAGCTTGTCGTTGATGAACAGCGTGCCGTGTCCGACGAAGACCTCGTCCTCGAGCTCGACGCCGCTGCAGATGAAGGCGTGGCTCTGGATCTTGCAGCGCGCCCCGATGACGACGCCGCGTTGGATCTCGACGTATGGCCCGACGCGCGTCTCGTCCCCGATGCGGCAGCCGTAGAGGTTGGTGAAGGGGGAGACGACCACGCCCTCTCCGAACGTGACGTCGTCGATCAACCGGTACGGCGCGTCGTTCGCCGGTTCCGCGGCCACTCAGCCGCCGCCGTAGATCGAGATCGGCAGGTCGAGGATGACGTCATCCTCACCGCTCGGAAGCTCGGCTTCCAGGTGCTCCAGCGCCTCCACGGCGCCCGGGGCCGCGGCGAACAGGCGCTGCTCGACCTCGTCCAGCGACTCGAGCTGCACCAGCTCCTGCTTAAACGGGCGCGGGAAGCGGCCCCGGCTGAGATACCAGCCGTAGAACTTCTTCAGGAAGCCGGTCGCCCGGCGCTCGCCGAGCTCTCGCGCGGTCTCGCGGATGAACAGCACGAGCTCCGCGACGACCTCTTCACGTGACGGCTCGTCGCTGTCGCCATCGACGATCTCGCGCAGCGCCCACGGGTTTCCTTGCGCCGCACGGCCGACCATCACGGCGGCCGCGCCGGTCGTCGCGAGGATCGCCTGCGCCCGCGGGCGGGAGGTCACGTCGCCGGACGCGATCACCGGCACGTCGACGAGAGACACGAGCTCCGCGGTCAGCGCGTGATCGGCCTCGCCCGTGTACATCTGCCGCGCCGAGCGCGGATGCAGCGTCAGCGACGCCGCGCCTGCTTCGACCAGCCGCGGCCCGAGCTCCAAGCAGGAGCGCGAGCCGTTCTCGATCCCGCGGCGCATCTTCACGGTCACGGGCACGTCGACGGCCTTGGCCACCGCGGCCACGACCGCGCACGCCCGCGCCGGATCCTCCAAGAGCGTCGCCCCGGCCCCGGTCTTCGTCACCTTCTTGACAGGGCAGCCGAAGTTGACGTCGACGAGATCGGCGCCGGCGTCCTCGACCATCCTCGCCGCTTCGGCCATCACCTCCGGCTCCGAGCCAAAGATCTGAACTGCCAAGGGCCGCTCGTCGGAGGCGATTCGCAGATACCCGAGGGTCTTCTCGTTCCCATGGTGCAAGCCGGCGCAGCTGACCATCTCCGAGCAGACGAGGCCGGCGCCGTAGCGCCGTCCCTGACGGCGAAAGGCCTGCACGCTGACACCTGCCATCGGGGCGAGCACGAGGCGCGTGGGGATCTCGACGTCACGGATCCACCAGGAGCTGCGGAGATCTACCTGCATTTACCGGGAAATGGTAGCCGGGTCAGGGGTTGACGTCCGTCTACCTCGATAGGTAACATCCCCGCCCGCGACGGCGCCCTTGCGCCGCGCGTTTTTCTTTGAGGAGGCCAGTTGAAGGACGTCATCCTTACTCCTGAAGGCTACGAGAAGCTCAAGCAGGAGATCGAGTATCTCTCGAACGACAAGCGCCGCGAGGTCGCGGACCGGATCAAGACCGCGCGCGAGTTCGGCGACATCGCCGAGAACGCCGAGTACGACGACGCGAAGAACGAGCAGGCGCTGCTCGAGCACCGCATTGCGACGCTCGAGGAGCGGCTCCGCAACGCTCGCGTGATCACGAAGAAGGACGTCGCCAAGGACGTCGTCTCCATCGGCTCGAAGGTGAAGCTCCGCGACATCGGTGCGAAACAGACGGTCGAGTACCGGATCGTCGGCTCCGCCGAGGCGAATCCCGCGGAGAACAAGCTCTCGAACGAGTCGCCGGTCGGCAAGGCGATCATCGGCCGCAAGAAGGGCGAGACCGTCGAGGTCGAGGCCCCGCGCGGCGCGATGAAGTTCAAGATCCTCGAGATCAAGGCTGCGTGAAGTCCGGCCCGCTTCGCGGGCCATGACGACTTCACGCAGATAGCTGCTGCCGGAGGCGAGCAAAGCCCGCCTCCGCGGCGAATTAGACTCGCGCGGATGTTGCCGAAGCGCTTTCCCGAACGGGAAGAGATCGCTGCGGTCCGGGCTGAGGCCGAGAAGGCCGAGCCGGGGGAATCGCTCGACGACGAGCACCGCGTCGCGGGGCGCGTCATGGCTCGGCGGGAGATGGGGAAGCTCACATTCCTCGACCTCGTCGACCGCTCCGGGCGGATCCAGCTCATCGCTCGAGACAAAGTCGACCTGGATCTCGGTGACATCGTCGGCGTGACGGGACAGCCTGGGCGCTCGAAACGGGGCGAGCCTTCGCTCGAGGTGACCGAGCTCGAGCTGCTCGCCAAGATCCGGCGGCCGCTGCCGGACACCTTTCACGGCGTGACCGACCTCGAGACGCGTTACCGCCAGCGCTACCTCGACCTGTTGATGAGCGAGGAGTCGCGCGCGCTCGCGGCGACGCGCACGAGAATCGTCCAGGAGACGCGCGCCTACCTCGACGGCGAGGGCTTCCTCGAGGTCGAGACGCCGATCCTGCAGCCGCGCTACGGCGGCGGCTTCGCGGAGCCGTTCGTCACGCATTCGAACGAGCTCGACGCCGACCTCTACCTGCGCATCGCGGACGAGCTCTACCTCAAGCGCCTGATCGTCGGCGGCCTGGAGAAGGTCTACGAGCTCGCCAAGGACTTCCGCAACGAGTCGATCTCCTACAAGCACTCGCCCGAGTTCACGCAGGTCGAGTGGTACGAGGCCTACGCCGACTACCGCGACACGATGGAGCGCACGGAGGCGCTCGTCTTCCGAGCAGCGGAGGTGGTCGGGGCGACGAAGGTCACCTTCCGCGGCCTCGACATCGACCTGAGCCCGCCCTGGCAGCGGGTCAAGTTCATCGAGGCACTCGAGTCGAAGGGCATCTGGTCGCGGGACGAGGCGGAGCTGCGTTCGAAGCTCCAGCGCGCCGGTGTCGACACCGACCGGGACCGCTCGTGGGCGCAGCTCGCCGACCACGCGTACTCGCACTTCGTCGAGCCGGAGCTGATCCAGCCGACGATCGTCCACGACTGGCCGATCGAGCTCTCGCCGTTCGCGCGCACGACCGACGACGACGAGACGATCGTCGAGCGCTTCGAGTGCGTCGTCGGCGGGATGGAGTTCGCGAACGCCTTCAGCGAGCTCAACGACGCCGAGGAGCAGGCGCAGCGCTTCGCCATGCAAGAGGCCGAGCGCGAGGCGGGTGCGGAGGAGTCGGAGCCGGGAGACCCGGACTTCGTCGAGGCACTGTCGTACGGGATGCCGCCGACCGGCGGGTGCGGGATCGGGATCGACCGGCTGGCGATGGTGCTGACCGGGAGCGACGCGATCCGCGACGTGATCCTCTTCCCGGCGCTGCGTCCGCGCAGTGCCCGTCCGGGTGATGCTGTCTAGCTTCTGGGTCGCGAGCACCAAGCCAGGGGCCGCACTCGTCCGCGGCCAAGGCTGGTTGCCTTGGCAAGGGCGAGGGTGGTTCCTGGCGCCGCGTGATCGCGGGCCAGAGGCGGACAAGTATTGCCCGGACGGGCACTTGTGACGCCGGAGAGGCGTTACGCGCTCGACGCGCTGCTCGACGCGCTTGGGCGCCCGTTCGACGAGTCGGTGCGCGTGGACGAGGCGCTCCTCGACGAGACGTTCGGCCTGCTGACGCTCGCTCACGAGCGCGACGCCGAGCTCGACCAGCACGGCCGACCGCTCCCGCCCGCCGACCCGCCTGGCCCGCGCGTCGCCGAGATCGCCGCGAGCGTCGGAGAGCGCCGCGGCTATCCAGGCGGCGAGCGCTTCCTCGTCGCGCTGACCCACGACATCGACCTGCTTGGAGCCGGCGGACTGACGACGGCCGCCCGGCGCGTCGCGCGGGGCCGGGTGCGCGAAGGGACAGCATTCGTCATCGACGCGCTTGCACGACGCGACCCCGCCTTCCGGCTCGACCGGATGGGCCCGCCCTCGACCTGCTTCTTCCTCGCCCGCCAGGACGACCCGCATGACGGCTACCCGGAGCGCTACCGGCCGGCCCTCGCGCAGGCAATCGAGCGCGCGAGGTCAGACGGCCGCGAGATCGGGCTGCACGCCTCGTACCGGGCCCGCGACGAAGAGGGCCGCATCGCCGAGGAGGCGCGGCTGCTCGGCGACGTCCAGGGCCTGCGCCACCACTACCTGCGCAGCGCGCCCGACAGGCTCGCGGCGGAGCTCCGCGCGGCGGGTCTCCGCTACGACTCGAGCATCGGCTGGCCGGGATTGCCGGGTTTCCGCGCGGGAACGCCGTACCCGTACAAGCTCTGGGATCCCGAGCGGCGCGAGCCGGGCGCGTGGGAGCTGCCGCTCATCCTGATGGACGCGACGCTGGCCGAGGAGCGCTACCTGAACCTCGACGCCAAGAGTGCGTACGACGCCGCGGTTGCCGCCCTCGAGCCGGTGGTCGAGCACGGCGGAGCGGTCGCGATCCTCTGGCACCCACCGTCGCATCACCCCTGGCTCGCGCGCGGCTACGACCGCCTCTACGAGCGACTGCTCGAGTGGATCGAGGCGCACGGCGGCCTGCTCGGCACGGCGAGCGAAACGCTGGGCCGCTGGGAGTCGCGGCTCGGCTAGCCGAAGAGTCGGCTCGCGAGCTCAGCGACGAGAAACCGGATCTCTTCTGCTGTTCGCCGTTGGACAGACAGCGGGCGGCCGAGTGGATCGTCGATCTCTGGAGCCGAACGGCTCTGAGGGCTCGCAGCACGGAGGGCGTGAGCCTGCTCGACGCGCGCTCGCGCTTCTTCGACCGCAGTGCCGCGCCCGCCCGTAGAGGCTTCGGGAAGCTTCTGCAAGAGCGCGACGAGCTCCGGCAGCGTGAAGGTCCGTCCGATTGCCGCCTGCCCGTCGACCACAGCGGCGCTCACG
Organism: Actinomycetota bacterium; assembly: GCA_005884155.1. GTDB lineage: Bacteria > Actinomycetota > Thermoleophilia > Gaiellales > Gaiellaceae > AC-32. The sequence continues at coordinate 3,126 of VAXD01000009.1, read as the reverse complement.
TGGATCTGCTCGAACCCGAGCACGAGATCGGAAGCGGAGAGCTCGACGTCGGCGAGCTGCCGTGCGCGGTGATTCGAAAGGTCGAGCCCGGTCGCCGTGGCGAGCTCGATCGCCTCCGGCAGGGCCGGCACCGGGCCCAGGTCGAGCAGCCCGAGCGAGTGGGGCCGAACCTGAAGTCCGGTGCTCTCGAGCAGGGCCGCTGCGAGCGGGCTCCGAAAACGGTTCCCGGTGCAGACGAAAGCGACGTCGAAGAGGTCGATGCCGGCGATCGTTGGAAAGTACCGGCCGCGACCGTCTCAGACTGGTTCGAGCCGCTCCTCTGAACGCGCGGCTCGTTGGTGCTCGATCACATCCGCAAGGATCTGCTCGAGATTCCGCTCCGGCGCCCAACCGATCGCCTCGTGAATCTTCGCGATCGCCGGCTCCCGGTGGAGCGTGTCCTCGATCCCTTGCTCGTACACCTCTTCGTATGGGACCAGAGCGATCTCGGAGCGGCTTCCGGTCGCCTGCTTCACGCGCTCGGCGAGATCGATGATCCGGAGGCGTTCGGTAGACCCGACGTTGAAGATCTCGCCCGAGATCCCGCTCGCATTCATGAGCCCGGTGAGAGCGCGTACTACGTCGGTGACGTGGCAGAACGAGCGTGTTTGCGTCCCGTCGCCGTGGACCTCCAGCGGCTCCCCGGCCAGGGCGCGGTCTACGAAGCGCGGGATCACCATTCCGTAGCGGCCGCTCTGGCGGGGACCGACCGTGTTGAAGAGTCGGACGACGACCGTGTCGAGGCCACGCTCGAGGTGGTACGAAAGTGCCAGGTGCTCGTCCATCGCTTTCGAGTCCGCGTACAGCCACCGCTTCTCCGTCGTGGGCCCGTAGACGCGGCGGTCGTCCTCGGAAAGCGGACGTTCCTCCCGATGGTCTCCGTACACCTCTGAGCTAGAGGCGATGAGTACGCGCTTCCCGTACGTGCTGCAATAGCCGAGGACGGTTTCCGTCCCTTGGACGTTCGTGACCATCGTGTGCACGGGCTGCTCGACAATTAGACGTACGCCGACGGCCGCGGCCAGGTGGTAGACGACGTCGCTCTTGTGCACGACCTCGCTGACGACTGCTGGGGAAAGGACCGAATCGACGACGAGGTGGAACTGGGGACGACCGCGCAGGTGGGCGACGTTGTCGAGCGATCCAGTCGAGAGGTCATCCAGGACGAAAACCTCCCATCCGTCCGCCAGGAGCTGCTCGGCGAGATGGGAGCCGATGAACCCGGCACCTCCGGTGACGAGCGCCTTTCCAGTCTGATCGGCCACGAAGGATGGCAAGCGTACTAGGACGGATCCGCCGGGCGAATCCCTCGATGGCGGTGGCCCGTAGGAGTGACTGCCCGCAAGTAGCCGGGGCAAGTCGCCGATGTTGGAGTCGAGCAGGAGTGCGGTTGCCGCCCGACCGCCGTCGTACCTACCGATCCGTCGAGCCGGCCACGGGCACCCCTTGGGCCGGCTCTACGGTCGAGCCGCCTACGAGCGTGTGGTCTCGGCCGCCGGCTCGCGCACGAGCACGAGCACGCCTGCGAAGAAGCTCAGTAACGCGGGCACGAGCGCCACAGCGGGCGACAGCAGCGCCATCGCGAGATAGCCCGCGACGAACAGCAACAGCGACGAACATCGTCTACCCATGGGGCTCCCCCTTCCCCTAGATACACATATTCAACCCCAGTTCGAGTCGAAAGTGAACCCCTTGCGAACGCTCGGGCGGGGGATGCGACACCCCCCGACCCCTTCGCTACGATAAGGCCTCACGGCGTCTCTTCCGCGGAGCGGGGAAAGAAGGAACGTGTTCGAACGATTTACCGAGAGAGCTCGTCAGGTCGTCGTCCTCGCACAAGACGAGGCGAGGGCGCTCAAGCACAACTACATCGGCACGGAGCACATCCTGCTCGGGCTGCTGCGCGAGGAGGAGGGTCTCGCCGCGCGCGTGCTCGAGTCGCTCGACATCACGGTCGAGGAGGTTCGGGCCCAGGTCGCGCGCATCGTCGGCCAGGGCGACGAGGTCACGACCGGCCAGATCCCGTTCACGCCGCGCGCGAAGAAGGTGCTCGAGCTCGCTCTGCGCGAAGCTCTCAGCCTCGGCCACAACTACATCGGCACCGAGCACATCCTGCTCGGGCTCGTGCGAGAGAACGAGGGCGTGGCCGCGCGCATCCTGCTCGACTTCGACGCCGACGCCGAGAAGATCCGCAACGAGATCATCCGCATGCTCTCCGGCCCGGGCCGGCGGCAGCAGGGCGCGGGCGGGGCACCGGGCGAGAAGTCGAAGAGCTCGAAGCTGCTCGACCAGTTCGGCCGCAACCTGACCAAGCTCGCCGCCGAGGGCAAGCTCGACCCCGTCGTCGGGCGCCAGACCGAGATCGAGCGCGTGATGCAGATCCTCTCGCGCCGCACGAAGAACAACCCCGTGCTGATCGGCGAGCCCGGCGTCGGCAAGACCGCCGTCGTCGAGGGGCTCGCCGCGCGGATCTCGTCGAACCAGGTGCCCGAGCTCCTGAAGGGCAAGCAGATCTACACGCTCGACCTCGCGGCTCTCGTCGCCGGGTCCAAGTACCGCGGCGAGTTCGAGGAGCGCCTCAAGAAGGTGATGAAGGAGATCACCCAGCGCGGCGACATCGTCCTGTTCATCGACGAGCTGCACAACCTCGTCGGCGCAGGCGCGGCCGAGGGCGCGATCGACGCGGCCTCGATCCTCAAGCCGGCCCTCGCGCGCGGCGAGCTGCAGACGATCGGCGCGACGACGCTCGACGAGTACCGCAAGTACCTCGAGCGCGACGCGGCCCTCGAGCGGCGCTTCCAGCAGATCCGCGTCGACGAGCCGACGGTCGACGACACCGTCCAGATCCTGCGAGGCCTGCGCGACCGCTACGAGGCGCACCACCGCTGCAAGATCTCCGACGACGCGCTCGGCGCAGCGGCGACGCTCTCCGACCGCTACATCCAGGACCGCCACCTCCCCGACAAGGCGATCGACCTGATCGACGAGGCCGCCTCACGGATGCGGATCAAGACGATGACCGCGCCGCCACGCTACCGCGAGCTCGAGGACGAGATCGAGAAGGTGCGCAAGGACAAGGAGGCCGCG
>VAXD01000008.1 GCA_005884155.1 Actinomycetota bacterium | reverse complement strand
CTGGCCGTGCATTCGGCGCGTGGATGAGCGAGCCGGCGCCCGAAGAAATCATCTGGGACTGTCTGCGCGGAGCGCTCAGGACGCGCGCGCTCGCGATCGTCGCCGACCTCGGGATCGCGCAGCGGCTCGCGGACGGTCCGCGAGCGGTCAACGACCTCGCCCGGGAGACGGGCAGCGACGCCGACGCCGTCCACCGGCTGCTTCGCGCGCTCGCGAGCGACGGCGTCTTCGCGGAGGCTGAGCGCGGCGTCTTCCGCAACACGCCGGCCTCGGAGGTCCTGCTGGCCGAGGGCTGGAACGACTTCGCGCATCTGTTCGGAGGCTCGTGGTTCCGCGCGATGGGCCAGCTCGACGCGAGCGGCGAGGCGACCTTCGAACGCATCTTCGGCGCGGATTTCTGGAGCTGGCTCGCGGCCCATCCAGAAGAGCGGGCCGCCTTCGACCGCGCAATGGCGCAGGGGAAGGAGCAGCGTGTCGAGCGCTTCGACTCGGTCTCGTGGCGCGGCGACGAGACAGTCGTCGACGTCGGTGGAGGCAACGGCTCGCTCCTGATCGAGGTCCTGCGCAGGCAACCCGGCCTGCGCGGCATCGTGTTCGACCTGCCCGAGACCGTGCGCGACGAGGACGCGTTTGGCGACCGGATCGAGTTCGTGGCCGGCAGCTTCTTCGAGAGCGTGCCGCGCGGGGACGTGTACATCCTCGGGACGATCCTCCACGACTGGGACGACGAGCCCGCGGCGGCGATCCTGCGCACCATCTGCACGGCCGCGCCCGACGACGCCCGCCTGCTCGTGCTCGACGCGGTCGTTCCCCCGGGGAACGAGCCTTTCGGCCCGAAGTGGCTCGACCTGCTCATGCTCACGCTCCTCCGCGGGCGCGAGCGCGACGAGCAGCAATGGCGCGCGCTCCTCGAGCGTGGCGGCTTCGAGCCGGTCCGATTCCACGAGCGGCTGATCGAGGCGGTCCCGTGCCGCTGACGGTCGGCACCGCCGGCCACATCGATCACGGCAAGACGTGGCTCGTCCGCGCGCTGACAGGCAAGGACACCGACCGGTTGCCCGAGGAGCAGGAGCGTGGGATCTCGATCGAGCTCGGCTACGCGCCCCTCGACCTGGGCGACGGGCTGCAGCTCTCGCTCATCGACGTGCCCGGACACGAACGCTTCGTGCGGACGATGGTCGCCGGCGCGACCGGGATCGACCTGTTCCTGCTCGTGATCGACGCGGCGGAGGGCGCGCGGCCGCAGACGCGCGAGCACATGGCGATCCTGCGGCTTCTCGGCGTCGAGCGCGGCGTCGTCGCGGTGACGAAGGCCGACGCGGTAGACGCGGAGACGCTGGAGCTGGCGCTCGCCGAGGCGCGCGAGCTCGTGCCCGGCGCCGATGTTGTCGCCGTCAGCGCCAAGACAGGCGACGGGCTCGACGAGCTGCGCGCGGCGCTGCGGCGTGCCGCCGGCGAGGCAGGGCGCGACCGCTCGTCCGGCGCGACCCGCCTCTACATCGACCGCTCCTTCACGCTCACCGGGATCGGCACCGTCGTCACCGGCACGCTCTGGTCAGGCTCGATCTCGCCCGGCGACGAGCTGCGGGTCGAGCCGTCGGGCCTGCGTACGCGTGCACGCAGCGTGCAGGTGCACGACCTCGACGTCCTGCGGGCAGAGGCCGGCCAGCGGGTCGCGGTCAACCTGCCGGGCATCGAGCGGACGCGGCTGCGGCGCGGCGAGGCGCTCGTCGAGCCGGGCCACTACCCGGTGACGTGGCGCCTCGACGTCGTGCTCGAGGAGCTCGAGCCGGTGCCAGCCGCCGTCACGGTGCATCTCGGGACGGCAGATGTGGCGGCGCGCGCCGTCCGCGAAGGCCGTTTCGCCCAACTCCGGTTGCGCGAGCCTGTCGTCGCCGCTCGTGGCGACCGCCTTGTGCTGCGCGCCGAGACGACGGTTGGCGGCGGGACGGTGCTCGACCCCGCGCCGCCGCGCGCCTTCGACCCGGACCGGCTCGAGCTGCTCGAACGCGGCGACCCGGCCGAGATCGTCGGCGCGCTCGTGCGCGAGCCCGTCACCGGCGCGACCCTGCAGGCGCGCGGCCTCTTCGCTCCAGCAGACCTGGCCCGCGGCCTCGCGGCGCTCGAACAGGCGGGCGACTGGTTCTTCGCGCCGGAGTGGCTCGAGGAAGTCCGGGCCCAGACGCTCGACCGCCTCAGGCAGCGCGCCGATTCGGCACCGCTCGACCCCGGCCTGCCGCTCGCCGAGCTGCTCCCACCCGAGCCGTGGGCGCCGTCGGTGTTGCAGCTGCTCCACGTCGAGCGGCGCGGCGGCAAGGCGTACCTGGCGGGGACGGCGCCGCGGCTCGGCGAAAAGGCCGGCGCGGCGGCCGAGCTCGAAGCGGCGCTGGCGGCGAACGACCTGGTGCGCCTCGACGACCGCCAGCTCGCCGAGTTTCTCGAGGCCGAAGGCCGGCTGAAGCGGGTCGGCGACGGTCTCGCCGTCTCGACCGAGCTCTACGAGCGCGGCCGCGAGGCGCTGCACGAGCTGGCCCCGATCACGCTGGCCGGCTTCCGAGACGCGCTCGGCATCTCGCGCAAGACCGCGCAGCTCCTGCTCGAGCGCTTCGACGCCGACGGCCTCACGCGCCGAGTCGGCGACGAGCGGGTTCTTCGCCGCTCGGCGACCCGCGGCTAATCTCGCGTCGGAGCGGCATGGGCCCGGTGGCCCAGCTGGTCTTCAAAACCAGTGCGGTCGTGCAACCCACGGCTCGGTAGGTTCGACTCCTGCGCCGCTCCGTTAAGCCAAGCTCACCTTCACCCTCCGGCCTGTCTAGCTCCGGGCGGTGGGGAACCACTGGGTTCCCCCGGTTCCGCGAACTTGATGATCTCTTCCGGGGTCATCGCTTCGCCACGCGCCCAGGCGGCGGCGAACGCCTTCTCGCCGAGCGCCGCCTTCGCATGGGCGAGCGCCGCCACGTACGCCTGCTCCTCCAAATCATCCTCGAAGCCGACCCCGAGCTTCTCGTGGAGCGAAGAAGCAGCCGCGAGCAGCTGTGCGGCGCGCTCCTCTTCGTGACTGGCGATCAGGGCTGCTGCGAGGCCGACTGCTGCGTCGGCGATCCCCCGCAGCCGACCGAGCCGTCCGCAGATGTTGAGCATCTCGCGGAAGAAGCCCTGCGCGCGTACCGGATCGGACAGGTTGACAGCGGCCCAGCCGCAGTTCCCAAGGGCACTGGCGAGGCCCCCATCGTCTCCCCACTGACGGAAGAGCTTCACCGCCTCGGTCGAGTAGGCGAGGCCGATCTCGAAATCGCCGGACCTCAACGCAACCAAGCTGAGGTTGATCGTCGTGAAAGCGACCATCAACTCGTCGCCGGTCGTTCTCGCCCGCTCCCCGATCCCGATGAACTGCTCTCGAGCCTCGTCCAGAGCGCCTCGCTCCAGCGCGGTCAGTGCTGCCGCGTTTAGCGCCGACAGCACGTCGGTCTCGTCTCCAACCTCCTCGGCGAGCTGGCGCCATTCCGCGACCAGGGCGTCAGAGCGCGCGAAGTCTCGTAGGGACAGCGCGCGGATATTCGCTCCACGCAGGACCTCAAAGCGCGCCTCTAGGGGCGTCGCAGAGCGCTCGAGCGCGAGCGGAAACCAGGTGTCTGCTTCCTCGTAGAAGCCGCGGGGCGCCAGGTACGGCCGAAGAGTCGCGACGAGGCGGAGCAACGCCTCGTCTTCGCGTTCGTCGCGCATCCACTCCAGCGCTGCTCGTAGGTTGTCGTGTTCGGCGGCGAAACAGGCAAGCACCTCACTCTGATCGCCACCCTCGTCCAGGGCTCGGCTGAGCGCTTCGGCGACGTCGAGCACGTAGAAAGCATGCCGCCGGCGCAGTTCTCCCTCCTCGCCGCTCGCGGCCAGGCGCTCCCAGGCGTACTCGCGGATCGTCTCCAACATCCAGAAGCGCTCGCTCGTGTGCCGGAGGAGGCTCTTGTCGACCAGCGACTGGAGGGTGTCGATGTCCGCCCCTCCTCGAGCGTGCAGCCCCCGCGGAAGACGGCCAAACGCGCGAACAGACGCTGCTCCTCGTCGCCGAGTAGGTCGTGGCTCCACTCGATCGTCGCTCGCAGCGTCTGCTGACGCGCCTCGGCGTCCCGACCGCCCTTGAGCAGGTCGAGCCGCTCGGAGAGGCGCGCGAGGATCTGCGCCGGGGAGAGGACGCTCGTCCTGGCTGCGGCCAGCTCGAGCGCGAGCGGCAGCTCGTCCAGGCTCCGGCAGAGCTCGGCGATCGTCTCGTCCGGCTCGAGCTGCGCGCGCGTGCAGAAGAGCTCGACTCCGTCCGGCTCGGCCAGCGGGGGCACCGGGTAATCGACCTCGCCGCGGATGCGAAGGAGCTCGCGGCTCGTGACCAGCAACTTCAGGTTGGGGCACCACTCGAGCAGCTCGCCCAGGTCCGGCGCCGCCTCGACCACCTGCTCGAAGTTGTCGAGCAGGAGCATGAGCTCCCGCTCTTCGATGTGCTCGGCGAGGCCCTCCTTGGCGCCCAATGTCTGCGCGATCGCCTCCATCACGAGCGCCGGCTCGCGCAGCGTGGCGAGCGGGACCCAGAAGACCCCCGCCTTGAACGCGGGCACGAGCTCTGCGGCCGCCTCGAGCGCAAGCCGCGTCTTGCCGGAGCCACCCGGCCCGGAGAGCGTCAGGAGCCTCGTACCGTTCCCGAGCAGGCCGACAAGCTCATCGCGCTCCCGCCGTCGGCCGACGAAGGAGGAGGCAGGCCGCGGCAGGTTGGTGTTCGAGATCGTCTTCAGCGGCGGGAAGCGCTCGGAGCCGAGCTGGAAGAGCGCGACCGGCTCGTCGAAGTCCTTCAACCGGTGCTCGCCGAGCTCGGTCAGCTCACCATCGACGAACGCGCGCGTCGCGGCCGAGACGACGATCTGTCCGCCGTGCCCCGAGGCGGCGACGCGGGCAGCCCGGTGGAGCTCACGCCCGGCATAGCCCTCGCCCGTCAAGCGCGGCTCTCCGGTGTGCAGGCCCATCCGGACCCTGACCGGCCCTGAGCCGAGCGCCTGCTGACCCTGCGCCGCAGCTGCAAGCGCGTTGCCAGGATCGGCGAAGGAATACAGGAAGGCGTCTCCCTGTGTATCGACCTCGACGCCTCCGCGAGCAGAAAACGCGGCTCGCAGGAGCCCACGGTGCTCCGCGAGCGCCTCCACGTAGCCATCTTCGCCGAGCTCCTCGATCAGCCGAGTCGACCCCTCGATGTCGGTGAAGAGGAAGGTGACGGTGCCTGTGGGAAGCCCCAGCTTTCCGCTCACAGGCAAGTATTAGCACCGCCCCGGGAAAGGGCGGTGTGACGCTGCGGGATGCCGCTGGCGGCGCGCGGGCTGGCGCGCGCCCCCAGCAGCAACCACCCCGTTGGCTTGGACAAGCCAATCGACCAGAAGCACACGCAAGGCTTCAAAACCAGTGCGGTCGTGCAACCCACGGCTCGGTCGGTTCGACTCCGGCGCCGCTCCGCTGGCCGAGGAAACGCTCGCCCAGGCCGACGTCGTGCTGGATTCGCTGGCGGGGCTGACCGCCGAAGCGGTCAAGCCCTCTAGCTCAACGTACTAATGCTTCGGCCCCTTGCCGACGGTCAGCTTGACCTTCGAGCCGCCCGGCAGAATCTTCCTTGGCCTCGGCTTCTGCGAGAGGACGACGCCCTCCTTCTTACGGCTCGAGAACTTCTTCGTGATCTTCCCGACGCTGCAGTGGGCACGCCTGATCTTCACTTTGGCTTTGGCGAGCTTCAAGCCGACGACCTTCGGCACCTTGCATTTCGGCTTCTTCGCGAAGGTGGCCGTGACGTTGTGCTCGGCGCTCATCGTGAGCGCGCACGCCCCGGTGCCCGAGCAGTCGCCCGACCAACCCGTGAACTTCGAGCCCGAGGACGCGGAGGCCGTGAGCGTCACAGCCGCTCCGTTGGGGAACTGGAACGAACAGACGGGCCCGCAGTTGACCCCGGACGGCGAGCTCGTAACGGTCCCGGCACCAGACCCGCTCTTGTTGACCGTTAACAAGACCGGAGGCGGGCAGGCGACCACGCTCACGGAATCCGAAGCCGAACCGGTACCTGCATTGCTCGACCCGAATTGAGCAGTGTTGTTGTACGTACCGCACGCGGCCGTGCTGGTGGCACTCAGGATGTGCACGTAGACGTAGTCGTCCGCGTTGAGGCTCGTTGGGCTGTAGACGAGACTCTGGTTCGGCGGCGACCCGCTGATCGACCAGCCCAAAGTGCTATGCACGGCATCCACCGCCCAGTAGACGCCGGTCCCAGCCGGCAGCGGATCAGCGAACGTCAGCCCAGTTGCGGCCGCGTCACCGAAGTTGTCCATCTCGACGTAGAACCCGATGGGGGTTCCGGCAACGACGCTGTTGGCGTCGGCGGCCTTGTAGATGAAGACAGCCGGGCAGCCGAAGACGAATTCGTCATCCGACGCCTCGCCCGAGCCCTCGTCGGTGCTCGTGAACGACGCGGTGTTGGGGTAGTCGCCACAGCTCTGGCTCCCCGTCGCGCTGACGACGTGCGCCTGCGAGCTGATGTTGTGAGCGAGCGTTGCGGAGTACGTGAGCGTCTCGTTTGGCGGCGAACCGCTCAGCGACCAGCCGGAATTGGCCGTGGCGATCGACCAGTCGACGCCGGTACCGGACGGGAGCGGATCGGTGACCGTCACTCCGGCGGCGTCGACACTGGGGCTGACGTTGGTCAGCGACACGGTGAAACCGATCTGAGTGCCGGCGCTGACGGACGAGGCGTCGGCCGTCTTGGCGATCGTCACGCAGCCGACCGTGATCGAGTCGGACGCGCTTCCCGAGCCGCCGTTCGTCGACGTGAAGCTCGCGGTGTTGGTGTACCTGCCGCAGCTGTCGTTCGTCGTATTGCTCACGATGTGGACCTGCGTGGCCGTGCCGCCGGCAAGCGTTGTCGGCGTGTAGACGAGGTGTTGGTTCGGGGCTGAGCCGGTGATCGACCAGCCGGAAACGGGCGTTTCGATCGACCAGTCGACCCCGGTCCCGCCGGGCAGGTTGTCGGTGAACGTCAGACCGGTGGCAGCATCAGCACCGTCGTTTGCCAACTCGACCGTGAAGCCGATCTGGTCGCCTTCGAAGACGCCGGGCTCGTCTGCCGCCTTGGCGATCGTGACGTGCGCACCGCTCGGGCTCGTACAGCTCGGGAACTTGAAGTCGCCGAATCGGGTGCGCCAGTTGAAGCTGCTGTTAGTGGAGTAGTACTCCTGCGTGTACCAGAAGGTGCAGTCGTCCACCGGGTCGACGGTCATGTCGCTGTAGTCGCCCCAGCGATGGAAGGTGTTCGTCGTCTGGCTGCCGGCGCCTGCAAAGAGCGTTGCTTCGCCCTGGAAAAGCTGGTTCGCTGGATCGGCTGCAAGGCGTCCCGCGTAACGGATCTGGGGATGAATCGCTCCGGATGAGGCGCTGAACCCGACTGCGAGATCGCCCACGCCATCCATGGCCGCGCTGCCCATCCAGCGCCAGACGCCGTCGGCTGGCTGGTACGTGCTCTGCTGGGTGAAGCCGGGTGCGCCCGACGTGGCGTGGTTGACCTCGAACCAGCGGACTCCCGCCACGCCGCCCGACGCGACGGTCATGTTTCCGACGAGCGCCTCGTGATCGCCGAAGTTGCGGTAGGCGGAGCGGAACATGCCGCGGTCGCCGAGCGTGTCGAGGAGCTCGCCGCCGAGCTGCGGCACACAAGCGCCGCCCCCGCAGATCGGCGAGAAGGCTGCCGGCGTCAGGGTTCCGCCAGAAGTAAAGGTCGAATTCGCGGGAGTCGCGAAGTCGACGTGGAAGCGATACAGCGGCCAGGTCGAGTTGACGCCGGTGCTCATGAACGGGTTCGGCGCGCCGACCGGCGGCGGGGTGAGCCCGTCGAGATCCGCAGGCATGAAAGCGTCGCTGGACGGATTGAAGAAGGATGGGTCGCGGAACGTGACAAAGGTCGCCGCGTCACCCGCCAGCATCGCGGCGCGGTCGAGGGCGAAGGGCTGAGGACCGATGAAGTTCTCGGTGTTCGCGTCGAAGACGTTCATGCTCATGTAGTACGCGTCCGGCCAGACCCCGAGCTTCGGGTAGTCGAAGAAGTCCGCGCCGAGATGGAAGCCGTAGCGGTTCCACGACCCGGTCGCGTCGCTCGTCGTCGACACCGCCACGCATTCATCGGTCATCGCGCCATAAGTGTCGAGACCAGCGAACTGCGAGATCACCCAGCGGTTCGCGAGCTGGTCGTAGAGGGCAACCGGGTCGCCCCAGGCATCATTCTCGCAGGGTCCGCCGAAGCCGCTCCAGACCGTCGCGATGTCGACCGGCCCGAAGACGGAGATGCCGGTCGTTTTGTTGTAGACCTCGAAGCCTTGGTTCACGATCTGGACGTACTGCGTGAGACCGACTTCCCCATTCGTGTCCGGCGGGGCGCAGAAGCAGTTGACGCCCGGGAATGGGATCCCGTCGAAGTTGAGGATTGGAGAGGGCATCTTGGGCGCAAAGGCCTTGCTCTGGCGCGCCGCGTCCGGGGCGTTCGCTCGCGAGTGCGAGTGGCGAATCTTGAAAGCCGGGAGCGCCCGCTCGAGCGACCGCGAGACGTCGTTCTTGTACGAATGGCCGACGAAGACGTGGCGGCCGGCCTGCTTCGGAAGCGACGGCGTCCGCGCCCCGTTCCGCGATACAGCTGCCGTTCGCGCGCCGTCGGTAGTCGTGGCGGCATCGCCTGCCCAAACGATGCCGGCCTGGAATGACACGACCCCCAAGGCGGCGGCGAAAAGAAGCGTCGCGCGACGCCGGCGCGTCATCGCAAGCGCGCAGGCGCGCAAGCTCGTTGCCAGCTTCACCACGGGAGAGCCCCTTTCACGAATAGACCCGTATTCCGTGTGACCCTAACACCGTGTCCCGGCGTCAACAAGAGGCGGGGCCGCAAGGTCCGAGGACGTCAAATAGGTTCGTTTTCGAGCCCTCGACCCACGGTCACGTTCACCTTCGAACCGCTCTTTTCAGGCTCTTGCCGGGCTTCGGGCGCTGCCAGAGGAGGCGGCCCTTCTTCTTCAGGCTCGAGGCCTTCCTCGTGACCTTTCCGAGCCGGCAGTGAGCCCGGAGGAGCTTCGCTCGGGCCACCGTCCACCTGCCGAACAAAAGCGGCCACGGCTGGTTCATGAGCCGCGCTCATGAGCCGCGCTCGGACGCGACGCTTCTAGGCGACTCCGGCGCCGCTCCGTCGCTGACGCTGCGATAGGCTCGGCACATGCGCGTAATTCGTTCACTGCTGCTGTTCAAGCTCGGCTTCTGGGCTGGGATGATGGCCGCGGCCGCGTTCGTGAAGCGGGCCGTGCCCTCGCGCGGGGACGAAGATAGCGACGAGCTCGCTCTCGTAGCCGTCATGGACGGGATCGAGCTCACAAACCGCTCGAAGGCGTTCAAGGGCGGCTCGATGGTGGCCTGGTACGGCGGCATCGCCGTCGACTTGCGCGAGGCCGAGCTCGCCCCGGATGCACGACTGTCGGTGCGCACGCTCTTCGGTGGGATCGCGATCAGAGTTCCGCCGACCTGGCGCATCGAGTCGAGCGTGACCGCGCTCGCTGGAGGCGTCGACGCCGGCACACCGGCCCAGGACGACCCAGACGCGCCCGTGCTCGTCGTCGAGGGCAAGGCGCTGTTCGGAGGCGTCGCCGTCGGCACCAAGGCGGAGGCCGCAATCTCCGAGCCTGCGGCGCGTGTGGCAGAGCCGGCCGCCGAGTAGGCCCCAGCGCTCACGCGTGCTAGGGTCGGCCGCGATGAGCTCCTGGCTCTCGAGGATCCGCAGCCAAACCGGCTGATCCGCCGCTTCCGCAAACAGCGTCCGAGGAAGTGGCGGGAAAAGGGCGCGCTCCGCGGCCTCGACGGCCGCTGCTCGCGCACTCTCTCGCTGTGACACAAAGGGAGGTGCGCGATGCCGATGCCGCATCGCACGTACAAGCAAGTGATCAAACGGCGCCTGGTCGGCAAGGAGGGCACTGAGCGGATCCGCGAGCTGCGGACGATCCTCGCCGAGCTGCCCGGCTACAAGAACGGCCCGTATGCGGACTTGCGCAAGTGGGTCGAAGGCGAGCTCGAGGAGACGCGACTACGCAAGCGGGTCGTGCACCGCGACTCGATCGCCGTGCGGCGCGAAGGAGCCGCTCAGATCGCGTTCGTGGGAGCGCCGAATGCCGGCAAGTCGTCGCTGTTGCAGGCGCTCTCGAACGTGCAAATCAAGACTGGTGACTACGCGTTCACGACCACGCGGCCGGTGCCGGCGCTGACGCGCATACGCGGCGTCCTCGTGCAGCTGGTCGAGATCCCCGGATTGATCGAGGGCGCGCACGAGGACCGTGGCGGCGGCCGCGCGCTGCTCGGCGTCCTGCGCGGAGCGGACGCCATCGTGCTCTGCCACGACGCAACCACCCCGCTCGAGGAGCTCGACGTGATCAAGCGCGAGCTCGTGGCGGCCGGGATCGATCTGCCCTCGCTCGTTGTCGCGACCAAGACGGACGAAGCTCCGGCGCCGCCGGGGACCGTTGGCGTCTCGGTGCTCGACGACGCGAGCCTCGACCGGTTCCGCGTCGAGATCTGGAGGCTGACCGGTCTGATGCGCGTCTTCGTGCGACGGCCCGGCGAGGAGGAGTCCGAGCCACTGGCGCTGCACCCGCCGGCCTCCGTCGCCGACGTGGCCCGCACGATTCATCAGGAGCTCGAGCAGGAGTGCACCGGCGCGCGCGTCTGGGGCGACTCCGCCCAGTTTCCGGGTCAACGTGTCGGCCGCACGCACGCGGTCGCCGACGGCGACACGATCGAGGTCCTCGTGGGTTGAGCCGAGTAGCATCGGGCCGTGGCCGCACCTATTCGAATCGGGACCTGCTCCTGGGCCGACGAATCGCTGACGAAGTACTTCTATCCGCGCGAGATCAAGGGCGCCGAGGAGCGGCTGCGCTACTACGCCGAGCGCTTCGACACGGTCGAGGCGAACTCGACCTACTACCACCTGCCCGAGCGCCAGATGGTGCAGAACTGGGCCGACCGCACGCCGGAGGGGTTCGTCATGCACGTGAAGGCGTTCGGCGTGATGACGCGGCACCCGGTCAAGGTCGAGCAGCTGCCGCCCGACCTGCGGGACGAGGCGCCGCTGGACAAGCGAGGGCGTGTCGAGCGTCCGTCGCGTGAGTTCCGGGCCGAGATCTTCAGCCGGTTCCACGACGCGCTCGAGCCGCTGCGCGAGACGGGCAAGCTCGGCGGGATCCTGCTCCAGTTCCCGTCGTACGTCGTGCCGAAGCCGGCGTCGCTCGACTACCTCGAGTGGGCGGTCGAGCAGCTCGGCGGAGACCAGCCGCTGGTCGAGTTCCGGCACGCGGCCTGGCTCGACGACGAGCACCGCGACGAGACCCTCGCCTTCCTCGAGCGGCACGGAATGACCTACGTGATCGTCGACGCGCCGCGAACGGAGGGCCGCAACGTCCTCCCCACCGTCGTCGCGACCACGAGCCCCACGGCGTATATCCGCTTCCACGGTCGCAACGCGCAGACCTGGAACAAGCGCACCGGCAGCGCGGCCGAGCGTTTCGACCACCTCTACTCCGACGACGAGCTCCGCGAGTGGGTCGGGCCGCTGGGCGAGCTGGCCGAGAAGGCCGAGGTCGTCTACGCGATGTTCAACAACAACGGGCGCTCGGAGGTCGGCGGGCAAACCATCGCCCAGGCGCCCGTGAACGCCGAGGAGCTGCGCGCCCTGCTCCAGGAGGCGAAGCTCCCAGTCGCGGTTCCGTAGCATCTAGGCATGGAGCCCTGGTCATACGAGCTCGCCGGCCGCTTCGACGAGCACCAGTTCGAGAGCGAGGTCCTGAAGGGCAACGCCCTCGGCGACCCGCACGTGCGGCCGCTCTGGGTCTACGTGCCGCCGGGCTACGACGACGATCCCGAGCGCCGCTACCCGAGCATCTACAACATCCAGGGGCTGACGGGCCAGCTCGACATGTGGCGGAACCGGATGCCGTTTCGCCGGAACTTCCCCGAGCTTGCCGACCAGGCGATCGCCAACGGCGACTGCGAGCCGTGCGTGCTCGTCTTCGTCGACGCGTGGACGTCGCTCGGTGGGAGCCAGTTCATCGACTCGCCGGGGACCGGCCGCTACCACACGCACATCTGCGACGAGCTCGTGCCGTGGGTCGACGCGAATTACCGGACGAAGGCCGCGGCGGAGAACCGCGGGATCGCGGGCAAGTCGAGCGGCGGCTACGGCGCGATGGTCAACCCGATGCTGCGGCCGGACGTCTTCGGCGGGCTCGCGACTCACGCCGGCGACGCGCTCTTCGAGATGTGCTACCTGCCGGACTGGCGTCGCTCGGTGCGGACGCTGCGCGACGAGTACGACGGCTCCTTCGAGCGTTTCTGGGAGGACCTTCGCTCGCGCCCGGCCTTCTCGAAGGACACCGACCACACGCTGCTGAACGACTGGTGCATGGCCGCGTGCTACTCGGCCGACGAGGACGGGACCGTGCAGATTCCGTACGACCCCGACACCGGGGAGCTCCGGCCCGAGGTCTGGGAGCGCTGGCTCGCGTGGGATCCGGTACGGATGGTCGCGCGTCACGCCGACGCGTTGCGCTCGCTGAAGGCGATCTACATCGACTGCGGCAAGCGTGACCAGTTCTTCCTCGACCTCGGCGCGGAGGCGTTCCGCCGAGAGCTCGAGGCGATCGGCGTCACCGACTACTTCTTCGAGCTGTTCGACGCGACCCACTCGGCCATCGAGTACCGCTACCCGCTCGGGCTCGCGTACCTCGCAGAACGTTTGTCGTGATCGGCCCGACGTGATCGGCGCGGCAGGGGTCGCCGCGGCAGCGCTGATCTGCCTGGATCCTGGGCACGGGACGCCGCCGGCCATCGGACGGCAGCTCGAGCCCATCGGACCCGGCTCGAGGGTCATGAAGATCAAGGACGGGGGCGGGGCGCACGGCGAGGCGGCGGTCGCGCTGGCGATCGCGAACCGGACGCGGGCGGTGCTGCTGGCGCGCGGCTACCGGGTGGCGATGACGCGGACCGGCCCGACGATCCACTTGCGCGACGGCAACGGGAACATCGCCCGCGCGAAGTTCTGCAACCGGCGCCACGCCGCGCTGATGATCCGGATCCACGCCGACGGCTCGGCCTACCGCTCGCTCCACGGAGTGTCGACTCTCGTCCCGGCCTGGCACAGCGGCTGGACGGACGACGTCTACGCGCCGAGCGTTCGCGCCGGGTTCGCACTGCAGAAAGCCGTGGTCTCGGCCACCGGAGCTCCTGACCGCGGAATCGTCAAGCGGAGCGACCTGACCGGCTTCAATTGGGCGGACGTCCCGGTCACGCTCGTCGAGACGGGCTTCCTGACGAATCCGACCGACTGGCGGCTGCTGCACACGGCCTCGTACCAGCAGCGGGTCGCGCTCGGCCTCGCCAACGGCGTGCGGGCGTTCGTGCGGCGTTAGCCGGTGCCAGGCACCGTGACAAAGCCGTCACGGATCATCCCGGATCGCTGAGCTGGTGCGGCACCGCGCGGTGCCAGGCACTGCAACGGAATTGTCACGAGAACGTCCGCGAGGAGGAGCGCGTCGTTCACTCGCCGGGGCGGCGGCGCATCTCCTCGGCGGCCGCGCGGCCCCGCTCGTGCACGGCGGAGCGGCGGTCGCCGACGTCCGCCGGCTCGGCCTGGTCGACCGGCGTCTCCGCCGCCTCGAGCTCTGCGCGATCGGCCTCGAGGTCGCGCGACTCGTCCAGCTTGCGGCGCAGCTCCTCGGCGCGCGGGTCGTCGACCGGCACAGGCTTAACCGGGGCCTTGCGGAAGTTGCGGTAGTAGGCAATCGCGGCGCCCGCGGCGCCGGCCAGCCACGCGGTCCTGGCACGCATTGGGCCGATGCTACACTGGCCGCCTTCCTGCCTCGCCATCGCGCCGTCCGTTCCCGAGCGGCGCCCGCCGGTGAGGCCGCCTGAGACCGAAGGAAGGGAGGATTCGGGAGCGTGAATGACTACGAGATCCTGTTGCTGCTCGACCCTGAGCTCACCGACGAGCGCCAGAACGAGATCGTCTCGCGCACCCGGGAGACGATCGAGAAGGGCGGCGGCAGCTGGAGCGACCACCAGCCGTGGGGCCGCCGGCGGCTCGCCTACGAAATCGACCACAAGCCCGAGAGCGCGTACCACCTGCTCACGTTCGACGCCGCCCCGGAGACACTGGACGAGGTCTCGCGCGTGCTGCGGATCACCGACGGCGTCATGCGCCACCTCGCCGTGCGCCGCGTGAAGGGCGCCTCGACCCGCCCGCCCGAGCCCAGCCACTACGAGCCTGAGCAGCCTCGGCGAGAGGAGCCGCGCCGCGAGGAGCCGAGCCACGAAGAGCCGAGCCAGGAAGAGCCTCTGGCGGCGAGCGTCCCTGCGAGTCAGGATTCGGAACCGGAAGAGACCGCCCGAGAGGAGAGGGAGTAATGGCCAACATCAACCGCGTCGTCCTCGTCGGCAACCTGACCAAGGACCCGGAACTGCGTCACACCCCTAGCGGCACAGCCGTCTGCAAGCTGCGCCTCGCCGTCAACACGCGCCAGAAGGACGGAGCCACCGGCGAATGGGGCGACAAGCCGAACTACTTCGACGTCACCGTCTGGGGCAACCAGGGCGAGAGCTGCGCGCAGTACCTCGCCAAGGGCCGGCCGGTCGGCGTCGACGGGCGCCTCGACTGGCGCGAGTGGGAGGCCCAGGACGGTACCAAGCGCCAGGCGGTCGAGATCATCGCCGACAGCGTCCAGTTCCTCGGCAGCCGCCAGGACGGCGAAGGCGGCGGGCAGCCGCAGTTCGTGCCGAGCGGCGCCCAGGCCGAGAGTGCCGACTTCGGCTCCGGCGGCGACGACGACATCCCGTTCTGATGGCCCAGCGAGACCAGCGACAGCAGCAGCGCAAAGGCGGCCGCCCCGCCCCCGGCGGGCCGATCCGCAAGCGCAACTGCTACTTCTGCCGGGAGAAGGTGGAGGAGGTCGACTACAAGAACATCAACCAGCTCCGCCGCTACGTCTCCGAGAAGGGCAAGATCCGCTCGCGGCGAATCACCGGCGCCTGCCGGCGGCACCAGCGCCAGGTCGCGCTCGCCGTCAAGCGGGCCCGCGAAGTCGCGCTGCTCCCCTACTCGACCAACTAACGCGCTCCTGCCAGTGATGATGCCCAGGCTCTCGTTCGCTAGCACCAAGCCAGAGGTCGCACTCGTCTGCGGCCCAGGCTGGTTGCCTGGGCAAAGACGAGGGTGGGCTCTGGCGCAGCGTGATAGCGGGCGAGAGACGGGCGCTCATTGCTGGGAGGAGCGCTGATGCAGGTGATTCTTCGGCAGGACGTCGAGAAGCTCGGCCTGCGCGGCGAGGTCGTCGACGTTGCACCCGGCTTCGCGCGCAACTACCTGCTGCCGCGGAAGCTGGCGGAGACTGCGACGCCCGGCAAGGTCGCGGAGCTGCGCAAGCACGAAGAGAAGCGCGCGCGCCAGGAGGCGCAGAGCTTCGACCAGGCGCAGGAGATCGTCAACCGGCTCGAATCGGCGGAGATCCGCTTCGACGTCCCGGCAGGCGAGACCGGCACGCTCTTCGGCTCGGTCACCGCGACCGACGTCGCCGAGCACGTCTGGACGGATCTCCGGGTGCGGCTCGACCGGCGCAAGCTCGACCTGCCCGAGTCGATCAAGCGGATCGGCCGCTACCAGGTCCCGGTCGAGCTCTTCCCCGACGTGACCGCGACGCTGCGGCTCGCGATCGTGCCCGAGGGCGGCGAGCTGCCGCCCGAGGAGAAGCTCGAGGCGCTCGCAGAGGCAGAGGCACAGGCCGAGGCCGAGGCGCAGGCGGCGGCCGAGGCCGAGCATGCGGAGGCTGAGGCGGAGATCCAGGCGATCGTGGAAGAGGACGAGGACGAGGCGGAGGAGGCCGACACCGAGGCCGAAGCCGACGCCGGCGCCGCGCCGCGCGAGCTCGAGCCCGAAACACCGCCCGAGTAGCCCGCTGAGCTGCCACCTGGGGGTGTAACAAAAGCGCACAGTTTTCTCCACAGGTGACCGCATCCCTGTGGAATTGCGCACGAACTTCCCGCTCCGAGCAGGAATTCCGCCCACAGGTGTCGTCCGGAGGTCGTGGGAACATGCGTTCCCTTATGCCTGCAAACCAAGCGCGGCGGAGGCTGTTGGCCCTGTCGAAAGGGGCGTCGTCCAGACCTTCCACGAACGCCTCAAGCGTGGTTGGGTAACCCGATGGCCCAGCTCGCCCAGGCCTCGCCGACCGCCCCGGTCCCGCCGCAGAATCTCGAAGCCGAGGAATCTGTCCTTGGCGCGATGATGCTCTCCCCCGGCGCGATCGGGGCGGTCAGCGAAGTTCTGGACGCGAGCGACTTCTACCGCGAGAGCCACGGCGTCATCTACCGCGCCGCCCTCGCGCTCTACGCGAAGGGAGAGCCCGTCGACGCGATCACGCTCGTCGACGAGCTCGAAGAGCGCGGAGAGCTCGAGGGCGCGGGCGGGCGCGTGCGCATCCACGAGTTGGCGCGCCTCGTCCCGGCGAGCGCGAACGCCGGCCACTACGCGCGGATCGTGCGCGAGATGGCCACGCTCCGCGGGCTGATTCGAGCGGGCGGCGACATCTCCACCCTCGGCTGGGACCGACCCGGAGACGCGACCGAGCTCGTCGATCGTGCAGAGCAGATCGTCTTCGATCTCTCCCAGGCCCGGGTCACGAGCGACTTCAGTCACATCGAAGAGCTGCTGAAGGACAGCTTCGAGCGCATCACTGCGCTCTACGAGGCCGGCGCCGAAGTGACCGGCACACCGTCGGGTTTCCGCGACCTCGACCGGCACACGTCGGGCTTCCAGCCCGGGAACCTGATCATCGTCGCCGCCCGCCCGAGCATGGGCAAGTCGGGGCTCGGGCTCTGCATGGCCGCGAACCTCGCGGTCCGCGAGCAGATCCCGGTCGGGATCTTCACCCTCGAGATGTCGAAGTCGGAGGTGACGCAACGCCTGATGTGCAGCGAGGCAAAGGTCGAGTCGCAGCGCCTGCGCACCGGCAAGCTCGGCGCCGACGACTGGCCGCGCCTGACCGCCGCCTGCGACCGGCTCGCGAAGGCGCCGATCCACGTCGACGACACCGGCTCGATCACGATGATGGAGATCCGCTCGAAGGCGCGGAGGCTGAAGTCGCGCGAGCCGAACCTCGGTCTGATCGTCGTCGACTACCTGCAGCTGATGAGCTCGGGCGCGTCGGTCGAGAACCGCGTCCAGGAGGTCTCCCAGATCTCGCGGAACCTGAAGGTGCTCGCGCGCGACCTGGACGTCCCGATCGTCGCGATGTCGCAGCTCTCGCGCGCGGTCGAGCAGCGACATGACAAGCGCCCGATCCTCTCGGATCTGAGAGAGTCTGGCTCCATCGAGCAGGACGCCGACCTGGTGATCTTCATCTACCGCGACGAGTACTACAACGACGAGTCCGACCAGCAGGGCGTCGCCGAGGTGCACCTGGCCAAGCACCGCAACGGGCCGACGGACACGGTCAAGCTCTCGTTCCTGAAGCGCTACGCGAAGTTCGCCGACCTTGCCCCTGCCGCATGACCTGGGCTCCCGCAAGGTGAGCGTGTACGAGCAGACCGTCGTCGTGCTGGCCCGGGCCACGGCGTTCACGGTCGTCTGCCAGGCCTGCGCCGAGGGCCTGAACGCCGGCGACTACTCGGGAATGTCCGCCGAGGGGACGCTGCGCCTCGAGCAGGACTTCGGTTGGACGACCTGCCCGCGTGGCCACCGGATCCGCGTGATCCGCGCGGGAGCAGGGGTGCGCGCGGAGCCGACGTCGCCGCTTTGGTAGCCGCCGTTTAGGGCACACTGCAGCCCGTGCCTGCGACCGTGATCGTCGGGGCGCAGTGGGGCGACGAGGGGAAGGGCAAGATCGTCGACCTGCTTGCGCGCGACTCCGATCTCGTCTGCCGCTACAACGGCGGGCCGAATGCCGGCCACACGATCGTGGTCGGCGGCGAGACCTTCAAGCTCAAGCACATCCCGTCCGGGATCCTGCAGGGCAAGGAGTGCGTGATCGGCGCGGGCTGCGTCGTCGACCCACAAGTCCTGATCGAGGAGCTCGACGACCTCGAGTCACGTGGGATCTCGACGGAGCTCGTCCGCCTGTCCGGCAACGCGCACCTCGTGATGCCGTGGCACCAGGCGATCGACCGCGGCTCCGAGCGACGGCTTGGCCGGCTCAAGATCGGCACGACGCGACGCGGGATCGGGCCGACCTACGCGGACAAGGCCTACCGGCTCGGGATCCGCATCCAGGACCTGCTGGACGAGAAAATCTTGCGCCAGAAGATCGAGGTCGCGCTCCCCGAGAAGAACGTCTGGCTCGAGCGCGTCTACGGCGCGGAGCGGGTCGAGCCCGAGGGGCTCGTCGAGCGCTACGAGGGGTACGCGGAGCGGCTGCGGCCGATGATCGCGGACACATCCCTGCTCGTCGACCGCGCGCTCACGGACGGCAAGCGCGTCCTCTTCGACGGGGCGCACGGAACGCTGCTCGACCTCGACCACGGGACGTACCCGTTCGTGACGTCGTCGCCGACGGTCGCAGGCGGCGCCGCGGTCGGAACGGGGATCGGGCCGACGAGGATCGACCGCGTGATCGGCGTCGCGAAGGCGTACGTCACGCGGGTCGGCGAGGGGCCGTTCCCGACCGAGATCGAAGGCGCCGACCAGGAGCGGCTGCGCGAGCTCGGCGGCGAGTTCGGCACGGTCACGGGCCGCGAGCGGCGCTGCGGCTGGCTCGATCTCGTCGCGTTGCGCTACGCGGTGCGCCTGAACGGCATGACGTCGCTCGCGCTGACGAAGCTCGACGTGCTCTCGGCGTTCTCCGAGCTGCCCGTCTGCGTCCGGTACCGACTCCGCGACGGCACCGAGACCGAGGACTTCCCCGCCCACCAGAGCGACTTCCACCACTGCGAGCCCGTCTACGAGACGCTGCCAGGCTGGGAGCAGCCGCTCGACTCGCTCACCGACGTCTCCGAGTTGCCGACGGCTGCGCGCGGCTACGTCGAGCTGATCGAGCAGCGGCTCGGCGTCGAGGTCTGCCTGATCGGCACCGGCCGCGAGCGCGAGCGCGTGCTCGAGCGCGTCGCCTAGACGCTCCCCCGCAACACCCAGGCTTGCGCCGGAAGGTCGAAGCTGCCCGCGGGATTGCCGAGCCGGCGCTGGTACTCGTCTCGAACCGTTTCGCGATCAGCCTCCGGCAGCGAGGCGCAGAACTCGCCGGCGGGCCCGGCGCCCAGCTCGAACGTGCTCCAGAGCTGGGAGAAGCTCTCGTACCGGATCGAGACGTCGAGCGGAGCCGCCTCGACCTCCCCGAGACCCGCGCTGCGCCCGAGCGCGGCGAGTTCGTCGAGCGTCTCGAACTGCTGCGTCTCGCTCGGAGCGTCCAGCCTGAGGTCGCGGGCCGACTCCCAGAACGTGCGCACGAGCGGCATCTGCGGGAAGTTCCACGTGCTGGCCGCCACAACGCCGCCTGGCCTCGTGACTCGGCGCATCTCCGTTATGCCGACGACTGGGTCGTCGAGGAAGTGGAGCACGAGCTGCGCGAGCGCGGCGTCGAAGCTGTCGTCGGTCCAGGGCAGCTCTTCCGCGGTGCCGGGGCGGACGTCCGCTTCCGGCACCCGCTCGCGGCATGTCTCGAGCAGCGGCGACGGATCGGCCGCGGCAACGTTCTCTGCGCCGACGCGACGGGCGAGCTCCTCCGTCAGGATCCCCGAGCCGCAGCCGACGTCCACGACCTTGCCCTCGTGGACGCCGACGAAGTCCGCGAACGCCGGCGCGAGCTCGAGCGCGTAACGGCCCATGAACCGGTCGTAGGCGTTACCCGAGACGTCGAAGCTCATCTTTGGTGTTCACGTTGACCAGGAGAGAATCATTCAGCTCGAGGCGCTTGGTGTCCAGCTCGTCGAGCGCCTCGCGAAGCGCGAAGCGGCCTTCGGCGAGGCGCCGCTCGAGCACCGGCAGCGCCCTCTTGCTGTAGGCGCCCGGCAGCGGGCCGGTCTGCGGCACGGCGGCATCGGCGCAGGCGTCAGCGAGCTCGAGCAGGAGGGCGGGCGTGAGGAGCGGCATATCGACCGGGACGACGACCGAGACGTCGGTCGTGGCGGCTCGGACGCCTGCGACGAGACCGGCCATCGCGGTGCGGACCTCCGTGCCGTCGTCGAGGACGGCGAGCTCGAGCTCGACGAGCTCCTCCGCCTTGCCAACCGCGAGCCGGTGCGCACAGGTCTCGCCGATGACCCGCCAGGCCCGCTCCGCGAGCGACTCGCCCTTCAGCCGCGCGAGCGCCTTCGGCGAGCCGAAGCGGCTACTGGCTCCGCCGACGAGCAGGATCCCAGTCAGGTCAGGACGCGCCACGGTTCGGTATAGACGTTGACCCGACCGCCGCGGACGAAGCCGCAGAGCGTGACCCCGCGATCGCGCGCGAGCTCGACCGCGAGGCTGGACGGTGCGCCCACCGCCACGAGCAGTGGACAACCCGCGACCGCGGCCTTCTGCACGAGCTCGAACGAGAGGCGGCCACTGACGCAGAGGATCGCATCGGCGAGCGGGAGCCGGCCGGCGAGGAACGCCCAGCCGACCACCTTGTCCAGCGCGTTGTGGCGGCCGACGTCCTCGCGGAGGCAGAGGAGCTTGCCGGCCGGTGCGAAGAGGCCGGTCGCGTGCAGCCCGCCGGTCGCGTCGAACGCAGGCTGGGCTGCGCGCAGGCGGTCGGGCAGCTCGGCCAGCAGCCCGTGCGCGACCCGCAGGTCGCCCTCGACCTTCGGCGCCTCGACCGCGACGGCCTCGAGCGCGCCCTTGCCGCAGACGCCGCACGAGGAGCTCGTGTAGAAGCTGCGCCGGACGCGGGTGAGATCTTGCCCGGGCGCCTCGACGTCGATCGTGTTCGCGGCAAGGTCCGCAGGCGGCGCGGCTGCGGTCGGGGTCAGACCCTCCGTCAGGCAGAAGCCGAGCGCGAGCTCCTCGTCGTGGCCCGGCGTCCGCATCGTCACCGCAACCGGCTCGCCGCCGACCCGGATTTCGAGCGGCTCTTCGACCGCGACCTGGTCGGGCTCTTCGCTTCCGCCGGGCAGCCGCAGGACGTCGACGCGAGCGGCGGAGTACGGCGGCGCCTCGACGGCTTCGTGCTCGACGCCCATCAGCCGAAGCGTATCCGTCTCAAAACGACACACTTCCGGCACGAGTCCGTGACAGACTACGATCGCCTCGGGGAGGAGGCCGGGCGAACCGAACTACAGGACCAGGCAAGGAGATCGCGATTCGCGAGGCGCGGCCGGGCGACGCGGAGGCTCTCGCGTTGCTGCTGACGGAGCTCGGCTATCCGACCACGGCGGATCAGGCCGGCGCGCGCCTCGATCGGCTGCAGGCCGAGCGAACGACGAAGGTGCTCGTCGCAGAGGCCGAGCCGTCGGGCGACGTGGTCGGCTTGGCCGGCGTGCGCGCCGAGAGGCTGATCGAGCACGACCGCCCGAGCGGCCGCCTGATCGCCCTGGTCGTCGCCGAGCGTTTCCGCCGGCGTGGGGTCGCGCGGGCCCTCGTCGGTAGAGCCGAGGTGGAGGCCCGCGCCCTCGGTTGCTCCCGCATCGTCCTCACCTCGGCCGACCACCGCGAGGACGCCCACGCGTTCTACCTCGCGGCCGGGTACGAGCAGACCGGCCGCCGCTTCGCGAAGGATCTGGACGCCGAAGCGGTGAGTAGACTCGGCGCGTGAGGGTCCTCGTGGTCGGATCGGGCGGGCGCGAGCACGCGCTTGCGTGGAAGTTGAAGCAGAGCCCGCGGCTCGAGGCGCTGCACGCCGCGCCGGGCAACCCGGGGATCGCCCGGATCGGCCAGTGCCACCCGGCGCACGCCGAGGATGCCGAGAGCCTCCTCGCCCTTTGCCACGAGCTCGAGATCGACCTCGCCGTCGTCGGGCCCGAGGCGCCGCTCGTCGCCGGGCTCGCCGACACCCTCCGCCACGCCGGCATCGCCGTCTTCGGGCCGAGCGCGGCGGCGGCCCGGATCGAGGGCTCTAAGACCTTCGCCAAGGACGTCCTCGAAGCGGCGGGCGTCCCGACTGCTGCCCGTCTCTCTGTCGCGCGCCCGCCCTGCGTCGTCAAGGCGGACGGGCTCGCCGCGGGCAAGGGCGTCTTCGTATGCCGCACACAGGAGGAGCTCGACGCGGGCCTGCGTGCCGCTGCGGCGCTTGGCGAGGACGTCGTGATCGAGGAACTGCTCGAGGGCGAAGAGGTCTCGCTACTCGTCCTCACCGACGGACGCGAGGCGGTTCCGCTCGCGCCGGCGCAGGACTTCAAGCGCATCGGCGACGGCAACAGCGGCCCGAACACCGGCGGGATGGGCTCCTACTCGCCGGTCGCGGGGCTCGGCGACGCTGAGGTTGAAGAGCTCGTCGATACGGTTCACAGGCCCGTGCTGGCGGAGCTCGCGCACCGCGGCGCTCCGTTCGCCGGCGTGCTCTACGCGGGCCTCATGCTGACCGACGACGGCCCGAAGGTGCTCGAGTTCAACTGCCGTTTCGGGGATCCGGAGACGCAATCGATCCTGCCTCGGCTGGAGGGCGACCTGCTCGAGGCGCTGGAGGGCGTTGCGGGGGGACGGCTGGACGGCTCCGTTGCCGCGGGCGACCGCGCCGCGGTCACTCTCGTGCTCGCCTCGGGCGCCTACCCGGAGCGGAGCGACGACCGCGGCACGCCGATCGGCGGCGTCGAGGAGGCGGAGAGCACCGGGGCGCTCGTCTTCCACGCGGGGACAGCCCGCCACGGCGAGCAGCTCGTGACGAACGGCGGCCGGATCCTGAACGTGACCGCGGTCGGGGACGACCTTCCCGCCGCGCGCGCGGCGGCGTACGACGCCGCGGATCGGATCTCGTTCGCGGGGCTGCAATACCGCAGCGACATCGCGCTTGCTGCCGCGGAGGGACATGTCCGCAGCTGAGAGCCCGGTCGTCGGGATCCTCGTCGGGTCGGACTCGGACCGCGACCGCATGCAGGCTGCGCTCGACGAGCTCGCATCGCATGGAATCCCCCACGAGCTCGAGGTGCGCTCGGCTCACCGCAACCCCGACGCCGTCGCCGAATACGCGCGCAGCGCTCGCGGTCGCGGGATCAAGGTGCTGATCGCCGGCGCGGGGCTCGCCGCGGCGCTGCCGGGCGTCGTGGCCGCGCATACCGACCTGCCGGTGATCGGCGTGCCGCTGCGCTCCGAGAAGAGCGTCCTCGACGGGCTCGACGCGCTGCTCTCGATCGTGCAGCTGCCGCCGGGCGTGCCGGTGGCGACGGTCGGAGTGGACAACTCGCGCAACGCCGCAGTGCTGGCGATGCGCATCCTCAGTCTGTGACGGTCCGGCGGGCCCGACCCGCCGACGCGCGCGAGATCGCCGAGGTGCACGTCCGCACCTGGCAGGCGGCGTACCGGCACGCTTTTCCGGCCGAAGTGCTCGACAGCTTGTCGGTCGACGACCGCGAGGATCTAGCCCGGCGGCTGCTCGAGCGGTGGTCGGAGGTCATCTGGGTAGCAGAGGCCGAGGGCCGGATCGTGTGCTTCGCAGCGGTCGGGCCGTCGCGCACCGAAGACGACTCCGGCGAGCTGTACGCGATCTACGTCTTACCCGAGGCTTGGGGCACCGGGGCGGCGTCGCAGCTGATGGCGGAGGCGAAGGACTGGTTCGCGGAGGAGGGCTACGCCACCGCGATGCTCTGGGTCCTCGCGGACAATCCGCGCGCGCGGCGCTTCTACGAGCGGGAAGGCTGGCGCGCGGAGGGAACGCGGCTCGACACCATCCACGGGGTCGAGGTCGAAGAGGCGCTCTACCGGCTGTCCCTGGCCGACGGATAGGCGCTCTAGACTGGAGCCCGTGATCGCTCGCTACTCGCGGCCGGAGATGGCCAGGATCTGGTCGGACGAGGAGAAGCTCGCACGCTGGCTCGACGTTGAGCTCGCGGCGCTCGACGCCGGAGCCGAGCTCGGATTCGTCCCCGCCGAATCGGCTCGGTCGATCCGGGAGAACGCGCGCCCACCGAGCCCCGAGCGCGTCGCGGAGCTCGAGGCGACGCTGCACCACGACACGGCCGCTTTCGTGGACGCGGTCGCCGAGACCCTCGGGCCGGACGGGCGCTG
>VAXD01000007.1 GCA_005884155.1 Actinomycetota bacterium | reverse complement strand
GAGGTCAGGCCCCAGGCGTTGACGAGGTTCGGGTCGGTGTTCGGCGCCAAGCCCGGCTGGTCGGAGACCAGCGGAATGACGCTGTACGTGTTGCGCTCGGCGGCGCGCAGCGGCGAGGCCGCCACGATCGCCACGCCGAGCATGAATGCCAGCGCAAGCAGCGCGCGCCGGCGATGTTCGAGAACAAGCTCTCCCACTCTCACCTCTCACCCTCCTTGGCTCGGGATCGGCCGTCTTCCTGTGCCTACGAGCCAAGCCGGGGTGCGGTTTTGGAGCGAGAGCCGGAGGTGGGATTCGAACCCACGACCTACGCATTACAAATGCGTTGCTCTGACCAGCTGAGCTACTCCGGCGAAGAGCCCAGCGTACCGCCTAGTGGTGCTCGATCACCTCGTCGATCAGGCCGTATTCGAGCGCTTCTTGAGCGCTCATGAAATGGTCGCGGTCCGTGTCCTCGGCGACGCGCTCGAGCGGCTGGCCCGTGTGGTCGGCCAGGATTTGCTCGACGCGGCTCTTGAGATCCAGCACTTCCCGCGCGCGGATCTCGACGTCGGACGCCTGGCCGCCGAACTGGCCTGTCCAAACCTGGTGGATCAGGATCTTCGCGTTGGGCAGGGCGCTCCGCTTGCCCTTCGTGCCGGCCGCGAGCAGCACCGCGCCCATCGACATTGCGATGCCGACGCAGGTCGTGCGCACGTCGGGCTTCACGAACGTGATCGTGTCGTAGATCGCCAAACCCGCGTAGACGTCGCCGCCCGGCGAATTGACGTAGAGCGAGATGTCCTTGTCGGGGTCGTCCGACTCGAGGTGGAGGAGCTGCGCGACGACGACGTTCGCGACCTCGTCGTCGATCGGCGACCCGACCATCACGATCCGGTCGTTGAGCAGGCGCGAGTAGATGTCGAACGAGCGCTCGCCGCGGGACGTCTGCTCGATCACCATAGGGACGAGCGGGCTCATGCGGGCACCAACTTCCCGACCGGTTCGAGCGTGTGGATCGGGACGCCGTACGCCTCGAGGCCCTCGGTGTCCGCGGTGACTGCGGAGGGCACGAAGATCTCGGCCGGCCGGGCGTTCGCGGCCCGCCAGCCGTGCGCGCCCTCGACGGTCGCGCCCCAGAGCAGCACGCGCCCGAAGACTCTCGACTCGGCGCCGACGTTGAGGTAGTGGCCCCAAGCCACGAGATCGCGGCCCGCGTGGATGCCGCACTCGCACGCGCGCGCCGGCGCGTCGTGGTCGTGGCGGACGCAGGACGCCTGCAACGGCTCGTCTACCGGCCATGGATCACCGTAGAGCACGCTCACGAGCAACCCGTTGTCGACGCGCCAGACCTTCCAGCCCACCGTCGGCTGCAGCGCCTCCGCGCCCCACGCGCGCTCGATCCGGCCCGTCCTCATTCCTCCTCGGCGAGCCACGCGACCACCGCATCGCGCGAAAACCGCCACTCCTCTCCGATCTTGCGCCCGGGCAGCTCGCGCTTCTCGGCGAGCTCGATCACGGTCTCTTCTTCGACCTGGAGCAGCCCGGCGAGCTGCGCCGGCGTCAGGATCTCGAGCTCCTCCGCCGGCCGGAACGAATGCCGGCCGACGCCCATCTCTGAGCCGCCGAGCGCGCTCAGCGCGCCGAGATCCTTCGGGTCGACGTAGCGCGCGACGAGCCGCGTGATCAGTTCGCGCTTCGGCGCGCCGAGGACGCTCGAGGCGTGATGGAGCTTCGCCGCCTCGGCGGAAGGGATCCGCACGAAGAGCGGAGTCTCGTCCGCGTTCTTTCGTGGCCGCGCCATTGCAGATATCTAGATATCAAAAAGATATCCGCAACGCAAGTCCGTCCTGCCCCGGGTGGGTGGGGGTTTGGGACGGTACCCGCCGAAAGCGCACGGATCCGTGACCGACCCGTGCCGATTCTGTGAATTCGGCGCTTAGGAGAGGACTTGGCGCGTCTGCTGGTGCGAGAGCACCTTGCGCTTCACGCGCTGGAGGGCGTTGTCGATCGTCTTCGTGTCGCAGCCCAGGCGCTCGGCCATCGTCTCGTACGACTCGCCCTCGAGGTAGAGCTTGAGCGCATCCGCCTCGAGCTTCGACAGGCCCGTGCCCAGCGTGAAGACGAGGCTCTGCAGCTCCTCCGTCGAGATCACGCAGACCGACGGGTCATCGACCGACGGACCGGGCAGCGCGTCACCCAAAGTGCAGTCGCCCTCGTTCTCCTGGCCGGCCGGCGTGTGGCTGAAGGAGACGTACGTGTTCAGCGGCGCGTGCTTGAAGCGGGTCGCGCTCTTGATCGCCGTGATGATCTGCCGCGTGACGCAGAGCTCGGCGAAGCTGCGGAACGACGATTTCTCGGGGCTGAAGTCACGCACGGCCTTGTAGAGGCCGATCAATCCCTCCTGGATCAGGTCGTCCGCGTCGCCGCCGGCGAGGAAGTACGAGCTCGCCTTGAGCCGGACGAAGCCGTGGTAGCGGCGGATCAGCTCGTCGAGCGCCTTCTGGTCGCCGTTCCGCGCGCGCATCACGAGCTGCAGGTCGGCGAGCTCCCGCTGGAGCTTCTGCGGGCTGTGAAGAGTCTGAGCGGGTCGAGCAGCAGGCATTGCCTTCTCCTCGCTGACGGCAGGCGAGCTCCTCAAGCCTCACCCTTAGGTTGACGGTCAAATTAGCAAGGTCCCAACAAGATTTCAAGACCTTGCTACAAATTGCTATTGACCGGACCCTTGCCCTCGCCGCATCTCTTCTAGGCGTTTTCGCGTCTCGTCGTCCACGCGATCGCTCACTCGGTACCTGCTCGCCTCGCCATGCCTGCTTGTTTCGTGCTGGGGTCGATCGAGGTCTCCGAGAAAGGTTCGCGAGCTTCGCTTCTGCACCTCCTGGCCCGAGGTACCGCGTACCGCCGAGTCCGATGAGATGAGGCAGACCGTCTCGGTGTCGCGATTCTCCGCGGCGAGGCGCTCGAGCACCGTGTCGGCGTTCGGCGCGTAGACCACCTCGAGCGGGCCGTAGGTCTGGTCGTCCCCGCTGCCGTCGAAGACGACAATCCCACGGGCGCCGCTGAGCGCCACGAAGCTCGCCAGCTGGTCGACGAGCTCACGCGGCTCGGCAAACGATCCCGTGTAGAGCAGGTTGTGCCCGTCGAAGAGGTAGAGGGTCGGCTCAGCCACCGCGCTGCCGCCTCGCTTCGTAGAGCAAGAGCGCCGCCGCGACGCTGACGTTGAGCGACTCGACCTTGCCCGAGAGCGGAATCGCGACCGCCTCGTCGCAGGCGCGGCGGACGAGCGGACGCAGGCCCTTGCCTTCCGCGCCGAAGACGAGCGCGATCCCGCCGGAGAGGTCCGCCTGCCACATCGTCTGCTCGGCGGCGCCGTCGGCCGCCCATGCCCAGAGCTGTTGGCTTTTGATCTCTCCGATGTACCGCGCGAGGTTCTTCACGACCGCTACCGGAAGGTGCTCGACCGCGCCTGCAGACGCTCGGCACACCGCCGCGGTCACACGAGCCGAGCGGTGCTCGGGGACCACGACGCCCGAGGCGCCCGCGCCCTCCGCGCTGCGGATCACCGCCCCGAGGTTGCGCGGGTCGGTGACGGAATCGAGGCAGGCGAGCAGAGGCGCGTCTCCACGGGCAAGCTCGTACGCGTCGGCGTAGCGGTACGGCTCGACCTTCGCCAGCACGCCCTGGTGGTCGGCCGTGCCCGCCTCCGCGTTGAGGTCGCGCTCTGGTTTGCGCTGGACGCGCACCGGCGTCTCGTCGCGCAGCCAGTGCTCGGCCCGAATCGCGCGCTCGGTCGCCCAGAGCTCGCGCACCTCGCGCGGGCCTCGCAGCACCCCCCGCCCGGGCCGGCGGCCGTAGACGAGCTCGGAGGTCACCGCTTCGGCACGAGCTGGAAGCCGGGCTCCGCGTCGACGTCGCGGACCTCCCACCCCGCGGCCTCGATCTCGTCGCGCAGGCGGTCGCCCTCGGCGAAGTCCTTGCGCGTGCGCGCCTCCGCCCGCTGACGGGCGAGCTCCTCGAGCTCCACCGGCGCCGACTCGCTTTCAGCGAGGGACTCGAGCCCGAACAGGTCGAGCCCGCGCTGGAGCAGCTCGTGGTCGCGCCAGCCGTGCATGACCGCGAGCGCCTCGGGCGTGTTGAAGTCGTCGTCGAGTGCCTGCACGAACGCGTCCCACGCACCGCCTGGCTCCGAAGGCGAGCGAAAGACGTTGCGGAAGCTCTCCGCCTGCGCCGCCGCCTGCTCGAGCGATTCGTCGGAGTAGTCGAGCGGCTTGCGGTAGTGGCCGCCAAGGAAGTAGACGAGCACGGTCTCACGGCCCCAGCGTTCGAGCGCGTCGCGGAGCGAGACGATGTTGCCGAGCGACTTCGACATCTTCTCGCCGGCGAGCCTGAGCATCCCGTTGTGCATCCAGATGCGCGCGAACTCCCGGCCCGCCGAGCGCGACTGCGCTACCTCGTTCTCGTGGTGCGGAAAGACGAGGTCGATGCCGCCGCCGTGGATCTCGAACGCGGGCCCGAGAAACTTCTCCGCCATCGCCGAGCACTCGATGTGCCAACCTGGCCGCCCGCGCCCCCAAGGCGAGTCCCACAAGGTGTCCTCGCCCTCCTTGTGCGCCTTCCAGAGCGCGAAGTCGCGCGGGTCCTCCTTCAGCTCGTCCGCCTCGGCCTCTTCGGACGGGTTGCGCATGGCGTCCTCGTCGTCGTGCCGCCCGGAGAGCCGCCCGTAGTCGGGGAAGCTGGAGACGCGGAAGTAGACGTCGCCGTCGGCCGGATACGCGTGCCCGCCTTCGACCAGCTCTTCGATCAGCGCGACGATCTGCGGGACGGTCTCGGTCGCTTTCGGCTCGTGGTCGGGCCGGCCGAGCTCGAACAGGCTCGTGTCCTCGACATACCAGTCGCTCGCGTCGGTGGCCAGCTGCGCGCTCGCGCCGGGCGCTGCCGCGTAGATCTTGTCGTTGATGTCCGTAATGTTCTCGACGAGCGTGACGTCGTAGCCCGTCCGCTCGAGCCAGCGCTTCAGCCACATCGACAGCAGGAACGGGCGCGCGTTTCCGATGTGGATCCGCTGGTAGACGGTCGGCCCGCAGAAGTACATCCGCACCGGCCCGGGCGGCGGGGGAAGCTCCTGGTAGCCGCGGGTGAAGGTGTCGTAGATGCGCATCGGGGACCTTTTACCGAAGCGCGGCGTCGACCCGCCGAAGCGCCTCTTCCCGCGGGAGGGCGGCGATCACCGCCCAGAGCTCCGGCCCGCGCTCGGCGCCGGTCAGCGCGAGCCGCAGTGCGCGCAGGTTCCCGCCCACCGCCTTCAGCTCGCGCACGAGCTCGTGCGGGTCGCCGCCGGCTTCGAGCAGCTCGCGGAAGCGCTCGAGCGTCTCTGGCGACTCGGTCGCGACCGCGGGCGGCGGCTCGAGGATCGCCTGCGCGTATTCACGCGCCTCGTTGAGGTCGCGGGCGCCGCGGAGAGCGGGGACGAGCTCTCGCGGTGCGCCGACTCGCGCCGCCAGCTCGTCGTCCGGCAGCGCGCCGATCGCCTCGATCGCAAGCCGCCGGATCCGCGGCAGGTCGTAGTGGACATCGTGCTTGGGAATGCCGAGCTCCTCGAGGTAGCGCCGCACGGCTTCTGCTGGAATCCCCGCTTCCCGCAGCGAGCCGACCGTCGCTCCAGGGGCGCGCTTCGCGAGCTTCTTGCCGTCCTCGCCGAGGATCAGGCCGTGGTGGACGAACTCGGGCGGCTGCGCGCCGAGCGCCTCGAACAGCCTGCGGTGGAGCGCCTCGTTCGGCCGGTGGTCGTTGCCGCGGAGCACGTGCGTGATCCCGAAGTCGACATCGTCCACGACGCTGGCCAGGTGGTACGTCGGCGTCCCGTCCTCGCGCAGCAACGTGATGCCGTCGAAGCGCTCGCCGAGCCCCTCTGCCGCCTCGATGTGCCGCGCGCGGCGCTCGCTTTGACGCACCGGCCCCTCGTCCCACGCGAGCCCGAGCCACTCGAGGTCGCCCAGCAGTTCCTCCTCCCCGCCCGGCACGTTGCGGGCCGGGTCGGTGTCGTCGATCCGGAGCAGCAGCCAGTCGCCGAACGCGCGGTTGGCGACGGCGCTGAGCGCGTTGCCCACGTGCAGCGAGCCGGTCGGGCTCGGGGCG
Organism: Actinomycetota bacterium; assembly: GCA_005884155.1. Lineage (GTDB taxonomy): Bacteria > Actinomycetota > Thermoleophilia > Gaiellales > Gaiellaceae > AC-32. Next base: position 8,638 of record VAXD01000007.1, on the reverse strand, counting down.
AACCGGACGCGCGTCACGAGCCGCGCTCCGCGCCGAGCCACTCGGCGAGCGGCGCCAGCGCCTCTTCCACACGCGACGTGTCGCCCCACGCGCCCAGCAGCTCGAGCTTTCCGGTCTTCCGGTCGAGGCGCGGCTCGACCCGCCCGACGACCTGGTCGCCGACGAGGAGCGGCAGGACGTAATAGCCGTACTCGCGCTTCGCCTTCGGCACGTACATCTCCAGCCGGTAGAAGAAGCCCCAGAGGCTCTCGGCGCGGTCGCGGTCCTTGACGAGGCCGTCGAACGGAGAGAGCACAGTCACCCGGTCCGGGACCGGCTCGTCGGGGATCTCCGGATGTGCGTGCCACTCGCCGCGATTCAGCCAGGCCCCGAGCCTCCGGCGGCGGCGCTCCTCGAGCTCGCGCTCGGCCTCGCGCCACGGCAGCGCCTCGGTCTCGGGCCAGACGCGCTCCGGAAGATCCCAGAGGCGATGCGTGCCGACGCGACCCGCGACCGCGATCTGCCCGCGTCCGGCGAGCATGTCCATCATCAGCCGCAGCTCGCCGCGCCCCCACCACGCATGGCGCTCCGCGTCCGCCGGCGCGTCGTACTTCAGGTCCCGCGAGAGCAACGGGCCGTTGCGTTCGATCTCTCGCAGGATGTAGCGGCGCAGCTTCGCGTTCTCGCGCATGAAGTCGCGTGACCAGAGATCCCGCTTGGTCTTCAGGAAACCGAACCGGCGCCGCCGCTTCATCCGCGCCCGCTGGAGCGGCAGATCCTCGATCGGGTAGATGAACGCGTCGTACTCGAACAGCTTGCGCTGCTTCCAGAGCAGCCGGTCGAGCTGAGCCGAGTCGTATGGGCCGAGGCGGCTGAAGAGGACGAGCTGCTGCGGGGTCGCGACGGTTGCGATCGGATCCATCTGCAGAAAGCCGAGCCGTCTGACCGTGTCGAGCACACCGCGGGCCGAGCCGTCGAGCAGTTGCGCGCGTACGGCGATTCTCCGCGCTTCTTCCGGAGCGACGACGCGCGGTTCCACGGCGCTAGCGATGGCGCTCGATGAAGTCGAGGACGCGCTTCCAGGCGTCCTCGGACGCGTCTGCGAACTCCTCCTGCTTGCGGTCGAAGAAGCTGTGCGGCGCGCCCTCGTAGCTGACGAGCTCGTGGTCGACCCCCGCGTCGGCGAGCGCCTGCTCGAAGGCCGCGTTGTGCTCGGCGGTGATGTGCTGGTCGGCCCCGGCCTGCAGCGCGAGGATCGGCGCGTCGATCTCTCCGGCCCGTTGGGTCGGCCCCGGGCCGTCGCGCTCGGCGGGCATGCCGTAGAAGCCGATCGCGCCGGCGAGGCCGTGGCCGCTCGCGGCCGCAAGCCACGATTGTCGCCCGCCCATGCAGAAACCGACCGTGAAGACGGACCTGCAGCCGAGCTCCCGCACGCGCTCGACCGCGGCCGCGACGTCGGCTTGAATGCCCTCCGGCGTCGCCTGAGCCACATGCTCCGTGTAGTCGAAGTCCTCGCCGCGCTTTTCGGCCCCGGCGGTCCGGCCGAAGTAGTCGAACGCGAGCGCCGCGTAACCGCGCTCGGCGAAGCGCAGCGCCAGCTCCTCGTAGAAGCGGTAGAGACCGCGGACGTCGGGCAGGATCACGACGTCGGTGTCCGTCGACTCGTCGGGCGTGGCGAGGAATGCCGCGAAGCGGTTGCCGTCGCGGGCCTCCAGCACGAGGTCCTCGTGCGAGACCGCCGCGCCCGAGATGACCGGGATCGGCGGCAGCGAGTCGAGGTCGAAGCACATGCTGGGCATCGATTCTAGAGTCGAGGCATGAACCTGGAGGCGGTCGACCAGGCGCTCGGCTCGAAGCTCGAGCGGACGCTCATCGCGCACCACCGGCGACGGCTGGCGCGGATCGGGCGGCTGGACGCGCTCGATGCGCCGCCCGGGGGCTGGGCCGCCGGCGACCCATCGCCGCGCGCGGGCAACGACGTCGAGGTCTTCGTGGACGGCTCCCATGCCCTGCCCGCGATCGCGGACGCGGTCGAGAGCGCGCGCTCCCACGTCTGGCTCGCCGGGTGGCACTTCTCGCCCGAGCTCTGGCTTCGGGACGGAGGGCCAACTCTGCGAACGCTCCTGGCCGAGGCGTCGCGGAAGGTCGAGGTGCGGGTGCTCGCCTGGGCGGGTGCGCCGCTGCCGCTCTTCCATCCGTCGCGGCGAGAGGTACGCGAGGCTCGGGAGCAGCTGATCCGCGGCACGTCGATCGAGTACGCGCTCGATGCGCGCGAGCGGCCCCTGCATTGCCACCACGAGAAGCTCGTGATCGTCGACGGCGAGCTCGCCTTCGTCGGCGGGATCGACCTGAGCGTGCTCGGCGGCGACCGCTACGACAACTCCAACCACCCGGCCCGCGGCTCAATCGGCTGGCACGACGCAAGCGCCCGCCTGCGTGGCCCCGCGGTCGCCGACGTCGCCGCGCACTTCGCGCTGCGCTGGCACGACGTGACGGGAGAGGCGCTACCGACGCCCGCGCCGCCACCGCCTGCCGGCGAGCTCGAGGTTCAGATCGTGCGGACGGTCCCCGAGAAGATCTATCCGAGCCTACCGGGCGGCGATTTCCGGATCCTCGAGAGCTACGTCCGCGCCCTGCGCTCGGCCGAACGGTTGGTCTACCTCGAGAGCCAGTTCCTCTGGTCGCCGGAGCTCGTGTCGGTCCTTGCGGGCAAGCTGCGGGAGCCCCCGAGCGACGACTTCCGGCTCGTCGTGCTGTTGCCGTCAAAGCCGAAGAACGGCCAGGAGGACACGCGGGGCCAGCTCGGCGTGCTCGCCGAAGCGGACGACGGCGCCGGCCGCTTCCTCGCTTGTACGCTGCGTCAGCCGGGGCCGGGCGCGCATCAGGTCTACGTCCACGCGAAGATCGGGATCGTCGACGACCGCTGGCTGACGATCGGCTCGGCGAACCTGAACGAGCACTCGTTCTTCAATGACAGCGAGATGAACCTCGTCTGCCACGACGAGCGGCTGGCGCGTGACGTGCGCCTGCGGCTCTGGACGGAGCACCTCGATTGCCCGCGGGGTGAGCTCGAGGGCGACCCGACCGAGATCGTCGACCAGCGCTGGCGCCCGAGCGCCGAAGCCGGCGGAACGATGCGGCTACTGCCTCACGTCTCGCGCCGCTCGAAAGGCATCCTCGGCCCGCTGAACGGCTTCCTGGTCGACGGTTAACCTCGGTCGTGTGAGAGACCTGCTGCTGCGGTGGTTCGCCGCCAACGGGCGCGACCTGCCGTGGCGGCGGACGCGTGATCCGTACGCGATCCTCGTCTCGGAAGTGATGCTGCAACAGACGCAGGTTGCTCGCGTCGTGCCGCGATATCTCGAATGGCTCGAGCGCTGGCCGACCGTCGCGGCGCTCGCGGCGGCATCGACTGCGGACGTGCTGCGCGACTGGCAGGGGCTCGGCTACAACCGACGTGCGCTCAACCTGCAGCGGGCCGCACGCGAGGTGGCGGCGAACGGCTGGCCGGACGACCTGACGAGGCTGCCGGGCGTCGGGCCGTACACCGCCGCCGCCGTGGGGTGCTTCGCCTTCGAGCGCGCCGAGCTGCCCGTGGACGTGAACGTGCGGCGCGTTCGAGAACGAACCGGCTCCGAGTTCGACCACACATGCGCCCAGGCGCTGATGGACCTCGGCGCGACGGTCTGCCTCGCCCGCGTGCCGCGCTGCGGAGAGTGCCCGCTGACGGCGGTATGCCCGTCTCGCGGCCGGCGCTTCGAGCCTGAGCGGAAGCAGGGACGCTTCGAAGGCTCGTTCCGCCAGCGCCGCGCCCGGGCGCTCCGCAGCATCCTCGACGGGTGCGACCCGGCCGACGCGGCGGCCGTCGCGGCGCTCGCCGCGGACGGGCTCGTCCAGGTCGAGGGCGGAGTCGTCAGCCCGCCGGCTTGAGCAGCGCGACGGCGACGGCGGCGAGACCCTCCCCGCGACCGGTGAACCCGAGCTTGTCGGTCGTGGTCGCGCGCACGTTCACGACCCCCGGCTCGACCTGGAGCGTCTCCGCCAGACGCGTGCACATCGCTCGGCGCAGGGACGCGATCTTCGGCTCCTCGGCGACGAGCACGCAGTCCGCGTTGGCGAGCTCCCACCCCTCGTCGCGCACCTGCGCGTAGGCGCGCACGAGCAGGTCGAGCGAGCTCGCGCCCTCCCACTCGGACGAATCCGACGGGAAGAGCGAGCCGATGTCGCCGAGACCGGCCGCGCCGAGGAGCGCATCGATCAGCGCGTGTGAGATGACGTCGCCGTCCGAGTGGCCGGCAAGGCCGCGGTCGGATTCGACCTCGACCCCGCCGAGGACGAGCGGGACGCCTTCGACCAGGGCATGCGCGTCGACTCCGACGCCGACTCTCATCCGAGCGGCTCCTGGCGGCGCTCGCGCCGGTCGAAAACCGTGACCGTCCCGTAGCCGGCATTACGCGCGAGCTCGGCTGCGCGGGCGACGTCGCGCCCGACGTGCGCGGGCTGGTGCGCGTCCGACGCGAGGGTGATCGGGATATCGCGCTCGCGGCAGAGCTCGAGGAAGCTCCGGTCCGGATAGAGCTCTCCGACCGGCTTGTGCAGCCCGGCGGCGGAGACCTCGACGCAGACGCCGGCCGCCTCGATCGCGTCCGCGGTCTCGACGTGCAGGTAGTGAGTCTCCTCTTCGGGCGCGCGCATCCCGAAGATCTTGATCAGATCCGGGTGCGCGAGGCAGTCGAAGAGACCGCTGCGGGCCGCGTTTCGGAGCCAGGTGAAGTAGCGCCGCCACGCTTCTCCGACGGGGATCCGGTGAACGAGACCCGGCTCCTGATCGACCGGAAAGCCGTCGACGAAGTGGACCGAGCCGAGCACGTAGTCCCAGGGGTAGGGCTCGAGGAGGTCGGCCAGCTCGCGCTCGATGCCCGGGAAGTAGTCGACCTCGATACCGAGCTTGACGGGCAGCCCGCGCTCCTTCGCCTCGACGACCGCGGCCACGTAATCGTCGAGATCGTCGACGCTGCGCTCGGACATCCACCGGATCTCCCAGAGCTCGAGCGTCTGGCGGAAGTAGTAGACGTGGTCGCTGAAGCCGATCTCGTCGACGCCGGCGCGGTTGGCCTGCGCGACGTACTCCTCCGCCCGGTCGGCCGAGTAGCGCTCCGGCGGGCCACCGTGCGGCCCGCGCAGGTGCATGTGGTAGTCGACGATCACAGCGCGCCGCGTTGCACTTTCGTCACGGTGCCTGGCACCGCGAAGGAACCGTCACGAGAGCCAGCTCTCGACCAGCGCGAGGTCCTCGGCGTCGGTCACCTTCAGGAGGCGCCTGTCACCCTCGACGACCTTGACCCGGCCGCCCCGCGATTCCACCAACGAAGCGCAATCGCTCGCCGTCGAGACGTCGCCGGCCACCGCCTCGCGCAGTACGGGCGCAACGAACGCCTGCGGCGTCTGGACGGCAACCAGCTCGGCCCGCGGGAGCGTCTCGACGACACGATCGTGTTCCACTCTCTTGACGGTGTCTGGCACCGGCAACGCGGGCACCACGCCGTCCCAGCCTTCGGACAACGGCGCGAGGACGCGCTCGATCACGTCGTCCGGGAGCAGCGGCCGCGCGGCGTCGTGGACGAGCACGACGGCGGCATCGTCGGGAACCTCCTCGGGCGCGAGCCGCACCGACTCAGAACGGGCCGCTCCCCCGGTGACCGCCGAGCTGACTTTCCCGGCGCCGATCTCCTCGGCGACGAGGATGCACGGTTCCTCCCACTCGGGCGGCGCTGCGATCACGATGTGTCGGCGAGCAGCGGCCTGCCGCCGAGGCGTGCGAACGCCTTCGGCCGGTCGGAGCCGAGCCGCTCGCCGCGACCTGCAGCAGCGAGGACGGCCCAAACCGACAAGGACTACGCGGTGGCCGGAACCTTGGCGGTGCTCTTCTTGCGCTTCGGCTTGCCGGCGAGGACGCCGTCGAGCCACTCGGCAGCTTCGTCCTCGTCCATGTCCTTCGCGTACATGAGCTCGCTGGCGAGGATCTTCTTCGCCTTGACGAACATCTGCTTCTCGCCGGTGGAGAGACCCTTCTCGTGATCGCGGAGCGCGAGGTTCCGGACCACCTCGGCGAGCTCGAAGATGTCGCCGGTCTTCATCTTGTCGCGGTTGTGCTTGAAGCGGCGGTTCCAGTTCTTCGGCATGTTCGTGCCGTTGCCCGTCAGCGCCTTCAGCACCTTGGACACCATCTGCTCGTCGATCACCTTGCGGAGACCGACACGTTCGGCGTTGTCACTCGGGACGTTCACCGTCATGTCGTTGTGCAGGATCTTGATGGTCAGATATTCGCGCTTTTCCCCGAGCACGGTCCGCGTCTCGCGCTTGACCACTGTGCCTGCCCCGTGGTGGGGGTACACCACCTTGTCGCCGACCTTGTACAACGCCGATCCTCCCCTTCGTCGCTCTTTTTCCACAACGACGCCGGCGACCACAATGCTCCGCCGGCGGCTCGGCCAGTATAGCGAAAATCGCTGGAAAACGCCAACTTTTCGGCCTCGAAGCCGGAAAAGCCCTGCACGTAGCGTGGAACTAGAGCTGCAGGTAGCGGTCGACCAGGTTGTGCTCTTGCAGCCGGCGCAGGCCCTCCCTGATCTCGCGTGCGCGCACCGCCCCGACGCCCTCGACCGACTCGAGCTCGCGCTGCGAGGCGCCCGCGATCGCCTCGAGGCCCGGCAGGCTCGAGACGAGGCGCTTGACGACCGCGTCGGGCAGGCGCGGAATGTGCGAGAGCACGCGATAGCCGCGCGGCGAGACACCGTGGTCGAGTGGGTTGACCGTCGCGGGATAACCGAGCACGGCGAGCAGCTCGAACTCGAGCAGCTGGTCGTACGGCAGGCCCGCGAGCGCTTCGAGGCCCTCTCGCGTGCGCTCGGCGCCGCCGTCGGCGTGGTAGTCGTAGACGAGCGCGGCCTTCTCGTCCGGGACGTCGGCCACGAGCTCCTCGAGCTGGAGCCGGATCAGCCGGCCCTCCTCGCCCAGCTCGACACAGGCCCGCTCGATCTCGTCCGCCATCCGCGTCGTCAGCTCGGCGCGCTGCAGCGTGACCAGCACGTCGTCGAGCATGACCGCCCCCTGGAACTCCAGCGCGGTCAGGCGAGTTACGACCTGCTCGAGCCGGGCGCGGTAGGTCTCGAGCGTGCCGAGCGCCTGGTTCGTCTTCGCGAGCACGTCGGCGATCGAGTCGAGCTGGTAGCGGCTCTGGCCGACGAAGACAGTCACCGTCTCGCGCTGCTGCGAGATCGAGATCACCAACGCGTCGGTCTGCCTGGCGACGCGCTCGGCGGTGCGATGGCGCGTCCCGGTCTCCGACGAGGGAATCGTCGGATCCGGCATCAGCTGCACGTTCGCGTGCGTCAGCTTCGTCACCGCCGAGTTGACGATGATCGCGCCGTCCATCTTCGCCAGCTCGTAGAGGAGCTGCGAGGTGAACGGCTGATCGAGCTGGATCCCGCCGGAGAACATGAACGCGAGCTCCGTTGGCTCGCCGATCACGATCAGGGCGCCCTCGCGCGAGCGGATGATGTCGTCGATCCCCTGCCGCAGGTCGGTGCCGGGGGCAATGCGGGCGACCGCGGTCAGGAGCTTGGAGTCGAGCCGCGGATCGGTCTGATGTGGCTGGCGAACGAGACCGAGCGGGGGCGGAATCCGCGGGGTCCTATCCTCCTTCGGCTGGTTCTGCATCGATCGCTGCCCTCGCCGCCTGCCTGAGAGTGTCTGCTTCGAGAACGCGTAGTTTGCCACGAACGGGAGTGCCGGCCGGGGCGACGGCCGCGGCGAGTCCGAGTTTGGCGCACTCCTCGAGCCGGCGCTCGGCCTGGGTTGCCGGGCGAAGCCGCCCGGTGAGGCCGATCTCGCCGAACGCCGCCAGCTTCGGCTTGAGAGGGGCACCCTTGGCCGCGGAGACGATCGCGAGCGCGATCGCGAGGTCGGCACCGGGCTCATCGATGCGCACACCACCGGCGACGTTGACGAATACGTCCGCCTGGCCGAGCGCGACCCCAGCGTGACGGGACAGAACCGCGACGATCATCGCGAGCCGCTTCGGGTCGACTCCGGTGCCGACGCGCCGCGGCATCGCCAGGTCGGTCGGCGCGACGAGCGCCTGGATCTCGAGCAGCAGCGGCCGCGAGCCTTCGAGCGCGCACGCGACGGCCGCGCCGACCTCGCCGTCCGCGCTGCGGCCGAAGAGCTCCGACGGTTCGGGCACGCCGACCAGGCCGGTTCCCGTCATCTCGAAGACCGCGAGCTCGTTCGTCGAACCGAAGCGATTCTTCGCGGCCCGTAGCACGCGATGCTCGTGGTAGCGGTCGCCTTCGAACTGCAGCACGCAGTCGACCAGGTGCTCGAGCACGCGCGGGCCTGCGACCGCGCCGTCCTTCGTCACGTGGCCGACGAGGAAGATCGCGATCCCGGCCTCCTTGGCCACGCGCAGCAGCCGCGAGGCCGCCTCACGCACCTGCGCGACGGAGCCCGGCGCCGAGCCCAGCTCCGCCGAGTAGAGCGTCTGGATGGAGTCGATCACGCAGACGTCCGGCCTGACGGTTTCGAGCGTCGCGCAGACGCCTTCGAGCTCTGTCTCGGGGAGGATCGCAACGTCCGCTGCGCCGCCCAGGCGCTCGGC
>VAXD01000170.1 GCA_005884155.1 Actinomycetota bacterium | reverse complement strand
CGGTGTAGATCTCGCAGACCTCGGCGCCGAGCGCGGCGGCGAGCGCGACGGCGGTCGTGTCGGAACCGCCTCGGCCGAGCGTCGTGATGTCCAGGTCGGTCGAGACGCCCTGGAAACCGGCGACGAGGACGATGCGGCCCTGGTCGAGTGCCTCGTGGATCCGCCGCGCGCGGACGTCGACGATCTTTGCCTTGCCGTGGACGGTGTCGGTGACGATCCCGGCTTGGGAGCCTGTCAGCGAGATCGCCTCGGCGCCGAGATCGTGGATCGCCATCGCCGCGAGCGCGCAGGAGATGCGCTCGCCGACCGAGATCAGCATGTCGAGCTCGCGCGGCTTGGGCCGCGCCGACACCTCGTACGCGAGGCGAACGAGGTCGTCGGTCGTGTCGCCCATCGCGGAGAGCACGGCGACGACGCGGTTTCCCGCGGTGCGCGCCTCGACCAGCCGGCGCGCGACGTCCTTGATCTTGGCCGGGTCGGCGACAGATGTGCCGCCGAACTTCATCACGAGCGTCCCGAGCCTGGGCTCGACGCCTTCGAGTGCCGGAAGTGCCTCGAATTCGGTCGTGGTCACGGCGGAAGTGTCACATTTCGCGGCGCCCGCTCAGCGCCCTGCCGAGGGTGACTTCGTCGGCGTATTCCAGGTCGGCGCCGACCGGAAGACCGCTGGCGAGCCGCGTGACGCGCACGCGCCCGCGCAGGCGGTCCGCCAGGTAGGCCGCGGTCGCCTCGCCGGTCATGTTCGGGTTCGTCGCGAGCACGACCTCCTGGACGCCGTTCCGCTCGACGCGGCCGAGCAGCTCATCGATCCGCAGGTGTTCTGGCTCGACGCCGTCCAGCGGGGAGAGCGCGCCGCCGAGCACGTGGTAGAGGCCGCGGTATTCGTGCGTGCGCTCGACCGAGATCAGGTCGGCGGGCTGCTCGACGACGCAGACGATCGAGTGATCGCGGCGCGCGTCGCGGCAGATGTCGCAGGTCTCCTCCTCGGTGAAGTTTCCGCACTCGCTGCAGAAGCGGACGCGCTCCTTGACCTCCGCGATCGCGGCCGCGAGCGCGCCGGCCTCGTCCTTCGGAACGCGCAGCAGGTGGAACGCCAGCCGCTGCGCCGTGCGCTGGCCGACGCCTGGCAGGCGCGTCAGTTGCGCGACGAGGTTGTCGACAGACGGGCTGAACACCGGCCCATTGTGCCTGGGCGCTAGGCCGCCACGATCTGGACGGCGCCGGCGGCGAACGGGCCGGTGGGAGTGTCCAGGTGCCAGCCGAGCTTGGCGAATCCGGACGCGTCTCGCGGAACCGCGAGCTGGATCGCGTAGCGCGTGTGGCCGTGTGCCGGAATCGCGTGCACGGATTCGCAGTTGAGCCGAAAGCGGCGCGCGGTGTGCGCGGTGGGCGTGAAGGTGGCCTCCGTGTAGCTCGGGCACGGCGAGAGGGTGACGGTGCGGCTTGTGGGGTTCACGAGCTCGACCGTGTACCGGAGGACCGTCCCTGCTCTCACAGTCCGGGGCAGCCGAAGGAGCGCGCGTAGCGTGCCGGCCGTACCCGGCTTCGCACGCGGCTCCGCGAGGCGCTCGGGCAGTCCGAAGCCGGTCATCTCCAGGTAGCAGTCCTTGATCAGGGTGAGCCGTCCGCCTCGGACAGCTCCCCCGTGCGGGAGGCCGAAGGCGAGGTATCGGTAGCGAGTCGGGTGCGGGCGAAGACAGGTGCAGCCGCAGTCACTCGTGCCGAAGTCGAGGAAGACATGGCCGCCGGCGGCCAGATCGGAGGGAGAGAGGCTCCCGGCGAACGTACTCCCGAGGCGCGGGTGGAGGACGACCCGTCGACCATCGGGCGCGTCCGCGCTGACGGTGGGATAGCCACGCAGCAGGCACGGCGTTGAGCCGGTGTTGGTGAAGACGAACCGCTCGAAGAGGTGTCCTGTGGCCACTCCGCCGCGTCCCCTCGTCACTCGTAGCTGCGCTGCATCGCAAGCGGGCGCGGACGTCGAGTAACTGATCGGCCTCGGCTGCGGCGCCGCATAAGGCGGAAGCGGCCTGTTCACCCACGGCACCGCCCCGCGGTGGCCGTTGCCGGACGTGCACCCGCCCGCAAGGGCCGCGAATGCCGCTCCGACGACGACGCCACGCGGCCAGTCAGCCATGCACCACGACCAGCCCCGTGATGCCGAGCCCGAAGACCACGATCGCCAGCAGCGAGTCCGGCCCTAGGCGGAAGCGGCAGCGCATCGGCCGCGCGATCACGCCCATCGCGTAGATGGCCGTCAGGCCGACTCCGAGCGACGCGAGCCAGCTGTTCAACCGGCCGGCACTCGGGAGGACCGGTGCGCCGGCGATCAGGTCGGCGACCAGGAAGAGGCAGACCTGGAAGGCGTTGCCGCCGAAGATGTCGCCGACCGCGAGCGCGTGGTCGCCGAGCCTCACAGCTGCGATCCCGGAGCTGATCTCGGGCAGCGCCGTCGCGGTCGCGAGGATCGTCGCGCCGAAGATCACGCCGTTGATCCCGGCGCGGTCGGCGAGCGTGCTGCCGGTGACCTCGAGGCCCACGCCGGCGATCAGCGTGACCGCGCAGGCCGCCGCGAAGATGCCCGCGACAACGGCCGTCGAATGCGCGGCGAACGGATGCGGCTGCTCGGGCCGAGCCTCGCGATGGTGCAACCGGCCCGGCCGGCTGCCGGGCATCGAGACACTCCAGCGCGGGTCCTTGCGCACGCGGTTGATCACGTAGATTCCCACTGTCCAGAGGACGACGATCGCGAGCGACGCAGAGCTGACGACACCACCGATCGCGGTCGTCGGCGGTAGCAGCGCGCCCATCAGCACACCGGAGACCACGAGCACGACGAGCAGACCCTCGAGGACGGGTGTGAGCGCGCCGACCAAGAAGGTCAGCGGCCGTTCCTGTCCCGTCACGAAGTCACAGAGCACGAGCACCATCGTCTGCACCGCGATCCCGCCGATCAGGTTCCCCGCCGCGAGCTGGAGGTTCCCGCTCGCGGCCGCCGAGACCGTGATCGCGACCTCGGGCAGGCTGCCCGCGATCGCGAGCAGGATGATCCCGCCGAGCTCCGCGCCGAGGCCGAGGCGGAAATCGAGCGAATCGGTCGTCTTCGAGAGGAAGACGCCGGCGAACCACGTTGCGCCCGAGGCGGCGATGAAGATGAGGATGAGAAGCGGGCTCGAGAGGCCGGTCACCGCTGGCCGAGGCGGCTGAGTGCGGTCTCGAGGAGCGTCGCCGCGATCTCGGGATGCTGCCGGACGAGCTCTTCGAACGCGGCCCGGTCGAACGCGAGGCAGCGGACGTAGGTCTTCGCGCGCACGCGCGCAGTTCGGGTGCCGTCGTCGGTCAGGAGCGCGAGCTCGCCGAAGAAGGCACCGGGGCTCTCTCACGAGCGTCGACCTCGACCGTCCCTTCGAGCACGAAGAACATCCCGCTGCCGGCCGCACCCGGCTGCGCGAGCAGCTGGTCGGGCTGGACGTCGAACTCGGTCGCAGCTTCCGCGAGCTGCTCCAGTGCCGCCGGCTCGAGCCGCGCGAAGAGAGGGATCGAGCGCAGATCCTCGACCCGGGCTGCCATCTACATGCCCGGTAGGCCGAGCCCGCTCAGGCCGCCGAGCGCCGGGCCAAGCTTCGACTCGATCAGCGCCTGCGACGAGCGAAGCGCCTCGTTGACCGCCGCGACGACCAGGTCCTCGAGCATCTCAGGGTCGTTCGGGTCGATCGCTTTCGGATCGATCTTGATCTCCCGGATCTCGCCGCCGCCGCTCGCCGTGACCGTGACCATGCCGCCGCCCGCGGTCGCCTGGACGGTTTCGTCCTTCAGCTCCTCCTGCGCCTTGTGCATCTCCTGCTGCATCTGCTGGACCTGCTCGAGCATCTTGTTGAAGTCACCTCGCGCGCGTCGAAGGTTCCCTTCATCAGCTCGATGATCTCTTCCTCGCTCGCCGGCTCGTCGTCGGGAGGCGGCTCGGCGTCCCCGCCGTTCTCGCCGACCTCGAACGCCAGCGCGAGCCGGCGACCGGTCACCTCGTAGAGCGCCTCTGCGAGCAGGGTCGCGTTTTTCGGGTCCTCCGCGAGCTGGCGATGGAACGATGCGGCGCGCGGAAACTCGACCGTGAGCGTGTCGCCGGCGAGATCCTTGGGGTGCGCCTCGCGCAGCACCGACGCGGTCGGGATCGACTTCTCCTCGACGGCGGGCAGGATCGTCCGCTGCCAGGCCTCCTGCAGCTGCTCCAGCTCGAGCGCCGAGGGCGGTTCGTCCGCCGGCGGGCTCGGCTCTTCCGGCCGCGGCTCGGGGACTGTCCCCGCGTCATGGCCGGAAGGGACGCCGCGCTCCAGCAGCTCGAGCCGGTGGGCGGTCGATTCGCGCGACAGATCCGCCGCCGGCCGCGTCACCTTCACCAGCGCCAGCTCCAGGGGCAAGCGCGGGTCGCCGCCTTGGCGCAGGTCCTCGA
>VAXD01000174.1:1238-6087 GCA_005884155.1 Actinomycetota bacterium | reverse complement strand
TGCCGAACCTGGTCGGGTTCGCGATGTCGCTCGGCTTCGTCGTCAGCGGCGCGATCCTCGTCGAGTTTGTCTTCAACTACCCGGGCGTCGGCTGGATGTTCCTGCAGTCCGTTGAGAACCAGGATTACGCGCTGATGCAGGCGCTGTTCTTGATGATCACCGTCGCGGTGCTGCTGGCGATCCTCGTGGCTGACGGCGCGACCGCGATCCTCGATCCGCGGACGCGGGACCGCTCGTGAGCCTTCCCGCGGTAGCCGACTCGCCCGTTGCGCCGCTCGAGACGCCGGCCCGGCGGCCTGGTGCCGACCTCTGGCGCGCGGTCGCTCGCAACCGCAAGGCCGTGGTCGGGGCGCTTCTTCGTCGGGGCGCTCCTGCTCCTGTTCTTCCTCGTCCTCGCGATTTTTCCGGGCCAGATCGCGCCGTACGCCCCGACGGGAGAGGAGTTCCCGCGCGGCCTACCGCCGTCGAGCGCGCACTGGTTCGGAACGACGGCCTACGGCCAGGACGTGCTCTCGCAGCTGATCTGGGGGACGCGCCAGTCGCTGCTGATCGCCTTCGCGGTCGGCGGCATCGCGACCGCGATCGCCGTGCTGATCGGCGTCTCGGCGGCCTACTTCGGCGGCTTCACGGACGGCTTCCTCTCGCTGGTCACCGACGTGATCCTGGTGATCCCGATCTTCCCGCTAATCATCGTGATCGCGGCCTACGAGCGGAACTCCGGCATGTTCACGCTCGTGGTCGTGCTCGGCCTGCTGGGCTGGTCGTACGGCGCGCGCCAGCTGCGCTCGCAGGCGCTCTCCTTACGTAACCGCGACTTCCTGGAGGCGGCGCGCGTCCGCGGCGAGCGGGGCCTCTACGTGGTCTTCTTCGAGATCCTGCCGACGATGACCTCGCTGATCGTGGCGAGCTTCCTTGGCGCCGCGCTCTATGCCGTCCTCTTCGCCGCCGGCCTGCAGTTCATCGGCCTCGGCGACCCGAACAGCCAGAGCTGGGGGACGATGCTCTACTGGGCCGAGAACAACGAGGCGCTTGGGGCGGGGATGGTCTACTGGGCGATCATGCCGGGGGTCTGCATCGCCCTCCTCGGCGCTGCGTTCGCCCTCCTCAACTACGCGTTCGACGAGATCAGCAACCCGGCGCTGCGGCTGCGAAAGCTCGAGCAGAAGGGGGCGCACTCGCTGCACACCGCTCCTGCGCTCGAGGCGGCGGCGGACCCCGACAAGATCCTCGAGGTCCGCGGCCTCTCCGTCGCGTACGCCTCGGACGAAGGGCCGGTGGTGGCGGTCGACAACGTCGACCTCGACCTCGCGCGCGGCGAGTTCCTCGGGATCGCTGCTTGGCGCGCCGCTGGCCGGCGAGATCACGGGCGGCCAGATCCTCTTCAAGGGCCGCGACATGGTCACGCTCGGCGAGCGCGAGCTCAGGCACATCCGCTGGCGCGAGTACTCGGTCGTGATGCAGAGCGCGATGAACGCGCTCAACCCGGTGCTGACCGTCGAGGCGCAGATGCGCGACGCGCTCGAGGCCCACTCGAACATGTCGAAGCGCGAGATGCACGCCCGCGCGAAAGAGGTGCTGCGGCTCGTCTCGATCGACCCGGTGCACCTGCACAGCTATCCGCACCAGCTGTCGGGCGGGATGCGCCAGCGGGCGATGATCGCGATGGCGCTGCTCTTCACGCCCGAGCTGATCATCATGGACGAGCCGACTTCGGCGCTCGACGTCGTCGCCCAGCGCTCGCTGATGGTGCAGATCAAGGAGCTGCAGGAGCGGCTCGGCTTCGCGGTCATCTTCGTGACGCACGACATGTCGCTCGTGAGTCACTTCTCCGACCGGCTGCTCGTCATGTACGCGGCGCAGGTGGCCGAGTTCGGGAAGACGCGGCAGGTCTTCGAGAAGCCGCTCCACCCGTACACGCAGGGGCTGCTGGAGGCGTTCCCGTCGATCCGCGGCGAGAAGGTTCGGCTCACCGGGATTCCCGGCGCGCCGCCCGACCTGCTGCGGCCGCCGGCCGGCTGCCGTTTCGCGCCCCGCTGCCCGCACGCGCACGAACGCTGCACGAATGCGCCACCGCTGTTCGAGGTCGACGGCGAGCTCGTCCGCTGCGTCCTCTACGAGCACGAGCGCGAGGCGGCGGTGGCGCAGTGACCGAGCCGCTGCTGCGCACGGACGGCCTGACGCGCCACTTCAGCGTCGGCAAGCTCTTCTCCCGCCAGGTGCTCCACGCGGTCGACGACGTCGACCTGACGATCGGCCGCGGTGAGATCGTCGCGCTCGTCGGGGAGAGCGGCAGCGGCAAGAGCACGATCGCCCGCCTGCTCGCGCGTGTCTACAAGCCGACGAGCGGCGAGATCTACTTCGAGGGGAAGCCGCTGAGCCGGCTGCGGACGCGCCGCGACCGCCTCGCGTACGCGAGCGACGTCCCGATGGTCTTCCAGGACCCGTACAGCTCGATCAACCCGGCCTACCGGGTCGTGCACGGCGTTCGCCGGTCGATCCGGCTGCACCGCGGCCAGGGCCGCAGCGCTAGGCGCGGCGAGATCCAGCGGGTCTTCGGCGAGGTCGGCCTCGTGCCCTCGGGGACGATGGCGGGCAAGTTCCCGCACGAGCTGAGCGGGGGCCAGCGCCAGCGCGTCGGCTTCGCCCAGGCGCTCGCCTTTCGGCCGAAGCTGATCATCGCGGACGAGCCCGTCTCGATGCTCGACGTCTCGATCCGGATCGGGATCCTCAACCTGATGAGCGAGTTGCGCGAGCGCGAAGGCGTCTCGTTCCTCTACATCACGCACGACATTGCGAGCGCGCGCTACATCGCCGACCGCGTGCTCGTGATGTACGCGGGCCACCTCGTCGAGGAGGGGCCGACCGAGGACGTGATCTCGAATCCGAAGCACCCATACACGCAGCTGCTCGTCTCCGCCGTGCCCGACCCGCGCGCGCCGCTCGGCGTCTCGGACGCGGCGGACGTCGGCGAGCCGCCGAAGGTCGTCAACCCGAAGGAGGGTTGCCGCTTCCGGCAGCGCTGCCCGTATGCGATCGGCATCTGCGCGACCGTGACGCCGCAGCTGCGCCCGCTCGGCCCGAACCGGCTCGCCGCCTGTCACGTGGCCGAAGCGGATGCCGTCGAGCAGGCGGCGGAGGCGCGATGAACGTCTCGCGGCGGATCTTCCTGGCCGAGGTGCGGGAGCAGCCCGCGGCGCTCTTGACGCTGCTCGAGCAGCTGGACGTCTTCGTCGCCGCCGGGCGGGCCTGCGCCGCGCGGAAGCCCTCGGCGGTGCGCCTGGTCGGGCACGGCTCCTCCGACGCGGCCGCCTCCTACGGCGTGTACGCCTTCGGGCTGCTGCCCGGCTGGACGGCGCTCCGCGACTCGATCTCGCTCAGCGTCTACTACGGCGCGGAGCTGGACTTCTCGAGCTCGGTCGTGATCGGGCTCTCGCAGTCGGGTCAGACCCCGGACGTCGTCTCGTACGTCGAGCGGGCGCGCGAGCGGGGCGCGCTCACGATCGCGCTGACGAACGACCCCGGCTCCGCGCTCGCGGAGCGCGCCGAGCTGACGCTGCCGCTCGAGGCGGGCGAGGAGCAGTCGGTCGCAGCCTCGAAGACGTTCTTCAACGAGCTCGCCGCACTGGCCCTGCTCGCGGGCTCGGCCGCAGGGCGCGAGGACGAGATCTGGGACGGCCTCCGGCGGACCGCGGTCGTGCTCGCGGATGCGATCCCGGAGCTCGAGAAGGCGGTGGCGCCGCTCGCGATGGCGTTCGCGTACGTCGGGCGGATGTACGTGATCGGGCGCGGTTACGAGCTCGCGACCGCGCGCGAGATCGCGCTCAAGCTGACCGAGACCTGTCGGGTCGCCGCCGAGCCGCTGACCTCGACCGACCTCGCGCACGGGCCGGTCGCCGCGCTCGACTCGATGTTCCCCGTCTGGACGATCGCCTCGCCCGACGCGACCCTGCCGGCGTTGATCGACGCGGCGAAACGGGTCCGCGAAGCAGGCGCCACGCTCGTCGCGTGCGGCAGTGCTGCGGCCGAGGTCGAGGGAGCGGCCTGGCGGCTTCCGGTTCCCGAGGCGCCGGTCCCGCTCCTCTCGCCGCTGCTCTCGGTCGTGCCGGGCCAGCTCTTCGCGGCCGCGCTCGCGGAGGCGAAGGGGCTCGACCCGGACAAGCCCGAGCGGCTCACCAAAGTGACACTCGCGCAGTAGCCGGTCAGGACCCTAGACTCGTCGTCCGTGGCTGAGGCCGGCTTCGTACACCTGCACGTCCACTCCGAGTACTCGATCCTCGACGGCGCGTGCAGGATCCCGGGGCTGGCGGCGCGGGCGGCGGAGCTCGAGATGCCGGCGGTCGCGCTCACCGACCATGGCTCGCTCGCGGGCTCGGTCGAGCTCGTGCGCGAGACCGGCAAGCACGGCGTCAAGCCGCTGATCGGCTGCGAGTTGTACGTCGCCGACGACCGCCGGCAGCAGAAGAAGGGCTACGCACACCTGACGCTCCTGGCGGAGAACAACACGGGCTACCGCAACCTGATCAAGCTGTCCTCGGCCGGCTACCTCGAGGGCTACTACTACAAGCCCCGGGTCGACTGGGAGCTGCTCGAGACGCACTCGGAGGGGCTGGTCGCGCTCTCGGGCTGCCTCTCGGGTCGCGTCTGCAAGGCGCTCGAGGAGAGCCGCCCGGACGACGCGCGGGCCGACCTCGACCGGCTCGCGCAGGTCTTCGGGCGCGACTCGACGTACGTCGAGATCCAGAACGCGGGGATCGACGTCCAGGCGCGGATCAACCCGCTCCTGCAGAAGCTCGCGGGCGAGGCGGGGCTGCCGCTCGTCGCGACCGGCGACGTCCACTACCTCCGTCAC
>VAXD01000174.1:453-1158 GCA_005884155.1 Actinomycetota bacterium | reverse complement strand
GAGATGGCCGGCGACTTCCCGGGGCTCGAGGACGCGATGCGCCGCACGCTCGAGATCGCCGAGCGCTGCAACGTCGAGCTCGAGCTCGGCAACATCCTGCTCCCGCGCTACCCGGTCCCGGACGGCCGAGACGCCTTCGACTACCTCGTCGAGCTCTGCGAGAAGGGCCTGCTCAAGCGCTACGGCAAGTCGACGCCGGAGCTGCAGGAGCGCCTCCGCTTCGAGCTCAAGACGATCAAGGAGATGGGCTTCGCGGACTACTTCCTGATCGTCTGGGACTTCGTCAACTTCGCGAAGCGGAGCTCGATCCAGGTCGGCCCGGGTCGCGGGAGCGCCGCCGGCTCGCTCGCGGCGTACTGCCTCGAGATCACCGACGTCGACCCGATCCGCTACGAGCTGCTGTTCGAGCGCTTCCTCAACCCCGGCCGCAAGTCGCTTCCCGACGCCGACATCGACTTCTCGGTGGCCGGCCGCGAGCGGGTGATCAACTACGTCGCCGAGAAGTACGGGCGCGACCGCGTCGCTCAGATCATCACCTTCGGGACGATGATGGCGCGGGCCGCCGTGCGCGACGCAGGCCGCGTGCTCGAGGTGCCCTACGGAACCGTCGACAAGGTCGCGAAGCTGATCCCGGAGGGCCCGAAGGTCTACCTCGACGAGTGCCTCAAGCCGGGCCAAGAGCTGAAGCAGGCCTACGACGCCGAC
>VAXD01000174.1:0-331 GCA_005884155.1 Actinomycetota bacterium | reverse complement strand
AGAAGGGTCCCGACCAGGAGATCGTCACCCAGTTCTACGGCGGCGACGTCGAGCAGGTCGGCCTGCTGAAGATCGACTTCCTCGGCCTGCGCAACCTCGACGTGATCGACAAGGCGGTCGAGCTCGTCGGCGGTGGCCTCGACATCACCAAGATCCCGCGCGACGACAAGAAGACCTACGAGATGCTCGCGCGCGGCGAGTCGACCGGCGTCTTCCAGTTCGAGTCGTCTGGGATGCGCGAGGCGCTGCGCCAGGTCAAGCCGACCGAGTTCGAGCACCTGATCGCCTTGAGCGCGCTCTACCGGCCCGGCCCGATGGCGTACATCCCGAC
>VAXD01000173.1 GCA_005884155.1 Actinomycetota bacterium | reverse complement strand
CACTTCAGCTCGATCATGTTCGACCTGCTCTGCGCGCTGGGGCTCGCGCTCGTCGGGCTGCGCTTCGGCGGCACGAGACTCGCGGTCACGCTCGGGTTCGCCTGGGTCGCGTACCCGTTCACGCAGTACGTCTCGAGCTCCGATACGAATGACGCCCTGCCGCCGCTCTTCCTGATCTGGGGCTTCTGGCTGGTGACGTCATCCGCTGCGCGCGGAGCGGCGGTCGCGCTCTCCGGCTGGACGAAGTTCGCGCCGCTGGTCGTCGGGCCGCTCTGGGCATCGTACCCGGACGCCTTCCGCCGCCCGCGCGAGAAGGCCGTCTTCGTAGGCGCCTTCCCGGCGGCGAGCCTCGTCGCGTTCTCGATCCTGCTCCTCGACGGCCACCCGCTGCACGCCGCGCACGTCTTCTGGACGAGGACGATCGGCTGGCAGCTCGGACGCGACTCGCCGTTCTCGCTCTGGGACTGGCGCCAGTACCACGCCGGCCTGCCGGACCTACACCTGCTCCAGCGCGTGCTCGAGGGCCTGCTCGCCGCGGGAACAATCGCTGCGTACTTCCTGCCGCGACGGAAGTCGCCGCTCCAGCTGGCTGCACTCACGGCCGCGCTGCTGCTCGGCTTCGAGCTCGTCCTGACACACTGGTTCTACCTCTACCTGCCGTGGTTCTTCCCGTTCGCAGCCTTCGCAGTTCTCGCGCCGACCCTCGAGCGCGCCCCAGCGCGCGCCTTCGAGCCGCTTGAGCGTCCTCGCCAGGAGCTGGTCGGCGTCGATTGAGCCGCAGCGGATCTTCTACGCGGCGCTCGCCGTCCTCGTCCTCTCGCTGACGCTCCTCCACTTCGGCTTCTACCGGCACAAGCTGATCCTCGACACGGTCGAGTACCACCGCTACGGGGGCGCGATCGTCGACGGGAAGGTGCCGTACCGCGACTTCCGCGTGGAGTACCCGCCGGCGGCGCTGCCCGTGTTCGCGCTGCCGGCGATCGGGAAGCCCGGGTTCACGCTCTACCAACGCCAGTTCCAAGTGCTGCTGGGACTGCTCGCCGGTGCGACGCTGCTCGCGATGGCCTACGTGCTTCGCGCGCTCGGCGCGACGAACGAGCGGCTGGCCTTCTCGCTCGGCTTCTTCGCGCTCGCGCCGCTCCTGCTCGGCTCGGTTCTGATCTACCGCTACGACCTCTGGCCGGCAGCGCTCGCGGTCGGCGGGCTGGCCGCGGTGCTGGCCGGACGCAGGCGCTGGGGCTTTGCGGCGCTCGGCGTCGGCTTCGCGGCCAAGATCTTCCCGGCGGTGATCGTGCCGCCGGCGTGCGCGTACGTCTGGCGGACCCGCGGGCGGCGGGAGGTGCTGCTCTGCCTCGGGTGCGCGGCGCTCGGGGCCGCGGTCTTCGTCCTCCCGTTCGTCGCGCTCGCCCCGCACGGCGTCTGGGAGAGCGTCCGCCGCCAGGGGTCTAGGCCGCTGCAGATCGAGAGCCTCGGCTCCGGGATCCTGCTCGCGGCGCACCAGCTCGGCGGCCTCCACCTGAACGTCGTCACGAGTCACGGCTCCCAGAACCTCGCCGGGTCGCTGCCGCGGGCGCTCGGGTCGGCCGAGACCGTGCTGTTGGCTGCGAGCCTCCTCGCGATCTGGCTCCTCGCGGCGCGCCCGCCCGCGACACCGGAGCGGCTCGTCCGGTACTCGGCGGCCGCGGTGACAGCCTTCGTCGTCTTCGACAAGGTGCTCTCGCCGCAGTTCATGATCTGGCTGATCCCGCTCGTGCCGCTCGTCGCCGGCCGGCGTGGGCTCGTCGCGTCGGCGCTGCTCGCGCTCACGCTCGTCCTGACGCAGCTCTGGTTCCCGATTCGCTACTGGGACCTCGTGCTCGACCTGAAGGCGTTCCCGTCCTGGGCGGTCTTCGCCCGCGACGTCGTGCTGCTGGTGCTCCTGGCCGTCCTGCTGGTCAGGGCACCGGAACCCGAACCGCTTCGCAGCTGAGCGCGCGCCCGTCGGCGTCGCACTCGACGAGCACACCCTCGATCCGGACGCCCGCGTCCGCAGGCTCGAAGCGAACAGGCATCCCCGTGCGCATCCGCGAGATCGCGAGCTCCGCCTTGACGCCGATCACAGAGTCGTGGGGGCCGGTCATGCCCGCGTCGGTGATCGCCGCGGTCCCACCCGGCTGCACCCGCGCGTCGCTCGTCTGCACGTGCGTGTGCGTCCCGATCACCGCGGTCACGAGACCGTCCA
Organism: Actinomycetota bacterium; assembly: GCA_005884155.1. Classification (GTDB taxonomy): domain Bacteria; phylum Actinomycetota; class Thermoleophilia; order Gaiellales; family Gaiellaceae; genus AC-32. Next base: position 2,483 of record VAXD01000173.1, on the reverse strand, counting down.
GCACCCGCGCCAGCGCGACCTTCTCGCTCGTCGCCTCGGCGTGGAAGTCGACGACGATTACCTTCGCGCGTGAGCGTGCCTGCTCGACCAGCTCGTCCGCGAGCTCGAACGGGCTCACCGGCGTCGGCATGAACAGGCTCCCCTGGAGGTTCAGCACTGCGACCGGAGTGCCGTCTTTTGCCGCGACCACCGTGAGACCGCGCCCAGGTGCTGACGCGCTGAGGTTCGCCGGCCGGACGACGCGCTCCGCCTTCTCGAGGTAGGGCGCGATCTCGCGCCGCCGCCAGACGTGGTTGCCGAGTGTGAGAACGTCTGCTCCCGCGGCCAGGAGCCGCTCGGCGAGCCGCGGCGTGATCCCGGCCCCGTCGGCGACGTTCTCGCCGTTGACGATGCAGAAGCCCACGCCCAGCTCCTCCTTCAGCGTCCCGAGGCGCTCCTCGAGCGCGGCGCGGCCGGGGGCGCCGAAGACGTCGGCGACGAAGAGGATCTTCAGCGGCCCGGGTTCCCTAGGGGAAGGAGAGGGCCGCCGCGTTGTGCACGGACATCGAGACGTGGTTACCGGCGTCCGTCGTGTAGCGCGAGAGCGCCTGCCGCTCGACGCTTGCGAGGTCGAGCACCGTCCCGACCTTCGAGGTCGTCGCCGCGACCGTCGACCCGACCGTCAGGCTCGGGTCGGGCCGGAGGTGCGTCAACGAGACCACGAGCGACGGGCTGCCCGTCGGCTGGAGGTCGATCCGCGCGCCGTAGGTCTTGCCGTCGAGGACGTAGGGCGTAATCCCGACGATCGTGCCGTCGACCGGCGAGTAGACGTCCGTGCCGGGTGCGGCGCCGACGTCGAGGGCGGCCGTGTCGGGCCCGGTACCGCCGCTGACGACGTAGTAGCGCAGGCCGTTCGCCCCGCCGCCGAAGAGCTTGTGCGCGAGTCGGCCGATCAGGCCCTGGTTGGCCTGGCGGCCGACCGGGTCGAGCGCGAGCGCTCCGTCGCCGGAGGCGTGGTAGCCGATCGCGGTGACGCGGCCCTGGGCGACCGGCAGCTCGAGCCGGAGGGCGTCGGTGAGCGCGATCACTTCGGGGCCGCGGGCGCCGGCGCCGTCGTCGGAACCGGCGGTGCCGCGCCCTTGCCCGAGCCGAAGGCGGTCAAGAGCAGCGTGATCAGGACGACTGCGGCCAGCAGAAGAAGGCCCACCACTCGTCTTGTGCGGCGTGCGGCAGCCGCCTCCGCCCGCCTTCGTCGCACCGCAAGCGCGTGCCCGGGGGGTGGTGACATCCGCGGCACCGTAACGCAAGTGGCCGCGCCTTGCGACGAAGGACGTGGCGCCAGAGCGAGGGCGCCATCCATGTCGAAGTCCCAGTCCCAGGTACGCGGTCTTAGCTGTACGACGGCCGCGCTACGATGCGCCGCATGGCCGGGCCTCCTGCCGTGGCCGCGAAGGTCCAGATCCCGCGCTGGATTCAGCTCGTCGGCCTGCCGTTGGTGCTGCTCTTCCTCTGGACGGTGGCCGGTGCTGCGCGTCACGTCATCTTCCTCTTCCTCGTCGCTGCCCTGATCGCGTTCCTGCTGAACCCGATCGTGCGTGGCCTGACGCGCGTCTGGATCCCTCGCGGGTTCGGCGTTGCGATCGTGTACGTCACATTCGCGGCCATCGTGATCCTCGCCGGCGCCGCGCTCGGCACCGTTGTCGTCAACCAGACGAAATCGAGCGCGAGCCGCGTGAACGACTACTTTACGGTCGAGCACGGACAGGACCACCGGACGCACGCGTACACCGACGTCGACAAGCTCCAGGTCTGGCTCGACAACCATCACCTGAGCTCGCTCAAGGTCCGCAAGCAGGGTCACGACCTCGTCGACAAGATCCGCCGGAAGGACGTCTCGAAGTACACCGGCAAGGTGATCAACTTCGTCGAGGGCGCGGCGATCGGGACGGTCAAGTTCCTCTTCAGCCTCGTCCTGGTGATCGTGGTCTCGGTTTACATGCTGCTGGGCATGCCGCGGCTGGCGAAGTCGATCGACCGGCGCTTTCCGCCCGGGCCGGGCGCCCCCCCGCTGCTCGTCCGGATCGAGCACGCGCTGGCGAGCTACGTGCGCGGGCAGGTGTTGCTCTCGCTGATCATCGGCACGAGCGCGGGGCTCGGTCTCTGGCTGCTCGGCACGCTCGGCTGGGCGCCGGGCGCGGACAAGTACGCGGTGCTGTTCGGCGCGTGGGTCGCGGTGACCGAGCTGATCCCCTACATCGGCCCCTGGCTGGGCGCGATCCCGCCGTTCATCTATGAGTTGGTCGTGCACCCGATCTCGGCCCTCTGGGTGGCGCTGCTCTTCCTGGGCATCCACCAGCTCGAGGGCCACGTCGTCGTGCCGAACGTAATGGGCAACGCGTTGCGGCTGCACCCGCTGCTGGTGATCTTCGGGCTGCTCGCGGGCGGAGAGATCTACGGGCTGCCCGGGGCGCTGGTGGCGCTGCCGCTGCTGGCCGCGTGTCGGG
>VAXD01000172.1 GCA_005884155.1 Actinomycetota bacterium | reverse complement strand
CCGATGATCACCGTCAGACCCCATTCCCCCACCCTTAGGGCGGGTGGGTACACCCCTGACCCCGAAGCCATCGTGACGTTTCTTCACCCGCACGCCAAGAGCTCGGAGCGAAGTTGTCACGGTTTCGATGCGGTCCGTTTCCTTGACGCGCAGCTCCTGTGCGCCTTCGACCCGGCTCTCGCCGCGCGCGCACGCGGCCACGAGCGCGAACAGCGGCAGCTCGTCGATCAGGCGGGGCACTTCCTCCGCGCCGATCGTCGTTGCGACGAGCTCCGCAGACTGCACCAGGATGTCGCCGGTCGGCTCGCCGCCGGGGCTGCGGCGGCGGTTGAACGTCGTGATCCGCGCGCCCATCCGCTCGAGCACGTCGAGCAGCCCGGTGCGCGTCGGGTTGAGCCCGACGTCGTGGATCGTCAGCTCTGAGCCGGGAAGCAGCGTCGCCGCGACGATGAACGGCGCGGCGGCCGAGAAGTCGCCAGGCACCGCGACCTCCTCGAGGCGCAGCCGCTCGGCCGGGCCGACTGAGACACGCCCGGGCCGACGCTGGATCGGCGCGCCGGCGGCCGCGAGCATGATCTCTGAGTGGTCGCGGGTCGGCACCGGCTCGACCACCGTCGTTCGACCCTCGGCGTAGAGGCCGGCGAACAGGATCGCCGACTTGACCTGCGCGCTCGCGACCGGCAGCTCATAGCGGATCGCGGTCAGCCGCCCGCCTTCGATCCGCATCGGCGGCCTGCCTTCCTCGGTCTCGACTCGAGCGCCCATCGACGCGAGCGGGTCGGCGATCCGATCCATCGGCCGGCGTCGCAACGAGTCGTCGCCCGTCAACTCGAAGCTCCCGCTCTGGCCGGCAAGCAGGCCGGCGAGGAGACGGAGGGTCGTCCCCGAGTTGCCGCAGTCGATCGGCCCGTCCGCACCGCGCAGGCCGCGCAGGCCGACGCCTTCGACGCGAAGGGTGTCGACGTCGTCTTCGTGGACCGTGACCCCGAGCGCACGCACGGCGGCGATCGTCGACTCGGTGTCCTCGGAGCGCCCGAAGCCCCGGATCAGCGTCTCCCCTTCGCCGACCGCGCCGAGCATGATCGCGCGGTGAGAGATCGACTTGTTGCCCGGGACGGCGATGTGGCCGGCGAGCGCGACTGCGGGCTCGATCTTCATCACTCCTCCAGGACCGCGGACACGACGACGCCGTAGCCCTGCGCCTCGAGCAGCGTGGCCGCGCGCTCGGCCTCGTCCGCGCCGCCCACGAGGAGGGTCAGCGTGCCGCCCCGGTCCGGCGAGACGTGATGAAGCTCGAAGTCCTCGATGTTGATCCGCTCAGCGCCGAGCGCCTGGGTGATTCCGGCAAGCACGCCGGGTCGGTCGGGCACGTGGACACGCAGTTGGTGGAGCTCGCCGGGGTCGGCGTAGGCGTCCGCGAGCATTCGGCGGCGGTTCCCGGCTGCCTCGCCGATCCAGCGCGCCAGGAAGCCCGCATCGCCCGCGTCGAGTGCTGCCTCGAGCTGCTCGACGCGCCGGCGGTGCTCGGCCAGCGACTCGCGCAGGCGGCCGGCGTTGTCGAGGAAGATGTCGACCCAGATGCGCGGGTTCGCGCCGGCGACCCGGGTCATGTCGCGCAGCGACCCGCCGGCGGCAGCGAGCGGCTCGTGGCCTTCGACCTTCCCCGCCCCCGCCTGGTTGACGAGCAGGTTCGCGAGCGCGTGCGGTAGGTGGCTGGTGATCGCGACGAGGCGGTCGTGCGCCTGGGGGTCGACGGCGACCGGGGTCGCGCCGAGACCCGAGACAAAGCTGTGGACCAGGCGGTAGCGGGCCGGATCGGTTTCCGCGAGCGGGGTCAGGAACCAGGTCGCGCCGTCGAACAGCTCCGCGCTCGCGTGGGCGGCGCCGTGGGCCTCCGAGCCGCAGACCGGGTGCCCGCCGACGAATCGCGGCGAAGAGCCCGCGGCCGCGCAGACGGCGGCCTTCGTCGAGCCGACGTCTGTGACGATGCAGCCGTCGCTGCTCGCTTCGAGCGCGGCCTGCACCTGGGCGGCGAGCTGGGCGACGGGCGCGGCGACGACGGCGAGGTCGGCGTCGGCCAGCGCCGCGGCGAGCGACTCTGCGGGCTCGTCGACCGCACCTCGGAGGACAGCGGCCTCGAGCGCACTCGGCTCGGGGTCGAAGCCGGCCACGCGCGACTCGCCTCCGCGCTTCGCGGCGAGCGCGACAGAGGCGCCGATCAGCCCGGTCCCGACGATCGCAATCCGTCTTGTTTCCATGCGTCCAGGCTATCGGCGGGTAGGCGGCATCAGGCGGGACCCATCCCAAACCCCCACCCACCCCGGGGAAATCAACGTAGCTGAGGAAACGTCACGTGTCTGTCACGGGGGTGTGCCGGAAGCGTGACTCTTCGTCCCCAGGCGCGCCGACGCGCTCAGCCGATCTGCTTCCCGAGCAGCTCGACGACTTCGCGCACCTCGCGCACGAACTCGCCGAACTCGGCCGCCGGGATCTGCTGCGCGGCGTCCGACAGCGCCTCCTCCGGCCGCGGGTGGGTCTCGACGATGATCCCGTCCGCGCCCACCGCCGCCGCCGCGCGCGCAAGCGGCAACACCAGGTCTCGTCGCCCCGCC
>VAXD01000171.1:3707-4898 GCA_005884155.1 Actinomycetota bacterium | reverse complement strand
TATTCCGACACCATCGACATCACGATGAGCGGAACGGTCTCGCAATAGCAACTGACACACACCGGCGTTCGCCGAGGGCTGCCAACGGAGACAACCGCTGCCGGGGCGAGTGTCCTGTTCCCCGGCCGCGCTGACACGACATTCCTCGCGGCGTTAAGCGGCGGCCGGATTCTAAGATCGGCCTCGTGCGACCCGCCTGGGCATCGGACGTGCTCTCGTTATTCCTCGCGCTCGCGGCGATCCCGAGCCCGCCGGGGGAGGAGCGGGCCGTCGCCGACCGCGTGCTCGAGTACCTTGCCGCGCTCGGGCTGGAGGCCGGCGAGGACGACGCGGGGCCGCAGGTCGGCTCCCAGATCGGGAACATCCTCTGCCGAATCGAGGGGAACGGCGCGTCGGGCACGCCGCTCTTCCTGTGCGCGCACCTCGACACCGTCCCGCTGGAGGGGCGGCTCGAGCCGGTGGTCGGCGAGGACGGCTTCGTCCGGAACGCCGGCGGCACGATCCTCGGCGCCGACAACAAGGCGGCGGTCGCGGCGATGCTGGAGGCGACGGCGCGGCTGCTCGAGGACGGCCGTCAGCATGCCGGGGTCGAGCTGCTCTTCACGCCGATGGAGGAAGTGGGCCTGCGCGGCGCGGTCGCGTTCGACGAGAGCCGACTCCGCGCGCGAGCCGGCTACGTCTACGACCATGCGGGCCCGATCGGCGAGGTGATCCTCGGCGCACCGCACATGCGCAAGCTCGACGTGACCTTCCACGGCCGCGCGGCGCACGCCGGCATGTATCCCGAGGAAGGCCGCTCGGCGATCGCTGCGGCCGCGAAGGCGATCGCCGACCTGCGGCTCGGCAGGCTCGACGAGGAGACGACTGCGAACGTCGGCACGATCGAGGGCGGGAGTGGGCGGAACGTCGTGCCCGAGCGCTGCAGCTTCCTCGCCGAGGCCCGTAGCCAGGACGAGCGGAAGGTGGCCGACGTCGTCCAGGAGATGCTCGAGACGTTCACGTTCGCCGCGGGTCTCGCCGAGTGTGAGGTCGAGGTGCAGGTCGCCGGAGACGCACGCGGCTACCGCTTCCGCCGCGACGATCTGCCGGTTCGCCTGGCTGCGACCGCGCTCGAGCGGACGGGCCACGAGCCGACCTTCATCCTCTCGGGCGGTGGCGCGGATGCCAACGTGTTCAACGACCGCGGGCTGC
>VAXD01000171.1:0-3541 GCA_005884155.1 Actinomycetota bacterium | reverse complement strand
TGAAGTGGACGGAGCCGCCTGTGTTGCCTACCCGCGGCTGACGGGCCCCGTCGAAGTCGACGACGAAGTGCTCGTGAACATCCAGGCGCGCGAGCTCGGGCTCGGCTCCGGCGGGTTCGACGTCCTGCACGCGAACCTCACGCGCGGGCTCGGCCTGCCCGCGGAGGAGGGCGCGCACGTGATGAAGCTGCCGTACACGCCGCTGCAGTGGGCGGAGCGGCACGGGGAGGAGGACGGCGAGCTCGCGGAAAGCCTTGGCGGGCTGCCGGTGGTCGCCTGCTCGCTCCACAGCCAGCTGGCGCCGGTCTGCGCGGGCCTGGCGGGGGTGCGCGTCGCGTACGCGCAGGTCGCGGGCGGCTCACTGGCGGTGCCGCTGTCGGACACGGTCAGGACCCTGCGTGAGCGCGAGCTGCTCGGAGTCACGCTCTCGGCCGGCCCGTGCTTCGGCGGCGAGGTCGAGTGCGTTGGGATCGCCTCCGCGCTTGCGTGGGCGGCCGGCGAGGGCTACGAGGCGGTCGTGTGCGCGATCGGCCCCGGCATCGTCGGGACCGGGACGAGTCTCGGTCACGGTGGCCTCGGCGCGGCCGACGCGGCGAACGCGGCCGTCGCGCTCGGGGGCCGTCCCGTGCTCGCGGCTCGGGTCTCCAGCGCCGACGAGCGCGACCGGCACCGCGGTGTCTCGCACCACACGCGCGCCGTGCTCTCGCTCTGCCGTGAGGGCGTGACCGTCGCCTGGCCCGCGGGCGTGGAGGCGCGGGACTGGGTCCTGCCGCGGACGGAGGTCGACGTCGCCGACTGGCGGGAGGCCTGCGGCGACCTTCCGCTCTCGCACATGGGCCGCGGCCCGGACGAGGAGCCGTGGTTCTTCGCGGCTGCCTTCGCGGCCGGCAAGCTCGCCCGCGACTTGGCGGGCTGATGGAGGAGCGGCGCCTGGTCGGGCAGTTGGCCGGTGCCGTCTAGGCCGGAGCCCGAAGACAGGCCAGCGCAACGAGCGACCCGCCGCCCTCGGCGCCTCGACCTCGCGCTCGAGCTCCGGTTCGAAGCCGTACGAGCGCAACTGATCGCCGACGGGATCCGTCGCCAGTCCGCTGCGCGGGCTGCCGTAGCTGCAGACGATCAGCCGGCCGCCTGGATCGAGGAACGTCTCGACCAGCCGAGCGGTGTACTCGCGCCGGCGCTGCTCTGGGACGTAGACAAGCTCCGTGCGGACGAAGTCGAAGCGCCTGGGCGGCTGCCAGGTGAGCGCGTTCCCGACGAAGATCCGGTCCGCCCACTGCGGCAGGCGCTGTCTCGCGAGCTCGGCGACGGCCGGCGCGAAATCGAGCCCGTACGGCTCGATCCGGTGGGGGGACCAGTGGACGATGCTCTCGACCAGGTGCCCGTTCGCGCACCCGATGTCGAGGAAGCTGCCGTCGCAGTCGATCGCTTCTGCGATCGGCCTGCGGCCGGCCTCCCAGCGCGCCGCGTCGCCGCCGAACCCCGATTGCGCGCGGGGCGTGTCGCCTTCGAGGTAGGCCGCGTCGAAGATCGCCGCCATGCCGGCAAACCAGGCGTCGTCGTCGATCTCGCCTCGCTCGCTCGCCTGACCCAGTGCCGCGGCGCGAGCTCGCCACGCGTCCGAACTGGTTCGTCTCCCTGCTTCGGGCCCGGTGGCCACCAACCTCCTCCCCGCTGCGATCGTATCCAGGAAATGCGCGCGGGTGCGTGACGCAATCGTGACGAAACTGAAACTTCGCGCCCGCGGCCGGGCGGCTTTGATTTCCGCCGACAAGCTAGGGTTTCTCGCCCGATGAAGGTCGGAGTCGTCAAAGAGATCAAGGCCGACGAGTACCGCGTCGCGCTCACGCCCGCTGGAGCCCGCGAGCTGGTCCAGCGCGGCCACGACGTCCTCGTCGAGACCGGGGCCGGTGGGGGGAGCGCGTTCGCGGACGAGGCGTACTCGGCGGTCGGCGGAACGCTGGGCTCGGCGGCCGACGTCTGGGAGGACGCGGAGCTCCTACTCAAGGTGAAGGAGCCGTTGCCGCCCGAGTACCCGCTACTGCGCGAGGGGCAGGTGCTCTTCACGTACCTGCACCTGGCCGCGAACGAAGAGCTGACGCGGGCGCTCGCCGAGAGCGGCGCGGCCTGCGTCGCCTACGAGACCGTCGAGACCGACAATCACGCGCTGCCGCTGCTCGCGCCGATGAGCGAGATCGCAGGTCGCCTAGCAGCGCAGGCCGGCGCCTACTTCCTCGAGAAGCCGCTCGGCGGACGCGGCCTGCTGCTCGGCGGCGTGCCCGGCGTCGCCCCGGGGCGCGTGCTCGTGATCGGCGGCGGCGCCGTCGGCTACAACGCGGCAGTGATCGCGCTCGGCCTCGGCGCTAACGTGACGATCCTCGAGCGCTCGGCCGACCGGATGCGCTACCTCGACGAGATCCTCTCCGGCCGCGTGAGCCTCGTGATGTCGTCGACCCTGCAGATCGAGGAATCGGCCGTCGAGGCCGATGTCGTGATCGGCGCGGTGCTGATCCCCGGCGCGGTCGCGCCGAAGCTGATCACGCGCGAGATGGTCGGCGCGATGAAGGACGGGAGCGTGCTCTGCGACGTCGCGATCGACCAGGGTGGCTGCGCCGAGACCTCGCATCCGACGACGCACAGCGACCCGACGTACGTCGTCGACGGCGTCACGCACTACTGCGTCGCGAACATGCCCGGTGCCGTTCCGATCACCTCGACCAAGGCGCTGACCAACGTGACGCTCCCGTACGTCGAGGCGATGGCGGAGCTGGGCCTTGCCGAGGCGGTCGCGCACGACCGGGCTCTCGCCCGGGGTGTAAACGTGCTCGACGGGAAGGTGACGTACGAAGCTGTTGCCGAGGCGCACGGCCTCGACTTCCATCCGCTCGAGGACGTCTTGCCGCTCTCGCCGGTCTAGGAGGGTTGGCGGAACCTTGCTCGTCGTCGGGGCGCGATGGCCGTTCCGGAGGTAAGGAGAAGGGATTTCAATAAACAGGAGAAGCCAAATGAGCTGGAACCCGTACGACAACCTGCCCCCAGCGGCCTCATTCTCACTGACCAGCAGCGATCTGAAGGAGGGCGAGAAGCTGGCGATGCCGCAGGTCAGCGGCATTTTCGGCGCCAACGGCCAGGACGTTTCCCCGCAGCTCTCCTGGAGCGGCTTCCCGTCGGGAACGCAGAGCTTCGTGGTCACTATGTGCGACCCCGAAGCGCCCACCGTCACCGGCTTCTGGCACTGGGCCGTAGTCAACATTCCCGGCAATGTCACCGAGCTGCCTGCGGGCGCTGGCGACGAGTCCGGCTCTGGGCTCCCGGAGGGCGCTTTTCAGCTCAAAAACGACGCCAGGATGGCGCGCTACGTCGGTGCCGGGCCGCCGGAAGGCCACGGCAGGCACCGCTACATCTTCGCCGCCCTCGCCCTCGAGGCTGAGAGGGTCGAGATTGACAAGGAAGCGACGCCCGCATTGCTTATGTTCAACCTATTCAACGGCACTCTTGGACGCGCCTTCCTGGAGGGCTGGTACGAGAGGTAGTAGACCTAGAG
>VAXD01000169.1 GCA_005884155.1 Actinomycetota bacterium | reverse complement strand
CTCACCGCCGCGATCGCCTTCTCGGCCATCTCGCGCTCACCACCGTAGGCGAGCAGACGCGGCGCCTCCTCGAGTGGCAGCCAGCTGGCTTCGTCGACCTCGTGGGCCGTCTCGGGCGCGAGATCACCGAGCCGGCCGCGTGAGTAGCGGAGCAGGTAGAAGCTCACGACCTTGAAGATCCGCTCGCCGTCCCACGTGTAGACGTAGCGCACGTCGCCGAGCTTCTCGACGAGCCGCGCCTCCACGCCGGTCTCCTCGGTCACCTCCCGCAACGCGGTCGCGTCGGGCTTCTCGCCGGCCCCGATGTTCCCCTTCGGCAGTGCCCACACGCCGGGCTTCTTCCCGGCAGGGCGGATCGCGGCCATCTTCCACTCGCCGCGCAGCCGACGAACGACGACGCCACCGGCGGAGAACTCCCTGCGCACAAACACCTTTCTAACAGACGGTTGCTTTCCAGGGCTCGAAGCGTTGCGCGGCTAGGCCCGGAGCCGTTATCATGCCCCTGGCACTCAGACCCGTAGAGTGCCAGCAGCTGTCACAAAGTCACACGAAGGAGGAGGCTGGATGGATTTGCAGCCGCTGGGCGACCGCCTGATCGTCGAGGCCCTCGAAGACGAGGAGACGACTGTCAGCGGAATCGTCCTTCCGGACACCGCCAAGGAGAAGCCGCAGCGCGGCCGCGTGCTCGCGGTCGGCCCCGGCTCTCGCAACGACAAGGGCGAGCTCGTGCCGATGGAGGTCGCCGAGGGCGACGAGATCATCTTCTCCAAGTACGGCGGCACGGAGATCAAGCTCGGCGTCGACGAGGTTCTGATCCTGCGCGAGTCGGATGTGCTCGCCAAGGTCGCCGGCACCGGCGCCAAGAAGACCAAGAAGAAGGAGCTGGCAGGCGCGAGCGCCTAGCCGGAGACGGAGGTAACTGAATGTCACACAAGGAGCTGAAGTTCAGCGAGGACGCACGGCGCTCGCTCGAGCGCGGCGTGAACATCCTCGCCGACGCGGTCAAGGTCACCCTGGGGCCGAAGGGCCGCTACGTGGTGCTCGACAAGAAGTTCGGCGCGCCGACGATCACGAACGACGGCGTCACCATCGCCCGTGAGATCGAGGTCGAGGACGTGTTCGAGAACCAGGGCGCGCAGCTCGTCCGCGAGGTTGCGACCGAGACCAACGACAAGGCCGGCGACGGCACGACCACCGCGACGATCCTCGCTCAGGCGATCGTCCGCGAGGGCCTCAAGAACGTCGCCGCGGGCGCGAACCCGATGGCGCTCAAGCGCGGCATCGAGCAGGCCGTCGACTCGGTCGTCGAGAACCTGCAGAAGCAGTCGAAGGAGATCTCGGGCAAGGAGGACATCGCCCGGGTCGCCACGATCTCTTCGCGTGAGCGCGAGATCGGCGACGTCATCTCCGACGCGATCGAGAAGGTCGGCAAGGACGGCGTCGTCAACGTCGAGGAGGGCCAGACCCTCGGGCTCGAGCTCGAGTTCACCGAGGGCATGCAGTTCGACAAGGGCTACCTCTCGCCGTACATGATCACCGACGCCGAGCGCATGGAGGCCGTCCTCGAGGAGCCGTACATTCTGGTCGCGAACCAGAAGATCGGCGCCGTCAAGGACCTCCTACCCATCCTCGAGCAGGTGATCCAGTCCGGCCGGCCGCTGCTGATCGTGGCCGAGGACGTCGAGGGCGAGTCGCTCGCGACGATCGTGGTCAACAAGCTCCGCGGCACCTTCCAGGCCGTCGCGGTCAAGGCCCCCGGCTTCGGCGACCGCCGCAAGCGCATGCTCGAGGACATCGCGATCCTCAGCGGCGCCGAGGTGATCACCGAGGAGATGGGCCTCAAGCTCGAGAACACGAAGCTCTCGCAGCTCGGCAAGGCCCGCCGCGTCGTGATCGACAAGGACTCGACGACGATCATCGACGGTGCCGGCGACTCCGACGCGATCAAGGGCCGCATCAAGCAGCTGAAGACCGAGATCGAGAACACCGACTCGGACTTCGATCGCGAGAAGCTCCAGGAGCGGCTCGCGAAGCTGGCCGGCGGCGTCGCGGTGGTCAAGGTCGGCGCTTCGACCGAGACCGAGATGAAGGAGAAGAAGCACCGCGTCGAGGACGCGCTCGAGGCGACGCGCGCTGCGCTCGAGGAGGGCATCGTCCCCGGCGGCGGTGTCGCGCTCCTGAACGCGGCCGCGTCGATCAAGGCCGACTTGACCGTGGATGACGAGCGGACGGGCTCCGCGATCATCCGGCGCGCGCTGGAGGAGCCGCTCCGGCAGCTCGCCGAGAACGCGGGCCTCGAGGGCTCGGTCGTCGTCGGCAGCGTCCGCGACGCGAAGGCCGGCCACGGCCTCAACGTCGAGACCGGGGAGGTCGAGGACCTCGTTGTCAGCGGGATCATCGACCCGACCAAGGTCACACGGCTGGCGCTGCAGAACGCCGCGTCGATCGCGAAGAACATCCTCACCACCGAGGCAATCGTCGCCGAGCCGCCGGAGAAGAACCCGGTCGGCGCCGGCGCCGGCATGCCGGACATGGGCGGGATGATGTAAGAGGCTTCGAGGCCGCACTTCACGCGACCTCAGGCTTCACGGAAGGGCCGGCCAAGCCGGCCCTTCTGCTTCTAGTGACAATCACGGTCGCCCACCCGAGCGTTCGGAGAGTGTCGGGCGGCGCAGAACGGCAGATTTTGTGCGGCTGATCGTCGAGCGAGAAGGCGCGTTGGGCGCGTTCGCGAGCGTTCCTGAACGGCATATGCGTGGCACGATCGACCCGCGTCGAGGAGGATGGGTTCGCCGGGCGGACCCTTCGTCGGGTGCGCTGGTGGGCCATTGCCATGACCGGAATCGAAGCCTCGACCTCTCACCCTGCCTTGCCGCGCTGGTTTGGACCTAGAGCCAGCCCAGATGATCCGGCCGTCTCGGCCCTGATCGCCCGCGTCGCGCGAGGGGCCGGATGGGCAGACATCGGCGGTGCGTTCAACCTCAACCTGCGGATAGACGCTGAGCCGCCGGTTGTCCTTCGGGTTCATAGGCCCTGGGTCCGCCGCGGCCGGGTCGCGGGACTGCGGCGCTTGCGGGAGCGGCTCCAGCGGACGCAAGTCCGCGTCGCTCGGCCGATTCCGATTTCCGGCTCTGACCTCCTGAGGGTCGCTGATCGTTGGGCTGAGCTTGAGGAGTTCATCGATCACGTCCAGCCACGGGCGGGCGAGGACTCCTTCGTCCGCCTATTCGAGGAGCTCGGATGCATTCACACTGCATTCAAAGCAGTCTGGGAGCCCGGTCTGCGCGAACCCCTCGACGACCACAGAACCTTCGGCCAACTGCGTTACTCGGTCGGCTTCACACGCCGCAGGCTCGGACCCCGCAGCGAGCCGGTCGTGCATCGGATGCGCCAACTGACCGGCGAGCTCTCCAAGCTCCGGAAGGAGGTCGAACTGCCATGCGCTCCGATTCATGGGGACTACAAATTGGGCAACGCGGGAGAACTGTCAGACGGCTCATGGGCCATCTTCGACCTGGATTTCGCGAGGGTCAGGGAGCGG
>VAXD01000168.1 GCA_005884155.1 Actinomycetota bacterium | reverse complement strand
CCCGGTTGCCGTCGCGCAGCTCACCCGCGAGCTCGGTCATCCGCCGCTGCAGGCGGAGCTGCTCGGCCTCGAGCGAGAGCGCGTGCGCGTACCCGTCCGTGAGGGTTCGCTCGAGCCGCGCGAGCTCCGCCGGCTCGGGCGAGGCGGGCTCGGCGAGCAGCTCGTCGATCTGCTCGAACAAAGCCGGCATGCTCTCGTACGCCACAGTCCGCGGATTATCGGGCTGCCGCAGGCGCCTGTACAAGGGCCGCTCGGCCTATCGCCGCGGACCGGGCGGCCCACGCTTGACGCTCGTGCGCGGCCCGCGAACAATGGTGGGTCGTGGGACGCCGCCTGCCGATCGTTCTCGTTGCCGCGCTCGCAGTCGCTGCGACCGCCGGCGCGCAGGGCACGCCCCTCGAAAAGCGGCTCCAGAAGGCGCTCGCCGTGCCGCACGTCTCGCAGACGCGCACGGCGGCGCTCGTGTACGACCTCCAGACCGGCACGACCCTCTTTTCCGAGCACGAGGCGCTCTCGCTGGCGCCTGCGTCGAACGAGAAGCTCGCGGTCACGTACGCAGCGCTCGCCGGCCTCGGGGCGCAATTCCGGATCTCGACGGACGTCGTCGGGCGCGGCGAGCAGGACGGGAGCGTCTGGCGCGGCAGCCTCTTGCTCGTGGGACAGGGCGATCCGACGTTGTCGAGCCGCAGTCTGACGCTCCTCGCACGTCAGGTCCGGGCGTTCGGGATCACGCGCGTGACGGGAGGCGTCCTCGGGGACGAGTCGTTCTTCGACGCGCGGCGAACTGCGCCCGGTTGGAAGAGCTCGTTCTACGTCAACGAGTCGCCCCCGCTCTCCGCGCTGACGGTCGACCGGGCCCGCTACGGCGGGCGCATCTCCCGTAACCCCGCGCTCTCCGCGGCGCTGCTCTTCCGCTCGGCGCTGCGACGGGCAGGCGTCTACGTGGTCGGCGGCGCAGGCACAGGTGTCGACCGCGGCGGGAACCTGCCGCTCGCGTCGATCGAGTCGCCCCCGCTCGCGACGATTCTCCGCTGGATGGACCGCGAGAGCGACAACTTCACCGCCGAGCTCCTGCTCAAGCAGCTCGGGACGCTCCTCGCCACCCCCGGGACGACGGCCTCCGGGGCGGCCTACGTCGCGCAGGTGCTCACGACCGCCGGTGTGCCGCTGACGGGGGTGCGAATCGCGGACGGCTCGGGCCTTTCGCTGCTCGACCGCGTTACCGTCCGAGAGCTGACCGGCGTGCTGCGCGCCGCGTGGACCGATCCCGACATCAGACCCGTCTTCTTCGCCGCGCTGCCTGTCGCCGGCCTGAGTGGAACGCTCCACGACCGCATGCGCCGCTTGCCCGCCCGCGGGAACGTCGTCGCGAAGACCGGCTCGACGGAGCAGTCGTCGGCGCTCTCCGGCTACGTCAGGCGGCGCTACGTCTTCTCGGTCGTCCAGAACGGGAGCCCGGTCTCCTGGACCTGGGCGCGCCGCGCGCAGGACCGCTTCGCGACCGTACTAGCCGGCCAGTAGATCCTTCAGCGCCGCCTCGTCGAGCACCGGCACACCGAGCTGCTCCGCCTTCGCGAGCTTCGATCCCGGGCTCTCGCCGGCGACCACGCCCGCCGTCTTCTTCGAGACTGAGTCCCCAACCTTGGCGCCCTTCGCCTCGAGCGCCTGGCGCGCCTCGTCGCGGCTGAAGCTCTCCAGTGTCCCGGTGATGACGTAGGTCGATCCGGTCAGCGGGCCTTCGACCGGCCGCTCCTCCGCGCCGGCCTCGAAGCGGAGCCCGAGCGCCTTCAGCTCTTCGACAAGCCTGCGGTTCTCCTCATCCGAGAACCACTCCGCGATCGCCTCGGCTCGCTCCGGCCCGATCCCTTCGACCTCCACGATCTCCTCTTGCGTGGCCGCGGCGAGCTTGTCGACCGAGCCGAAATGCCGTGCAAGGCTCTGAGCGGTGACCCAGCCGACATCGGGGATGTTCAGCCCGAGCAGGACGCGCGAGAAAGGTGTGCGCTTGGAGTGCTCGATCGCCTCGATCGCGCTCGACGCGCTCTTGTCGGCAAAGCCGTCCAGCTCGAGCAGCTGCTCCTTGGTCAGGCGGTAGAGGCCCGGCAGCGAGCGGACGAGGCCGAGCTCCCAGAGCCGGCGCATCAGCTGCTCACCGACGCCCTCGATGTCGGCCGGCCCCTGGACCCAGTTGATCAGCGTCTCGAGCCCGCGCGACGGGCAGGCGCGGTTCGGGCAGCGATGCATCGCTTCGCCTTCCGGCTTGACGATGTTTGCCCCGCAAAGCGGGCACTTTTTCGGCATTCGGAAGGGCTTGGTGCCCTTCGCGTGGCGACCCGCCGGCCCGACGATCTGCGGGATCACGTCGCCGGCTCGCTGGACGATCACGAGGTCGCCCTCGCGGATGTCCTTGCGGTTGATGTCCTCCTCGTTGTGCAGCGTCGCGCGTGAGACGGTGACGCCGCCGACCTGCACCGGCTCGAGCATCGCCCAGGGATTCAGGGCGCCGGTCCGCCCCACCCGGATCGCGATCTTCAGCAGCTTCGTCTGCGCGGTCATCGGGGCCCACTTGAACGCGCGCGCCCAGCGCGGCCTCGAGTGGAGCGCGCCGAGGATCCGCTGCTGCTCGAGCGAATCGACCTTGATCACGATCCCGTCGATCTCGTAGTCGAGCTCCGCGCGGCGGCGCTCCCAGTCGGTGCAGCGTTTCGCGACCTCTTCGATCGTCTCCAGGCGCTCCGCGAATGGGTTCGTCCGGAAGCCGTGCTCGCGCAGCCACTCGAGCTCGTCCCAGTGCGTCTCGAGCGCGAGCCCCTCGGCGAGGCCGAGCCCATAGGCCCAGATCGCCAGCGGCCGCGAGGCGGTGATCGACGAGTCCTTCTGGCGGAGCGACCCGGCGGCGGCATTGCGCGGGTTCGGCGCGAGCTTCTGACCAAGCTCGGCGATCCGCTCGTTCAGCTCGCGGAAGCCGGAGAGCGGCATGTAGACCTCGCCGCGGGCCTCGACGACGGACGGCGCGTCGTCTCCGTGCATCCGCAGCGGGATCGACGGGATCGTGCGCAGGTTGACGGTGACGTCCTCGCCCTGCACGCCGTCGCCGCGCGTGGCGCCGCGCGTAAGAAGGCCGTTCTCGTACGTCAGGTTGACCGCCAGCCCGTCGATCTTCGGCTCGAGCACGTAAGCCACCGGCTCGTCGGAGTCGAGGCGCTTGCGCAGGTCGTCAGCCCACTTGAAGAGGCTCTCGTCGTCGGTCACCTTCTCGAGCGAGCCCATCGGCGTCAGGTGCTCCACCTTGCGGAAACGGTCGCTCGGCGGCGCGCCGACACGCTGCGTCGGCGAGTCCGGCGTGATCAGGTCGGGATGCTCCTCCTCGAGCGCCTTCAGCTCGTCGAAGAGCCGGTCGTACTCGGCGTCCGAGACCTCCGGCTCGTCGAGAACGTGGTAGCGGTAGAGGTGCCTGCTCGCGCAGCTCATCGAGCCGCTACTGACCGTCTTTCTGCGTCCGCGTTGCCACCGCGTCGATCCTAGCGAGCTAGCTAGTAGCGGACGGAAACCAAATAGAGGCCCCACGGCGGGGCGGTCGTACCGGCCTCGCTGCGCGTGGCGCCCTCGAGCAGCCGCGCAAGCTCCTCCGGTGATTGCTCCAGCATCGTCCCGACCAGCGTCCGCACCATGTGGCGAAGAAACGAGTTAGCCGTGATCTCGAGCTCGAGCGCTTCGCCGCGACGGTGCCAGCCGCACGACTCGACGACGCGGACGAAGACCTGGTGTTGTGTCTCGGTCGGCGTGAAGGCGCGGAAGTCGTGCTCGCCGAGGAGCAGGTCGGCCGACTCGGCGAGGCGCTCCTCGTCAAGCGGGTGCGGGTACCACCAGGAGCGGCGCGCCTCGAACGACGAGCGCGTCCGGCGGCGGTAGACGCTGTAGCGGTAGCTGCGGGCCCGGGCGGCGCGGCGGGCGTGAAAGCCGGGCTCGGCCTCGGCGGACTCCGCGACCGCGACGTCGTCGGGCAGCACGGCGTTCAACGCGTCGGCGGCCCGCTCGGCGGGCGGTCCGCCATCGACCGCGACAGAGGCGACGTTGGCGAGCGCATGGACGCCGGTGTCGGTCCGACCCGCGATCGCGAGCTCCGACCAGCTCGGAAAGACGCGCTCGAGCGCCTCGCGCAGAACACCCTCCACCGTGCGAAGACCGGGCTGCGCCGCCCAGCCGCGGAAGCCGGTGCCGTCGTACTCGAGCGTTAGCCTCAGGCGCACGTCAGGCGGCCCTCACTTCGTTTGTAAGGCGTGCCTTATGTTATGGCGACTTGCGACTGGTTTGTTATAATCTAACCCGTGACCGACCGCCACGTCTTCCTCCTGCAGCGCGTCCAGCCGGCGATGACCGGGCTGATCGACGGGTCGCTCTCGACCCTGGCGCCGATCTTCGCGATCGTGCTGCACACGCACAACACGTTCAACGCGTTCATCGCCGGAGTGGCGACGGCGATCGGCGCCGGCATCAGCATGGCGTTCTCGGAAGGCCTGTCCGACACCGGCGAGCTCACCGGTCGAGGCAATCCGTTCGTGCGCGGGTCGATCACCGGCGTCGGGACCTTCCTCGGCGGCATCCTGCACACCTTGCCGTTCCTGATCTCCTCGTACCACGTTGCGCTGTCCGTAGCGATCGGCGTGGTTGCATTCGAGCTGCTCGCGCTCGCCTGGCTGCGCTGGCGTTTCTTCGAGACGAGCTTCGCCCGCTCGTTCGCGTCGGTCACGCTCGGCGGCGCCGCCATCGTCGGCGTCAGCGCTGCGCTCGGAAGCGCTTAGGCTTCCGCAGGCTCTTCTTCGGCCTGCTCTTCCACGGGCTCCGGCTCGACGTCCGGCTCTGGCTCACGCCTGCGCCGCGGCTGCCGCGGCTCCGCGACGTGGTCGACGAGCTCGAGGTAGACCATCTCGGCAGCGTCTCCCTGGCGCGGGCCGATCCGGACGATGCGCGAGTAGCCGCCCGGCCGGTCGACGAAGCGAGGGCCGACCTCGCTGAAGAGCTTGTGCACGACGTCCTGTGAGCGCAGGAGCTTCAGCGCCTGGCGCCGCGCGTGCACACCGCCACGCCGGCCCAGCGTGATCATCTGCTCGGCGACGGGCCGGACTTCCTTCGCCTTTGCGGCGGTCGTCTTGATCCGGCCGTGCTCGATCAGCGCGCTCGTCAGATTGGCGTAGAGCGCCTTCCGGTGCGAGGCGTCGCGACCGAGCTTCCTGCCGGACTTGCGGTGCCTCACGCCGCGGGGCCGTCCTCGCCCCGGAGGTTCAGGCCGTGCGTCGCGAGCGTCTCCTTGACCTCTTCGATCGACTTCTTGCCGAAGTTCGGGATCGCGGCGAGCTCGTTCTCGGTCTTGGTGACGAGGTCACCAATTGTCTCGATCCCGACGCGCTTGAGGCAGTTGTAGGAGCGAACTCCGAGCTCGAGCTCCTCGATCGGGAAGTTCTCCATCCCGTGCGCGAGCGCAGGCTCGGCCTGGGCCTCAGCCGCGGCGGCCTCTCCGAAGCCCTCGATCCGGTCGATGTCGGTGAAGATCGCGAGCTGGCGGATCAGGATCTCCGCCGCCTGGCCGATCGACTCGCGTGGGTCGATCGAGCCGTCAGTGGTGACGTCGATGCGCAGCTTGTCGTAGTCCGTGCGCTGCCCCACGCGGGCGGCCTCGACGTCGTACGAGACGCGGCGCGCCGGCGAGAAGATCGAGTCGATCGGGATCACACCGATCGTGTGCTCGGGCCCGCGGTTGAGCTCGGCCGGAACGTAGCCACGGCCGCGTCCGATCGTGAGCGTGATCTCGAGCTTGCCCTTGTCGGAGAGGTTCGCGAGCTCGAGATCCGGGTTGAGGATCTCGAGCTCGGCCGGCGCCTCGATGTCGGACGCCTTGACCACACCGGCGCCCTTCTTCGTCAGGCGCACCTCGATCTCGGGCGACTCGCCGTGCAGCCGGCAGATCA
>VAXD01000167.1 GCA_005884155.1 Actinomycetota bacterium | reverse complement strand
CGTCGAGTCGCCCTCGTAGCGCGGGTAGGACGTCGTCAACACGAGCACCTTCATCTCCGCGCGAACACGCTCGGCGTCACGAGGACGAGCATCGCGAAGACGTAGAAGTAGAGGAACGACATCGTCAAGTAGAAGATGTTCGCGGCCATCGTCCCGACGAGCGCCGCCGTCAGCCCCCACGCCAGCGGCCGCACGCGCGCCGCCAGCGGATCACGCGCCGCCGCCAGCGCGCGACCCAGCCGCCGCGCGGCGCCCAACCGCGCGAACTGGTACCAGAGAAAGGCCGCGAACAGCGCGGTCCCGACCAGGCCGCCCTCCACCAGCAACGCGAAGTAGTACGAGTGCGGCCCCCAGTTCGTCTTGCCGGTGACGAACTCGTAGTACACCGAGAAGTTGTTGAAGCCGAGCCCGAAGAACGGGTGCATGTGCAGGATCTGCGGGACGAACCGGTAGACGTCGAGGTGGGTGCTCGCCCCGGTGCCGTGCGAGAGACGCGAGTGCAGCACCACGCCGAAGAAGTGCCGCCGCCGGTAGACCACCGCCGCGACCGGGATCAGGACGAGGCCGAGCGGCAGCAGCGCGAGCCGCGAGAAGAACAGGTGCCGGTACGGGACGAGCAGCACGAGCGCGCCGACGACCAGGCCCAAGGCGCCCGAGCGGGAAAGCGTCGCGAGCTCCACGAGCAGACAAAAGGCGATCAGCACGGCGAGCCTGCGCCGCCACGGGTTCGACCGCTCGAGCCGCAGGTAGAGCGGCGACAGGATCAGAAGCGGCATCAGGAGCGCGATGCCGAGGTGGTTCGGGTCGCCGGTCAGCGCGTTCGGCCGGTAGACGTTCGCGCCGTTGACCGCGCCGTAGACGTTGATCTGGCTCGCGCCGTGCGTCAGCGGCTTGAGGAAGAGCGAGTCGAGGTTGTGCCCCGACTGTGCCATCAGCAGCTGCAGGATCCCGTAGCCCGCGTTGCAGACGATCCCGCCGAGAAACCAGCCGAGTGTCCGCCAGTAGAAGCGCATCGAGTGGCCGGTCAGGTAGACGACGCCGACGATCAGGAACGCGAAGTGGAGCAGCCACTTCGTGATCCCCTTGCCGAACTGGTCGAGCGCCTGCGTCGTCTCGAGGTTGAAGAAGCCGATCAGGTAGACGAGCAGGAACGCGCCGAGGAAGACGAGCAGGATCGCAGCCGTCCGCGGGATCCGGCCGCGCCTGCGGCCGAGGCGGTCGAGCGCGAACGCGATGAGAAACGCGGTGGCGGTCAGGTCTGCGAGAAAGACCGAGCCGGCGACCTGCCACTGCACCTTCTCGAACGTCGCGCAGAAGACGGCCGCAAAGAAGAAAAACGGGACGAGCGGGCTCTCTCGCTTCACGCGACCTCCTCCAGCAGCTTCGCCAGCTCCTCGACCCGCGTCTTGCGGGAGAGCCGCCGTCGCAGCTCGTCCGTGAGGTAGCCGTTCGACAGCCGCCCGGCGCGCCAGCGGGCGTGCAGGCCCAGCAGCGCCTCGCGCAGGCCGCGCTCGTCGTCCGGCGCGACCACGATCCCGGCGCCGGTCTCGCGCACGAGCTCGGCGGCGGCCCCATCCGGCGGGACCGCGGCGAGGATCGGCCGCTCGGCGGCGAGGTACTCGAAGATCTTCCCGCTCGGGACGACCCGCCCGCGGCCCGCCGCCTCCGGGAGCAGGAGCAGGTTCGCCTCGGAGTCGCGCTGCAGCTCCAGCGCGCGACGGTGCGGGACGTACGGCAAGAGCTCGAGCCGGTCGCCGAGGCCGAGCGTCTCGACCCACTCGCGGTCGGCCGAACGGAAGTCGCCGACGAAGCGCGCGACCACGTCCTCGAGCCCAGTCGATGCGAGCGCGGACAGGAACGCGCGCGGGTTGCGCTGCCCGAAGAAGCTGCCGGTGTGCGTGATCCGGAAGCGTTCGCCGGCCTGGTACTCGAGTCCGGCAAAGTCGTCGAAGTCACAGCCGTTCGGGATAACGCGCACCTCGCCGGACGGGTCGAAGCGGCGCACCTCGTCGGCAATCGGGTCGGACACGGCGACGACGCCGTCGGCCGAGCGCGCGATCAGCTTCACCACGCTCTCGAGCGTCTTCTCCTTTGCGCGCACCGACGTCTTGTCGAAGCGGCGGTCGGCATTGCCGAGCACGGCGTCGCGGAGATCGGCGACCCACGGGATCCCCGTCAGCCGCTTGACCGACGCGCCGATCAGGTTCATCGAGTACGGCGGGCTCGTCGTGATCACGGCGTCGATGCCCTCGTTGCGCACGATCCGAATCGCTGCCGGAACTGCGGTCGGCATCCAGGTGACGCTCGCATCGGGGAGCAGCGCGCGGCGGTAGGCGAGCTTCGCCTGCGCCAGCAGCTTCTCACCGCCCTCGAGCCCGTGCAGCTCCTCGGACGGCAGCCGCGCCTTCGGCCCGAGGTAGCGCGCGCGGTGGACGAAGGCCTGCGTCGGCGGGACGAGCTCGTCGTCTCGGTGCAGCCACTTCGGGTCGTCCGGTGCGAGGACGTGCGTCTCGATGCCGAGCGCGGGCAGGTGCGTCGCGATCTTCAGCGGCCGCTGCACCCCACCCCCGCCGGCGGGCGGGAAGTACATCGTCACGAGCAGGACTTTCACGGGACTCGGTAGAGAACGTACCGCCCGTTCGCGTATGCCTGCGGCAGCTGGAAGCGCGCGTGGGGCGCGCGCTTGCGGTCGACGCGCAGCCAGGAGGCGCCGTAGCGGTGCAGCAGCGAGATCGGGCCGCGGTTGCGGAAGAAGCGGATCTCGTCGTGGACGCGTGCCGCGGGATGGTTTGCCTTCGTGTCGCTGCTGTGGATCGGCGGGGTCGCGTTGACGTAGACCGGAAGCGCCGCGGCGAGCTGGTAGGACGTCAGCGCGTCGCTGAAGACCACCGCGCCTTTCGGGATCCGCGAGCGCAGCGCCTGGACGAGCGCCGTCGGCAACGGCTTGCGTGCGCCCGTGCGAGTGCTCCAGTGCGAGTAGCCGTGCACGGCCACCGGCAGGACGAAGAGCGCGACCGCGAGCGCCGCCAGCGGCCCCGTCCGCTCGGCGTGTGGCAGCCACCTCCCGGCGACGGCGCCGACGACCAGCACGACACCGGCGGCGGCGAACGACCACCACGTCAGCCAAGCGGGGGCCACGTGGACGTGGCGGAACGGCACCTCGAAGTTGCCGGGGACGGTCAGCTGCAACGCGATTCCCGCCGCCAGCGCAACCGGAAGAACGAACACGCCGATCATCCGCGCCAGTACAACCGCGCTCCCGACGAGCGCGACCTCTCGCG
>VAXD01000026.1 GCA_005884155.1 Actinomycetota bacterium | reverse complement strand
CTTGTGCTGGCGCAGGAACGTTCGCGCGTCGCCTGTCGCATCCCGAACGTCGACGCCGACGACGGTCGCCTTCCCGGCCCACTGATGTGACGCGGCCTCGAGCGTTCCCGCCTCCTGGTTGCACGGATAGCACCAGGACGCCCAGAAGTTGAGCACGACCGGCTTGCCGCGGAGCGACGCGAGCTCCAGCCTGCCCGAACCGTCGAGCCGGCCGAGCGCGAACTGGGGAGCGGCCGTGATCTTGCCCGCGTCGATCTTCGACGCGACGCCGCCGCCGCTGTCGTGGGCGACCTTCCAGATCAGAAGCGCGAGCAGCGCGAGCACGAGCCCAACCGCGAGAGCCTGCGCACCGAGCCTTACGCGTGCGCTCATGCCGAGACGATAAAGACCGTCGTCCCGATGCGAACGTGGTTGAAGAGCCACTCCGCGTCCGGGATGTGCATCCGGATGCAGCCGTGCGAGGCCGAGTAGCCGATCGATGTGTCGTCGGGGGTCCCGTGGATCCCGACGCCAGATGCCGAGAGGCCCATCCAGCGCGTGCCGAGCGGGTTGCCCGGGCCCGGCGGGATCGGCTTCGCGCCTTGCGCCCACGGCGACTTCGGCGGGTACCACCAGGGGTTGCGCCACTTGACGACGACCGACCAGCGGCCGAGCGGGGTCGGGTACGCCGACTGCCCCGTGGCCACCCCGAAGACGCGCCAGAGGCGCATGCCGTTGTAGAGGTAGAGCCGGTTCGAGCCGCGGTGGATCACGATCACAGGCCCGACGTCGCGCGGCGTGACCCGCGGCGCGAGGGCGCGGAACTGCAGGCGCAGCCGCGCGCGCGAGTTGTCGACCAAGGCCGTGAAGATGGCGCTCAGCGACGGCAGGCGACGTAGCGCGAGGCCGGGATGCGCACGGGTGACCATCGGCCGGAGATTCCGGAGCACGAGCTGCGCGTCCGCCGGCTTTTGGTCGAAGTGCTTTGCGAGCGAGTCGACGTACGCCTGCGCCTTCGGCCGGCTCAGCCGCACGCGGAGCTTGAGCGGCGTGTCGGGCGGCGAGGTGACCGCACGGTTGACCGCGTCCCGCACGAGCGCGGTCGTGCCGAGGCGCGCGGGCTTGACGAAGAGCTTGTGGCGCAGGACGAGCAGCTGTAGCGGCTGCTCGAACGCATCCGTCACTGCCGCGTCGGCCTCATCCGCGGTCATCCCGCCGACCGCAACCCCTCCGATCGTCACTCCGGCGGCGATCACCTGCGGGTCGGTCGTCGTCCCGGTCGACGTCGTCGTCGAGCCGACGCCAGCCGAAACGCCGCCCGCGGCCGCGAGGCCGAGGACGAACAAGACCGCAAGGATGACCCGCTTCACTGCGGCGAAGAGTCTAGCTCCCGAAGATGCGCGGATCGTCCACGATCACCGCGTCGACGCCGAGTCTGTGGAGCGCGCTCACCTGTTTGGCCGAAACCGCAGTCCAGGCGAGCACCGGGATCCCCAGCGCGTGGCAGCGCGCCACGACTGCACCGCTGACCACTTGCACGTGCAGCACGGCCGCCGTCGCCTGGGCGCCCGCGAGCATGCGGGCGATTCTCCCGGCGAGCATCGTGCGCATGACAGCGAGCCCCGGCCGGAGGAGCCCGGCGAGCAGGCGCCTGGTGCTGATCCCATGGCGGTCGTCCGGGTAGGTCAGTCCCCGGCCCAAGTCCTCCTCTAGGGCGAGCGCACGCAGGCTCGCTGGGCGGAACGAGCTGACGAGCGAGCACCCGACGACGTCGTGCCGGCGCAGGGCCTGCGCGATCGCAGCCTCCGTTCCCGGCGTCTTCAGGTCGACGTGGATGCCGCGGCCGGTCGGCGCCAGGAAGGCGAGCGCTTCGTCGAGGGTCGCCGGCTCGGGCGGCAGTTCCTCGGGCGAGTGCGCCAAGACGAGCGCATCGTCCAGCTCGATCACATCGAACTCGACGAGGTCGCAGTCGAGCTCCACGGCAAGCGCGAGCGAGGCGATCGTGTTCTCAGGTGCGAGCGCGGCCGCGCCGCGGTGGCCGATCCGCAGCATGCGCCCGTCGCGGCGCCGGAGGTCGATCACGTGCGCTTCAGGACGACGACCGCGAGGTCGTCGTGGAGGTCGGGCGCGAAGGCGTGGCAGTCTTCGACGAGCGCACGCGCCAGCTCCGGGGCGTCGAGCTCGGCGTGCCGCTCGAGCGCCCGGTCGAGCCGGTGCTCGCCGTAGAGCTCGCCGTCGCGCCGGGCCTCGAGCAGGCCGTCCGTGAAGAGGACGGCTGCCGTTCCCGGCTCGAGCCGCAGCCGCGTCGTCTCGTACCTTTGGCCGCTCTCGACGCCGAGCGCGAGCCCCGAGACGGATACCTGCTCCGGCCCGCGGCCCGGGGTCAAGAGCCGAGGAGGCGGATGGCCGGCCGACGCGCACGCGAGCTCGCCGCTCCTCGGGTCGATCGTCAGGCAAAGCATCGTCACGAAGCGGCCGGCGCCGACCTCTCCGAGCACGACCTCGTTCGCGGCTGCGAGCAGATCCCCGGGCTCGGGATGGTCGCGGACGAGCGAGCGGAAGACGAACTTCGTCATCGCCATGTCGGCCGCGGCGTCGATCCCGTGGCCCGAGACGTCCCCGAGCACGACCGCGAGCCGCCCGTCGGCCAGCTCGAGGAAGTCGTAGACGTCGCCGCCGACCTCCACCCGCGTCGAGGGCGCGTAGACGTGGCCGATGTCGAGCCCTTCGAGCTCGGGCCTCGTCTGGGGAAGCAGGGAGCGCTGCATCGTCTCGGTGAACTCCTGTCGCTCCTGGTGCAGGCGCGCGTTGTCGAGCGCGAGGGCGGCCGGGCCGGCGATGGAGAGCGCGTCCTGGAGGAGCTCCTTCGTGATCTCGTGCTCGCTGTCGAGCGAGAGGAGCGTGAGCGTCCCGAGGACCTCGTCACGGGGGCTCACGAGCGGGATCACGGCCGCGCTCGAGCCCTTCTCGAGAAACGGGATCAGCGGCTCGTGCGCAGGGCCGTGCTCGCGGGCGCGCGCGGCGTCGAGGACGACCGGCTCGCTGCCGCGGTGGACACTCGGCCGCCGAGGCGAGAGCGGTTGCTGCAACGACAACATCTGCTTGATCGGCTCGGCCAGACGGTCATCACGCACGTGGGTCGCGACCGGGACGAGCGAGTCGCCTCGCTCGTTCGGCGTGCGCAGGACTGCGGCGTCCACACCGAGCGAGGTCACGATCGACTCGACGATCGCATCGAGGGTCCGCCTGAGCGAGAGGCTCTCGGTGAACGAGCGCGAGATGTCGTAGAGCGCCTGCAGCCGGCGGGAGACGGCTTCGGCGCGGTCCCGCTCGCGCTTCGCCTCCTCCTTTTCGCGCTCGACGTCCTCGTGCAGGCGCGCGTTCTGCACCGCGACCGCAAGCTGCGACGCGAGCGCCAAGAGGAGCGACTCCTCGTTCGCAGTCATCGGCCGGCCACGTTCGAGGTAGGCGGCGAGGAGGCCGACGAGCTCGTCGCCGGAACGGAGCGGGACGCCCAGGACCGACTCGATCCCGAGCTCCTCGACCGCGCCGCGGACACCGTCCAACCGCTCGTCGGACGCGTCCGGGACGAAGACGAGCCCGCGCGCGCGGCCCGGGCCCAACGCGAGCTCGAGCATGCGTTCCCCGATCCGCGCGTGCGGCCCGGTCAGCCCGCACTCGGCGGCGGTCTCGAGGCGCCCGGAATCGAGCAGGTAGACCGCGAGCCGGTCGGCTGAAAGCAGCTCACAGACCCGCGCGACTGCGGTGTCCAGGGTGTGCGCGAGGGATAGCTCGGAGATCGCCTGGCCGACGATCGCCAGGAGCGCGCGGCTGCGCTCGAGCTCCTCGGCGAGGACGCGCCGCCGTTCGGCGACGCGCAGCATGTGGGCGGCGCGGACAGCGAAAGTCGCGAGGCGCGGGAGCATCGGGTCCGAGGGCAGCGGAGCCTCGTGGAGGACGAGCTGAAGCGCGCCGATGGGCGGCTCGCCGAGCTGGAGCGTTGCAACCGCGCCGTCCGGGAGGGTTTCGACCGTGACCGGATCGTGGCCTTGTCGGGCCTGATGCGCCGCGGCGACGGCCCGGGCTGCGGTGTCGGGGGCGGCGGGCCCTGCGACGGCCGCCAGCACTTCCTCGTCGCCGTCGTAGCGCCAGAGAAACGCAGCGTGCGCCCCCGTGGCCTCGGCTGCGAGCGCGGCGACCTGCTCGGCTGCCTGCGTCTCGTCGGCCGCGGCGGCGAGCGCATCGCCGGCGAGCTCTAACGGATCGGGTGCAAGCCCTGCCGCGTCCGAGAGCGAGAACGCGCGCCGGACGAGCGCGACCTCGTCCGCGATCGCCCGCGCGAGCTCGCGCTGCCGCTCGTCGAACCCGGTCTGCCGGCGCATCAGCTCGACGGCTCCGACGACGGCGCCGTTCTCGCGCACCGGAAGTTGAAGCACGCCAACAGCGGAGAGACGCTCGGCCGCGAGCCGCAGCGGCGGGGCCAGCGCGCCGGTCTCCGGATCCTCGCCGGCGGAGAGCGCGTCCAGCTCGATCCGCGAGCTCTCGAGCTCGGCCCGCACGGACTCGGAGACCGAGTGCACAGCGTGCGCGACGAGCATGCCGTGCTCGTCCGCCAGCCGCACGACCACGACGTCCGCCTTCGCGAGGTCCGCGGCGCGGCCGGCGATCGAGCTGAGCGCCTCGTCGAGCTCTGCGGTCCCGGTCTGCTGCCTGGCTACAGCCATGCTGGCCCTGCACGAAGTATCGCCATTTAGACTTCCGCCTGTGGCTCTGCCGGAGCGGAAGCAGGTCGAGGAGGAGCTGCTCGACCCGACCGCAGTCGCTCGCGCCTATCGGCGGGAGCGGGTGCGCAGACGCGTGCGTGAGGAGCGCGCCCTGGAACGCCGTCTCGCGGCGTTCCGCTTCTGGCTCGTCGTGTTCATCGTCGTCGCCGGGAGCATCGGCCTCGCGATCGTGATCTGGCATCAGATCCATCGCCTCTTCGGTCTCTAATAGCACGGGGGAACCCCTGGTTCCCCCGTGAGCCCCCTCCTTGCGCGCGGCAAGCTCGAGACACCGGTTTCAGGAGCCGGCATACGGAGGCGGATCGGATCCGTGCAGGCACTGCGAGCCTCCCGCCGGGCAAAGCCCGGCTCCGGCGGCCTTTGCCTCGCCAACGCTGACGGCTGCGGCGCGAAATGGACGAATCCCCCATACTTGCCACCGTGGAATCGCCCGAGCCCTACTCGGCGGAGCAGGAGGAGCCGTTTTTCGAGCCCGAGGAGGAGGAGGTCTTCCTCCGGCCCTCCGGCGGGTTCTGGGCGATCGGCGGCCGGCTGACCTGGGTCGCTGCGCTCGTGCTCACCGTCTCCGCGTTCACGGACTGGTACGCGGGGTCGGGCTCGCCGGGGCCAACGATCTCGGTGATCGGCTGGCACACAGGCGCGCTCGGCAAGCTGATCTTCTTCATCGGGCTCGTGCTGCTCGCGCTCGCGATCGCGCGTGAGGCCGGTTACGAGCTGCCGCCGAGCATTCCGGAGAGCCTCGTCGTCATCGCGCTCGGCTCGCTCGCGACGATCTTCGTCTTGATCCGCCTGATCTCGATCCCCGACTCGATCCAGCCCGGGGCCGGCCGCGGGATCGGCATCTGGATCAGTCTGCTCGCGTCTCTTGCCATAATCGTCGCCGGGCTCTTGAGAGCATCAGAAGAGCTTTAGCCTCACGCCCCTGACCGGCCCGACCTACGCCGGGCGGAGCCCGGCTCCGGCCGCGCCTGCCGCCGCTGTCGGCCCGGTGCTCTCTGGGGCCGTGCTATGCAGCACTGTCCCCTCCGGCCCCGAACCGCCAGCGCCGGCTCAGGAACACGAGAACGCCTCCAACAATTGCCCCGAGCAGTACGCCGCCGAGCACGTCGAGCGGCCAGTGCACGCCCACGTAGACGCGCGAGAATGCGATCGCCGCCGCGAGCACAAACATGGGCGCGGCCAGGCGCGGGGAGGCCCACGCGAGCACCACTGCGCACGCGAATGCCGTCGACGCGTGTCCCGAGGGGAAGGCGCCCGAGTGCGGCACGCCGACGAGCGGCTTCGGCTCCGGGTAGACGAGCGGCGGCCGCCGGCGATCGATCCAGTCGCGCAGGCCGAGCGAGATCCCGTCCGCCACGAGGTCGCCGACGAGAACGAGCACCAAGATCCACGGCCGGCGCCAGAGGATCGCGAGCACCAACCCGACCACGATGAAGACGAGGCCCTCGGTGCCTATGCGCGAGAGATCAACGAAGAGCCAGTTCAGCCAGCCGATGCGGTGGTGTACAACCCAGCGCTCGAGGTGGCGGTCGAGGCTGATCAGGTCGGGAGCAGTTGCTTCGTCTGGTCGATCAGCTGCTGGGGGTTGAACGGCTTCCCGATGAAGCCCTGCGCCCCGCGGGAGGCAGCCTCGCTTGCAGCCTGCTCGTCGACCTTACCGCTGAACATGATCACGGGGATCGAGCCGACGCCGTGCCGCTCCTGGACGCGGCGCAGCATCTCCCAGCCGTCGACCTCTGGCATCATCACGTCGAGCAGGACGAGGTCGGGAGTGGACTCGTCCAGCACGCGCAGGCCTTCCTCGGCGTTGCCGGCCTCGCGGACGAAGTAGCCCTCCATCTCGAGGTTCACGCGGACGTACTCGCGCAACCGCTCGTCATCGTCGACGATCAGCACCACCGGCCCGCCGCCACTCGTCGCGCCGCTCGGGCCCGAGCGCTCGAGGAACGCGTCGAGGTCGGCGCGCTTGTAGCGGCGGTGGCCGCCAGGCGTGTAGAAGGCCGGGACGCGGCCCTGGTCGGACCACTTCCGGATCGTGCTCTGGGCGACGCCGAGGTACTTCGCCGCCTGGCCGAGCGTCAGCCAGTCCGGCTCACCTGTCGGCGCAAGACGCTGGAGGTCGCCGCGGACCATGCGAAGCGAATCTACCCAAAGCTCAGCATTCCTAACCGAGCGGGGTCGACGCCCTAGGGAGCGGTCACCGTGACCGTGCTGGATTCGGGCTGGAGGGTGAACGTGCGACTCTGCGTGATCGTGTTCGGCGAGGGCGGGTTGTCGCTCAGCGCCTCGCCGAGCGCGATGCCGATGACGAAGACGAGGAGCACGGCGAGGCCGAGCAGCACCGGGCGGAGCGGGTGTCGCCGCCTGCGCCGCCGCCGCTCGGTCGTCACGGCCGATAGTCGACGGCGCCGCGTGAGTACACGTGGAAGGCCGCGTCCTGGACGGTGGTCATGCGCGCCGGCCAGCCGGCCTCGCGCTCCCGCTCGGCGAGCGCGTCCTGCACCCAGCGGTCGGCATCACGGTAGACGGTGGCGAGCTGCTCCAACGTGAACGTCTGCCCGATCCGGCGGCGCAGCTCGTCGAGTACCAGCTCGAGCTCCTCGAGTAGGAGCGCGTAGCGGCGCCGGTCGGAGGCCGCGCTCTCCAGGCGCCTGTGGCCCTCCTCCCATTCCCGTCTCGTCGCCTCAAGCGCCGCCGGCGCCATCGCGGCCGATGCTAGCCGGGCGTGCAGCACTCCGTGGGCGGCCAGAGCGGCTCGGCTTCGGCGAGGATTCGCTCGCCGAGCGCGTAGCCCGGCCGGGCGAGCGCGAAGGCCGCGTGCGCGTGCAGGCATTTGAGGCCGCCGGTTCTGGTCTGCCCGCCGATGCCGCCGGGGAGCTCCGGGCGCAGGCGGCGCTGCTCCTCGTGCCCGCGTTCGAGGCTCTCGCGGAGCCCCGGATCTTCCACCACGAGCCGGCTCCAGCGTTCGACGCCGCCCGCCGCTTCGAGCCGGGCGATCTTGGCGACGAGCTGCGGACAGGTCAGCCAAAAGGTCGTCGGGAAAGGCTCGCCCGACGCATCGAACGGCGCCTGCTCGGTCACCGCAGGGCGACCGAAGGGGCAGCGGACCGCTACGCGCTCGAACGCGCGCGGGGCCCTGCCCAGCTGCCGCTCGACGATCTCCCGGTCATCCACGCACGGTCATCCGCCCGGGCGGATCGTAGCCCGCGAGTGCACCCACCTCGAGATTCCCTTCACGATGAAGAGACGCTCGCCCGGGCGAACGAGCCCTACGCGTCGCGCCTCGCGCTCGAGCGCCTGCGGCGTGCTCGCCTCTGCGAGCCGACGCTGGAGTTCCCGCTTCTCGGCCTTGAGCGCGTGCACGTCGGTTGTGCGGTTGGCGAGCTCCTGCTTCGTGCCGAGGTAGCTGCGGAGCGGTCGCGCGTACAGGAGCGCGACGAGCAGGATCGCGCCAACGGCCAGCCGGCGCATCAGGATTCGCGAGCGAGAGGGTCGTTGCCGAGCCACGGCAGCGGGTTCGCCGCGCGGCTCGTTCCTCCTACGCGACCGCGACTTTGATCAGGTCCGTCGTGCCCGGTTGGTTGACCGCCGTGCCCCCGGTGATCACGACGCGATCGCCTTCCTCGACCAGACCGTGTTTGCGCGCGGTCTCGAGCGAATGCCGCCAGAGGTCCTCGACGTCTGCGCTCTCCGGGATCAGCAGCGGCGTCACGCCCCACTCGAGCGCCATCTGGCGCAGCGCGTAGTCGTGATGCGTCAGCCCGAGGATCGGCCGCCGCGGGCGCAGACGCGCGACCCCCGAGGCGGTCCGGCCGGTGTACGTCGGCACGAGGATCGCCTGCGCGCCGAGGGTCTCGGCCACATCGCAGGCGGCGTTGGACATCGCCTGGCCGACCGTCGGCTCCTCGCTCGCCTCCGGCAGCTGGTGGCGGTAGCCGAGGCTCGGCTCGACCGCCTTCGCGATTCGGTCCATGTACGCGAGCGACTCGACCGGGTACTCGCCGATCGCGGTCTCGCCGGACAGCATCAGCGCCGAGCTGCCGTCGAGGACCGCGTTCGCGACGTCGCTCGCCTCGGCGCGGGTCGGCTCGGCCTGGTGCACCATCGACTCGAGCATCTGCGTCGCCGTGATGACAGGCTTCCCGCGCTCGAGCGCCGCGGCGATGATCCCCTTCTGGATGAGCGGCACCATCGCGACGCCGATCTCGACGCCGAGGTCGCCGCGCGCGACCATGACCGCGTCCGTTT
Organism: Actinomycetota bacterium; assembly: GCA_005884155.1. Classification (GTDB taxonomy): domain Bacteria; phylum Actinomycetota; class Thermoleophilia; order Gaiellales; family Gaiellaceae; genus AC-32. Next base: position 8,742 of record VAXD01000026.1, on the reverse strand, counting down.
CGCGCAGTATCGGGACGAGCGCGTCGACGGCTTCGGCCTTCTCGATCTTGGCGATCACGTGCGCCTGCGAGCCGGCCTGCTCGAGGAGGGCGCGTAGGTCGCGGACGTCGGCGGCCGAGCGGACAAACGAGAGCGCGACGAAGTCGACACCGAGCTCGAGCGCGAGCTCCAGGTCGTCCATGTCCTTGCGCGTGAGCGACGGGATCGGAATCGGGACGCCCGGGAGGTTGACGCCCTTGTTCGACGTGACGATGCCGCCTGAGACGACCGCGCAGCGCGCTCGGCCCGCCTGGACCTCCTCGACGCGCAGGCGCACGAGGCCGTCGTCGATCAGCACCTCGTGCCCCGGTTGCAGCACTTCGCCGATGACTGCGGGGCTGACCGGGAGCTCGCCGTCGTTCCCGGTCTCGCCGCCGGCGACGAGGATGTCTTCGCCTCGGGTGAGCGTGACGGGGCCGTCGAGGTCGCCGATCCGGAGCTTCGGGCCTTGCAGGTCGGCGATCAGCGCGATCGGCCGTCCGAGCTCGGCTTCGGTAGCGCGCACGAGGCGGGCGCGCTCGCGGTGCTCGTCGTGGGTGCCGTGGGAGAGGTTCAGGCGCGCGCCGTCCATGCCCGCCTCGACCAGCTGTCCCAGGAGGTCGGGCGTGCAGGAGGCCGGGCCGATCGTGGCCACGATCTTCGTGCGTCTGGGTGTGGCTGCCGCCACGCTCTGAGAGTAGCTAGCAGGCGGGCTGGTCACAGAGACGAAACCGAATCGTCTCAATCTGGGCGGGCCGCGAATGCGTCCCACCCGGGGTAGACCGCGTCCCCACCCAGCTCCTCCTCGATTCGCAGGAGCTGGTTGTACTTCGCCACGCGGTCGGTCCGGGACAGGGAGCCCGTCTTGATCTGGCCGGCGTTCGTTGCCACCGCGAGGTCGGCGATCGTCGTGTCCTCGGTCTCACCCGAGCGGTGGGAGACGACGACCCTGTAGCCGCTGGAGCGGGCGAGCTCGATCACGTCGAGCGACTCCGTCAGCGTCCCGATCTGATTCACCTTGACGAGAATCGCGTTCGCAACGCCCTCGTCGATCCCGCGCTGCAGGCGGCCGCGGCTCGTGACGAAGATGTCGTCGCCGATGAGCTGCACGCTGCCGCCGATCTGCTCGGTCAGCGCCTTCCACGTGGCCCAGTCATCCTCGGCGAGCCCGTCCTCGATCGAGACGATCGGGAACCGCCCGGCCAGCTCCTCCAGATACGAGACCATCCCGGCGCCGTCGACGTCGCGCCCCTCGAAGGCGTAGCGGCCGTCCCGGAAGAGCTCGCTCGCCGCCGGGTCCAGGGCAACCGCGACCCGCTCGCGATGGCCAGCCCGCTCCGCCGCCTCGAGCAAGGCCTCGATCGCCTCCTCGCTCGAGCCGAGATCGGGCGCGAAACCGCCCTCGTCGCCGACGCCGGTCGAGAGGCCGCGCTCGTGCAGAAGCGCACCGAGCGCGTGGAACGTCTCTGACCCGATCCGGAGCGCATCGGCAAAGCTCGACGCGCCCCCGGGCACGAGCATGAACTCCTGCAGGTCGATCGAGTTCTGCGCGTGCGCCCCGCCGTTGATCACGTTCATCAGCGGCACCGGCAACGTCTTCGCACCGTCGCCACCGAGCCAACGGAACAGCGAGACCCCCTCCTCCGCCGCAGCCGCCTTCGCCGCCGCCAGCGAGACCGCCAGGATCGCGTTCGCTCCGAGTCGCTCCTTGTTCGGCGTCCCGTCGAGCTCGATCAGCCGCTCGTCGAGCGCCCGCTGGTCGGCCGGATCGAGCCCGCGCACGGCCGCGGCGATCTCTCCGTTCACGTTCGCGACCGCCCGCGCGACGCCCTTGCCGCCCCACTCCGCGCCCTTGTCACGCAGCTCGAGCGCCTCGTGTGCCCCCGTGGAAGCGCCGGACGGGACCGCCGCCCGGCCCTTAGCGCCCGACTCCAACACCACGTCCGCCTCGACCGTCGGGTTACCCCGCGAATCGAGGATCCAGCGACCGTGAACGCTCGAGATCGAGCTCACTCGAACCGGAACGCCTCCTTGGCGCGGTCGAAGTAGCGGTCCTGTTCCTCGAGCGCGAGCTCGGCGAACGAGTGACCCTCTTCCGCTGCGTACTGCTCCGCGCGCTCGACTCGAGCGACGAAGCGCCGCGTCATCGTCCGCAGCGCGAGCTCCGGATCGACGTTCAAGCGCCGCGCGACGTTGACCGCCGCAAAGAGAACGTCCCCGAGCTCCTCGAAGACGTGCGCCTCCGGCTCGGCCTCCTCCTCGACACGAGCCGAGGCCAGCGCCTCCTTCAGCTCCCGCACCTCGTCGTCGAGGTCCGCCAGCGCGCCGGCCGTGTCCGGGTACTCGAAGCCGATCGTCGCCGCCCGCCGCTGCACTTTGCGAGCGTAGAGCAACGCGGGCAGCGCTTCCGGAACGTCGTGGAAGATCCCCTCCCGGCCCTCCTCGCCGGACTTGATCTGCTCCCAGTTCGCTCGCACCCGGCCAGCGGTTCGAGCCTCGACCTCGCCGAACACGTGCGGGTGGCGCCGGACGAGCTTCTCGTGCACCGCCCACGCGACCTGCTCGAGGTCGCCCTCACCCTCTTCCGCCAGCAGTAACGCAAGGAAGTACACCTGGAAGAGCAGATCACCAAGCTCGTCGAGCAGCTTCTCGGACGAGCCGGCCAGCGCCGCGTCGGCGACCTCGTAGGCCTCCTCGACCGTGTGCGGCACGATCGTGCGCGCCGTCTGCTCGCGGTCCCACGGGCACTCCCGGCGCAGCCGCTCGGTCAGCTGCTGCAGCTCGAGCAGCGCCTCGCCGAGGCTCACTAACCGGTAGTGCTAGCGCCGGTGGTCGAAGACTTCTGCTTGCAGGGATCCTGGCCGGGCGGCGGCGCGTAGCCGGCCTGGTAGCCGATCGTCTTGCAGTACTTCTTGGTCAGCTTCGTCTGCCAGGTCTGGATCAGCTTGTTCCGATCGTTCTGGATCAGGGTCTGCCGGATCGCCTCCTTGACCTGGGAGAGCGGCGTCGGCGTCGCCTTGGTCGGCGGCTTGATCGGCCCGAGCGCCTCGATGATGTGCCAGCCGAACTTGGAGTGCACCGGCTGCGAGATCTCGTGCGTCTTGAGCTTGAAGGCGACCTTCTCGAACTCCGGCACGAAGCGGCCCTTGACGTCACCGCCCGCCAGCACGCCGCCCGCCTTCGCTGACGACGGGTCGGTCGAGTACTTCTTGGCGAGCTTGCCGAACTGCTTCGGGTTCGCCTGCAGCTGGGCGTAGAGACGGTCGGCCAGGGCCTTCTGCTTGACGAGGATGTGCGCCACGGGCCTGTCGGAGACGGTCACGTTGCCCGTCACCTTCGCCTGCACCTTCTCGCGGATCAGCGTCAGCTTGATCCCGGCGCGGACCTCCTCGTCGGTGAAGCCCTGCTGCTTCAGCGCAGCCTCGTAGCGCTTCTCGATCTCCGCCTTGGAGGGCGGCGGCTGACCGGGCGTGCTGCCGTAGTACTGCTGCTTGATCTGGTTGAGCCGGTCGTTGACGTCCTTGTCCGTGACGTCGACCCCGAGCTTCTTGGCCTCCTGCTGGTACTCGCTCGACGAGATCAGGAACTGCGTCACGTTCGCGCGCAGGTTGGCGAGCTCGACCGAGCCGGGCTTCGGGAACGGATGGTTCGTCGCCTTGTAGTTCGCCTTCGTCTGCTGCATCAGGGCGTCCCAATCAGACTTCGAGATCGTGCCGTCGCCCACGACCGCAACGTCGTCACTCGGCACGCTGCGCGGCCCGCCGCCACCGCAGGCGGCAACGAGCAGGACGAGCGCGAACGCTGAGAGGACTACGATGACCCGTTTCATACAAAAACGCCCCGACATGAGAAAAAGGCACGTGCGGCCATTTGCTCATGCTGCCTGGCGCGCGTCGAGTATAGCATCGACCAGCCGGACGGCCTGGCCGAAATCCTGCTCGCGCACGGAGACCTCGTGGCGGGCGGTTGTGTAGACGGCGGTCGAGACGTCGCGGCGTAGCGCGCGCAGCTCGGCGGACGCGAGCTCGAGCGGCCCGACGGTCGCGCGGCCGGCCTTGAAGACGAGGTAGTCCGCGCCGAGGCGGGCGAGCTTTACCTTCGCCTCCTGGATGGCGAACAGGTTCTCGACCGGCTCCGGGAGTGGCCCGTAGCGATCCTCGGTCGCGGCCCGCAGCTCGCGCAACTCGTCGTCGGTGTCCGCGAGCGCGAGCCGGCGGTGGAGGTCGATCTTGAGCGCCTCGGCGCCGATGTAGTCGGCGGGAACGTAGGCATCGACGCGCGCGTCCACGCGCACCGGGCGCGCGACCGGCCGCCGCTCGCCCGAGAGCTCCGCCACCGCCTCGCCGAGCAGCTCGACGTAGAGCTCGAACCCGAGCGCGGCGATGTGGCCGTGCTGCTCCGCGCCGAGGAGGTCGCCGGCGCCCCGGATCTCCAGGTCGCGCATCGCGATCGCGAAGCCCGCGCCGAGCTCGGTGTGGTCGGCGAGCGTCGCCAGCCGGGCCCGCGCCTCCGGCGTCAGCTCGCGCGTGTCGGGATAGAACAGGTACGCGTGCGCGAGCACGTCCGAACGGCCCACCCGGCCACGGATCTGGTAGAGCTGGTCGAGCCCGAGCGCATCGGACCGGTCGACGATCAGCGTGTTCGCCTGCGGGATGTCGAGGCCCGACTCGATGATCGTCGTCGAGACCAGCACGTCGGCGTCGCCGCGCAGGAAGGCGTGCATCTTCTCCTCGAGCTCGCGCTCCCTCATCTGCCCGTGCGCGACGGTCACGCGCAACTTCGGGCAGAGCTGCTGCACCTTCGCGGCCGCCTCCTCGATCGTCTCGACCCGGTTGTGCAGGTAGAAGCTCTGGCCCCCGCGTGCCTGCTCGCGCTCGAGCGCGAGCCGCACCACGTCCTCGTCGTACTCGCCGACGTACGTGCGGATCGGGCGGCGACCCTCCGGCGGCGTCTCGATCACCGAGATGTCGCGCAGGCCGGAGAGGGACATGTGCAGCGTGCGCGGGATCGGCGTCGCGCTCAGCGCGAGCACGTCGACCTCGAGCCGGAGCGCGCGCAGCAGCTCCTTTTGCGCGACGCCGAAGCGCTGCTCCTCGTCCACGATCACGAGCCCGAGCTCCTTCGGGATCACGTCGCGGCTGAGCACGCGATGCGTCCCGATCAGGACATCGACCTTGCCGGCGGAGAAGTCGGCGACGACCTGCTTCTGCTCCTTCGGCGAGCGAAAGCGCGAGATCATCTCGACCCGCACCGGGAAGTCGCGGTAGCGCTCCCGGAAGGTGTTCCAGTGCTGCTCGGCGAGCACCGTCGTCGGCACGAGCATCAGCACCTGCTTGCTGTTCAGGACGACCGCGAAGGCCGCGCGCACGGCGACTTCGGTCTTGCCGAAGCCGACGTCGCCGCAGACGAGCCGGTCCATCGGCCGCAGCGCCTCCAGGTCTTCCTTGACCGACTCGATCGCCGTTCGCTGATCCTCTGTTTCGCGGTAGGGGAACTCGGCCTCGAGCCGCTCGAGCCAGTCGCTCGAGAGGTCGTACGGAATGCCCTCCGCCTGCTGGCGGCGCGCGTAGAGCGCCAGCAGGTCCCCGGCCAGCTCGCGGACGCCGGCACGCGCCCGGGCCTTCAGGTTCTGCCAGGCCTTGCCGCCGAGCTTGCTCAGCGCCGGTGAGCCGGCGTCGGCGCCGATGTACTTCGAGACGCGCCCGATCTGCTCGTGCGGGACGTAGAGCCGGTCGTCACCGCGGAAGCCGAGGAACAGGTAGTCGCGCGTGACCCCGGCGACGGTCTTCGTCTCGAAGCCGAGCAGCTTCCCGATCCCGTGGTCCTCGTGGACGACGTAGTCGCCCGTGCGCAGGTCGGCGAACGACTGGAGCGCGCGGCCCGGCGCGGTGATGCGGGTGCGCGTGCGGCGGCGGAAGACCTGCGTGTCGGGAAGAAGCGCGAGGCGGAGATCGCGCCAGACGAAGCCGCGGCGCGCGGGCGAGACCGCGAACAGGAGCTCGGGGCCGTCAGGCAGCGGCTCGCCCGGCTCGAGCAGGCGCGCCTCGACACGGCGGAGCAGGTTGAGCGTGCGCAGCGCCTCGCCGCGGTGCGGGAAGGCGACGACGACGCGGTTGTCGGCCCGGAGTAGCGCGGCGAGCTCGTTCTCCGCCTCCGCGAGCCCGCGCGCGGCGATTGCGGGCCGCTGCGCCTCGAAGGAGTGCTCCTGTCCGCGCGGCAGCGGCTCGAGCTCTGCCGCCCCCGCGAGGTCCGGGCGCGGGCCGTCGAGCTCCTCCTCCCAGACCTCCCGCACGTCGTCGGGCTGCCAGACGAGGTCCGGCGGCCGGTCGAGCGGCGGGACGAGGTCGTCCGGGACGCGTCCCGGGGACAGTCCCTCGGCCCCGTCCGGAACCGTCGGCTCGACCAGGTCGGCACGACGCTCCGCGGCCGGGTAGACGACTGCGCGCTCGACGTCGTGCAGCGTTCGCTGCGTGAACGGCGAGAACGCGCGCAGCGCCTCGATCTCGTCGCCGAAGAGCTCGACACGCAGCGGGTCGCGGCCGGTCGTCGGGAAGACGTCGACGAGGCCGCCGCGAACCGCGAACTGGCCGCGCTCCTGGGCGCGATCGACGCGCTCGTAGCCGGCAAGCGCGAGCCGCTCGGCGAGGGCGTCGAGGCCCGGCGCGCTTGAACGGTCAAGCGTGATCGGTTCGGACCGCGCATCAGGCGGCGGCAGCGGCTCGGCGATCGCGGTCGCCGACGCGCAGACGAGCCCGCCGGCGGCGAGCACGTCGAGCGCGCGCGCCCGCTCGCCCACGAGGTGCGGCGGCGGCTCGAGCCCCGAGCCGAAGTGCACGCCGCGGCTCGGCAGCAGCGCGACGCGCTCCTCGCCGAGCAGCCAACGCGCGGCCTCGGCGGCATCGCGTGCATCGGCGTCCTCCGGCAAGACCACGACGAGCGCGCGACCGAGGTGCTCGTGCAGCGCCGCGAGCAGGAGCGGCAGCGCCGGCTCGGACACGCGAGCAGGCGCCGGTAACGCCTCGGCATAGGCGACCAGCCGCTCGTCCCCGAGCAGCTCCTCGACGAGCGGGTGGAGCACAGGGCGTGTGGTCTCGGTCAGGTCCATGACGAAAGACGGAACCCGCGGTTCCGCGCGCCCATCGTAGTCCCGCGGAGACATAGGCTGCGGCCATGCGCGAGGGTGGGCGCTTCGGGCCGTTGACGGAACGCCCGTTTCGGCTGCTCTGGCTGGGACGGACCGCCTCGGTGCTCGGCGACTCGCTGATCCCGGTCGCGCTCGCGTTCGCGGTGCTGAGGATCGGCGGCGGAGCAAGCGGCCTCGGCATCGTCCTCGCCGCGTACACGATCGGCCGTGCCTCGTTCCTCCTCGCCGGGGGCGTGTGGGCCGACCGGCTCCCGCGCCGCGCGGTGATGCTCACTGCGGACCTCGTGCGCTTCGGGACACAAGCGACCACCGCCGTGCTCCTGCTCGGCGACGTTGCGCAGGTCTGGGAGCTCGCACTGCTGCAGGCGCTCGCGGGCGCGGCCGGCGGATTCTTCACTCCCGCCTCGACCGCCCTCGTGCCGCAGACGGTCAGCGCGCCACGCCTGCAACAGGCGAACGCGCTCCTCTCCCTGACCCAGAGCGCCACGAACATCTTCGGGCCCGCCGCGTCAGGGGCGATCGTCGCAGCCGCCGGAACCGGCTGGGTGTTCGCAATCGACGCAGCGAGCTTCCTCGTCAGCGCCGCCTTCCTGTTCGCCCTGCGCGTCGAGGACCACGTCCGGCCGGCGGCCCAGCGTTTTTGGCACGACCTCGCCGACGGCTGGCGCGAGGTTCGCAGGCACCGCTGGCTGACTGCGGGCTTTCTGGGCTTCGCGCTCGGCAACGTCGGGATCGGGCTGTACCTCGTCCTCGGCCCACTCGTCGCGCACGATCATCTCGGCGGCGCCCAAGCCTGGGGCCTGATCCTGACGGCTGGGGCAGTCGGCGGAGTGGTCGGAGGGCTGACCGGCTACCGAATCCGGCCGGGGAGGCCGGTGGCCGCGGCGTTCGCCGTCTGGGCGATCGGCGCCATCCTTCCCTTCTCCCTGGTTCCGCCGCTTCCGGTTCTCGCGATCATGGCCGCGAGCGCGATCCTCAGCGCGACGATCATCTTCGGCAACACGCTTTGGGAAACCGCGATGCAGCAGGAGGTCCGGCCGGACCGCCTCGCCCGCGTCGGCTCGATCGACTGGCTGCTTTCCCTCTGCCTGATGCCCACCGGCCAGGCGCTGGCCGGGCCTGTATCAGGTGCGCTCGGCGTGCGCGCCACGCTCGTGCTGGCCGGCACGCTCATGTGTGTGCCGAACCTCTGCGTGCTCGCGTTCGTGCGGGAGGTCCGGCAATTGCGCCGGCGAGACACGCCGAGCGCAGCCCTCGCTAGTTAAATCGCGCCTGAGCCGCTTCGAGGCCGTCGCGGACGATCGTCTCGGCCGCGTCGGCGGCGCGCGAGACCAGCGCCTCCACGTCGTCCTCGGGATCGAAACCCGAGAGCACCCAGTCCGAGACCGACCGCGGATCCCCGCGGGCGGGCCTCCCCACGCCGATCCGCAGGCGCAGGAACTCCTGGGTGCCGAGGTACTGCGCGAGCGAGCGGAGACCGTTGTGGCCCGCGAGCCCGCCTCCGCGCCGTGCTTGCAGCCGGCCTGGCTCGAGGTCGACGTCGTCATGGACGATCAGGAGCGATTCCGGCTCGACCTTGA
>VAXD01000025.1 GCA_005884155.1 Actinomycetota bacterium | reverse complement strand
GGCTTGTTCTTACCGGCCCCGCGCGCGCTTTTGACTACCCGAAGGGTGAGACAGGACTAGACGTCCGCTGATCCGTCGAACTGCACCGTTGTCAACCCGGGCACGCTTAGGAGGGCTTGAGCCGGCGCAGCGCCGTCGCGCTCTCGATCGAGTACAGCCGTGGAGAGAAACCGCTGAGCTCGGCGCGGGGCACGAGTGCCCAGAAGCGACCCGCCTCTGCCGGAACGACGGCGACGATCGTGCCGTGACTCTCCACGGCGACGTCGTGGACCGAGCCGGCCACGCGGCCGCTCACCTGCACGAGGTTGCTCGAGAGATCGAGGCTGTCGAGCTCGACCCGGCCGCCGGGCCGCACCGTGAGGCCGGCGAGCCGCCGGCCGAGCAGCGCGCGGTAGCGCCCGAGCCCGAAGAGGCGCGAGGTGGGCTCGTCCGAGCCGAAGAGCGCGACCTGGCGCCGCAGTGCCGCCTCGCGCCGCGCTTCGAGCTCCGCGGCAGGAACCACGAGGCGCCGCCCGTGGTCCTTCGCGACGCTGACGAAGCGCTCCGGACGGACTCGCGAGAGCAGGCTCTGGCCGTCGACCGTGCCACGGGATCGTGACGCCGGCCGCGGCCGCCATGGTCGGTAGGACGTCGACCGAGCGGGTCGCTGAACGCACGACGCGCCCGCGCTGCTGGTGCGGCAGCTTCACGAAGAGTGGCACGTACGAAATGTCCGGCAGGTTCGCGGCCGAGGCCGGCCGCCGCTTCTCGCCGGCGCGGAAGCTCAGTCCCTCGTCCGCCGTCACGACGAGCAGCGAGCGGTCGTAGAGGCCGGTCGAGCGCAGGCGAGCGAGCAGCCGCCCGAGCAGCCGGTCGGCATTGCCGAGCTGGAGCAGGTGCCGCTGCCAGTACTGGTCGACCGCAGCCTGGTTCCCGTTCCAGACCTCTGCGCCGGTCCAGCCCGGCGCCGGCCGGATCGCGTAGCGCTGCCCGTCGGGCAGGAACCGCCACGGGCTGTGCGGGAGCAGGAAGTGGAGGTACCAGATCGCCGGCCCGCGCTCGGGCCGGACAGTCGGCAGGAAGGTGTCGAAGCGCCGCTCCGGGTCCGCCTGCCCGCCGCCGTCCTTCCAGAAGCCCTGCCAGCCGCTCGAGACCGAGGGTATTCCGCTCGCGAGGTCGTCCGGGAGCAGCTCGTGCAGGTAGACGACGCTCGTGTCCGCGTAGAGCGAGCCGAGCCGGCCCTCGAGCGAGTCGCCTGAGCTGCGGCAGAGCTTGGGCGGGCAGAGATGCGTCTCGGTCTCGAAGACGTGCAGCCGCGCGCTCGTGCCGAGGAGCGTGAACAGGTTCCGCGGGTGGTCGTGGTAGATCGGCAGCTCGCCCGGCCGCGGGTAGAGGCCGGTCAGGAGCGACGGGACGCCGTGCAGCGTCCCCTCCGAGACGACGCTTTCGTTCGCGAACCACGTCGAGCCGTGCGCGAGCTCGGCGAAGTGGGGGAAGCGGACCGGGTCGACGCGGCCGCGGGCGTCGAGCAGCGAGTTCACCGGCAGCTCGTCGAACACGATCATCACCACCGGCGCGCGTGGCCGCTCGCCGGCGGCGGCGTACGCGGAAGGCGTGCCCGAGAACGTCAGCGTGGAGACGCCGGAGCTGAACAGGAACAGCGCCAGGAATACCAGCGGCGCGGGCGCGAGAACGGTCAGCAAGAGCCGCGCCGCGTCGAAGCGGACGTAGAGTGCCGCCGCGGCGGCTCCGGCGAGCGCGGCGAGCACGACGAGCAGCCAGCCGGGTGCCCCCGCCGCGCGGATCGCCTGGAGGACGATCAGTCCGACGAGCGCCGCGACGAAGACCGCGTGGACTACGGGGCGAGTCCGGCTGGGCACGATCGCCTCGACCGCCAGCAAGAGCGCCGGCGGCACGAAGAGCAGCGTCAGCGCAAAGAGCACGACGTCCCAGCTGGTCGAGCCACGGGCACCGAAGAACTCGGCGTTCTTGCCGAGCAGGTCGAACAGCGGCTCGGCAAGCGCGAACGCGGAGAGCACGAACAGGTGCACCCCCGCGAGGCGCAAGCTCATGCCAGCAGAGCGATCAGTCCGGCGACGTGCTCCAGGAGCTCGCGGTCGGCGTCACCGAACGCTGCGGGCTGGTCGGAGTCGATGTCGATCTCGCCGAGCACACGCCCTTCCCGCGCGATCGGCACGACGATCTCCGAGCGCGTCGACGGGAAGCAGGCGAGGTAGCGCGGGTCGGCGTTGACGTCGTCGACCACCTCGGTCTCGCCGCTCGCCGCGGCGGCGCCGCAGACGCCCTGCCCGACCGGGATCCGCACGTGCTCGGTGGCCTGCGGGCCCTTCCACGGCCCGAGCACGAGGTCGTCGCCCTCGACGAGGTAGACGCCGACCCAGGAGTAGTGCTCGACCCGGTCGTGCAGCAGGTCCACGACCGCCTGCAGGTCTGCCGCCTCCTCGATCTCCTGCAATAGGTCGTTCACGATTCGAGATCTTCGCCCTCGAATGCGCCGATCTTCTCGCGGTACCAGTCCGGGATCGGGTACGGACGACGCTCGTCCAGGTCGACGAGCACCAGTGTCTGCTGCGCGGTCACCATCAGCACGTCGTCCTCGGCCCGGTAAGCCGCGCAGTCGTACGTGATGCTCGAGCGGCCGATCCGCGAGACACGGATGAACACCTCGATCAGGTCGTCGAACGTAGCGGGCGCGTGGTACTCGATCGTGTTGGCGCGCATGACGAGCTCCTGCTCCTGGCGCCCGGTCGGGAGCATGTCGAGGTGGCGGTGGTACTCGACCCGCGCGCTGTCGAAGTAGGGCAGGTAGCGGCCGTAGTAGACGATCCCCTGCGCGTCGGTGTCGGAGAAGCCGACCCGCGTGAAGCTCGCGTACTTGAACGGCGGCTTGCGGTCTGTGACGCGCCCGAGCTCGAGCGCCATCACGCGCCGGAGCGCGAGCGCCTCGGCAAAGGCGGCAGCTTCCCGCCGCGAGCTCGGTAGCGGAACCCACTGACGAGCGCGAGCGAGAGCAGCACCAGCACGAGCAATCCGAAGAGCATGAACGGGATGTACGCGAAGCTCGAGCTGACCCCGGGCGTCGAAGCGACGCGCGGTGAGTTGTTGTCGTTCCCAGGCCCCGGCAGGAAGTCGTTCGTGCCGACAACCCTTGCGGGCTTGCCCTCGGGCGCGAAGAAGGCACCGGGCACCATCGAGTCGATGAGCCAGCGTCCGTGCACGAGCTTCAACGTCGTGGGGAGCGCCGCCGCGCCGACGTCGGCGCCCTTCCGCGGCATCAGGATCAGCTGGATGCCGAGCTCGTTGCCCGTCCGGTACTGCACCGTCCAGCCGAACTTCGTCCCGCGCGCCGGATATGGAAAGACGGGGAGGCTGCCCTTCGCCCACTCTGCGCGGGTCATCCCCAGGCGGTACCTGGGCGTGACGTCGTCGTACGAGGCGCCGACGTTCTGGCGCTTGACGGCGTGATTCACGAACGAGTTGATCGTCGCGTCGATCTGGTGGCGCTCGGCGGCGCTGAGCCCGCCTCCGGAAGCCATGGCGGAAGAGCCGAGCGCGAGCACCGCGACCAGCGCGCAGCACAAAACGATGGGCAAACCCCTGGCCTTCACGACCGACAGGTTAGCGACGAATGACGGCGAGCACGTCGTCCCGCTTCCGCTCCATCGACTCGCGCGAGCGTGCCTCGAGGTTGAGGCGTAGCAGCGGCTCGGTGTTCGAAGGACGCACGTTCATGTGCCAGCCGTCGGCCAGCACGGAGAGGCCGTCCAGGTGTTCCACCCGGCCCTCGGGCCCGAAGCGTTCCTCGAGCTCGCGGAGCTTTGCGTCCACGTCCTCGACGCGCGAGTTGATCTCGCCGCTCAGGAAGTAGCGCTCCCGGAACGGGCGCAGGATCTCCGAAAGCGGCTGCCCCCTTTTCGAGACGAGCTCGAGCATCAGCAGGAACGGGATCACGCCGGAGTCGGCCTGCGAGAAGTCGCGGAAGTAGTAGTGGCCCGAGACCTCGCCGCCGAAAGCCGCGTCCTCCTCGCGCATGCGCTGCTTGATGAACGCGTGGCCGACGCGGTTGACCAGCGGAACCCCGCCCGCGCGCTCGATCGACTCCGGCACTGCCCAGCTCGCGCGAACGTCGTAGATGATCTTCGCGCCGGGCTCCTTCTCGAGCACGGCCTCCGCGAGCAGCGCCGTCACGAAGTCGCCAGGGACGAACTCGCCGGTGTCGTCGACGAAGAAGCAGCGGTCGGCGTCGCCGTCGAACGCGGCGCCGAAGTCGGCCCGCTCCTCGAGCGTCTTCGAGACGATGAACTCGCGGTTCTCGGGCAGGAGCGGGTTCGGCTCGTGGTTCGGGAAGGTTCCGTCGGGCGCGAAGAACCAGCGCGAGGTCTGCACCTGCAGGAGCCGCTCGAGCACCGGCGGGAGCATTGCGCCGGCCATCCCGTTGGCCGCGTCGATCACGATCCGGAGCGGCCGGATCGCGCTCGTGTCAACGAATGAGAGCACGCGGTCGCGGTAGGCGGGCCAGATGTCGTGGCGGCGGACCTGTCCCGGGGACTGTCCCTGGGACCCGCCCGAAAGCGCCTTGTCCCGGATCGTCAGGAGGCCCGACTCGCCGCCGACCGGGCGCGCGCCGCGACGGACGATCTTCATGCCCGTGTACTCCTTCGGGTTGTGGGAGGCGGTCACGACGATCCCGCCGTCCAGCCTGAGCTCGCCGACGGCGAAATACAGCATCTCCGTGCCGATCAGCCCGAGCTCGAGCACATCGGCTCCGGCCTCCGAGGCGCCGAGGATGACCGCGTCGGTCATGCCCGGCGACGAAAGCCGCATGTCGTGCCCGATCGCAATCCGGTGCGGCTCGAAGACCTCGACGTAGGCGCGCCCGATCGCGCGCGCGCCTTCCTCGTCGAGCTCCGACGGGTAGATCCCGCGCACGTCGTAGGCCTTGAACACCGCCGGATCGAGCACCCGGCGATGCTAACTGCGACCGGACTAGGGGCGGATAGGAGAGCCCGCCCCTAGTCCTAGCGATGCAGCCATGTCGAAGCTCGAACTACAGACTTGCACTCCCGCTGCCACTTGTAGGGTTGACACTTGAAGAACCGCCGATGTCGATCCCGACCCACCGTGCCACATGCGTGTCCGCCGGGATGGTTGTGCAGAGACCGGCATTGATGATGGCCAGCGTTGCGTAGTTGCCCAGAATGCTGTTGCAACCGGGGATGAGGAACAAGGGGGTGTTCTCATCGACGGTGAGGCTCCCATGCTCAGTGCAACCGCCATTCCCCTGGCATGGACCCAGGGCATAGACGTCTCCGCCCAACGCAGTGAACTGATTGTGGCTCCAGACGAAGTACTCACCATCGTGGTCTGAGTCGAACCACAGGTTCATCGCGAAATGCGCGTCGCCGCTGAGCGTGAGGGTTCTCGGGCTCACCGAAACGCTGTCGAGGCTTCCCCCGGACGACGCGCGGACCGTCCCGATGTCGTACGAGCTGAAGCCAGAGCTCGTCTCGTTTGGGTCCAGGTTTGCGGAGGCCGAAAAGTCGACCTGAGAGCTCCTTGCCGCCGCATAAACACTGGCTGTCGGGCTCTGAAGCCTGATGGTTCCGGTGGACCGGGAGAAGTTCCCCCCGAAGTTCGCATTCAGATAGGTCACGGGCGCCGGCGCCGCAGAAGCAGGAATCGTCCAGACCGCCAAAATCAGGCCACACAGCAAGCCCAATCGAGGTGCTCTGCCGAGCCGCACCCTGTCGAGGTTGATGCGTCTCCTCCTCGTCTCCTCTCCTGTACTCGGGGGACCACTTACCTTCGTCAGGAGTCATGCGCGGTTGTCTTTAGATCGAAACCGATTGACTTGTCAGTCAGCAACGGCGGCTCATCGGCCGTCATCCCGTCCGATTTGTTAGGAAGGTGCTACGTGCAGCGAGAGAAGGGGGAGAGTCTTGAAGAAACTCGCAGTCACGATCGTGCTCTGCTCGGCGGCATTGGCGGTCTTCGCCTCAGCCGGCTCGAGCACAAGCGTCAGCTTCACGAACCAGGTTGCAAGCTCGCCGACGAGCGGCGGCGGCTACCCGGTTCCGCCGGGCTCGCGGGTTCCCGTAGCGGGGACCTGTAGGCCAGGCCCGTTCGACGCGAACCACTCGGAGTCGTGGCTCGCGGACAAACCGGGCACCGAGGATCTGGTCGGGTCGTCGAAGTTCTTCTTCGACAAGTACTCGACGTTCTACATGTTCTACCTCGGCGCCTACCAGCTCCCGGGCGGGACTCCGTCGGGCGACAACCAGCTCCAGGGCTATGACTGCACCTCCACCGGAACCCAGGACATGCCGCCTACCTGGACGAACACGACCGATCCGAACGTCGACTTCGACACGCAGGGCCGCGTCTATCAGACGGTCCTGCCGTACAACTCGTTCTTCGACGCGACGAGGCTGCACCCGGACGGCGAGATCGACGTCTCATACAGCGACGACCTCGGCCGCACGTGGGTGAAGGGCAACGGCGGCAAGCCGCTCGAGCCCTCCAACAACGCCTCGGCGAAGCAGGCGGGCCACGTCGAAGACAAGCAGTGGATCGCGGTCAATCACATCCCGGGCAACCGCTACCAGGACCACGTCTACGCGGCGTGGACGGTGTTCAACGGCAATGGCGGCGGCGCAAAGGTCCGCATGGCGGTCTCGCGCGACCGCGGTCAGACGTTCAGCAAGGCCGTCACGATCGCCCCGCCCTCTGCGGTCACCGCAAGCGATACTTTCGTCTACCCGGAGATCGACGCGGCGGGCGACGTCTACGTCTCGGTCGTCTCGTTCCCGCCGAACGGTCACACCTCCTACATCTACGTCGCCCGCTCGACCGACGACGGGCGCTCGTTCGGCCCCTGGGTCGCCGTCACGCCCGTGAGCTTCATTCCGACGGCGGGCCTGCCGAACACGCGCTTCCGCGACGGGATCACGGAGAGCTTCGCCGCCAGCCCGACCTACCCCGGGCATCTCTACCTGACCTGGGAGGACTGGAACGCGCTCCGTGGCGACATGGACGTGAAGTTCACCCAGTCCACGGACGGCGGGGTCACCTGGACGACTCCGGTCGTCGTCAACGACAACGTTGACCTGTCGGGCTCGGCGACAGACCAGTTCCAGCCATCCATTGCGGCCGGGCCGGGCGGCGCGGTGGCGGTGGCTTGGTATGACCGCCAACTCGCGTGCCCGGACGACCCGAGCGTCCTGCCCGCGGACGTGGGCCGCACGAACTTCTGCATCGACACGATGCTCCAGCCCTTCAAAGACACCGGCAGCGGTGCGGCCATGGTCGGGGGAAATGCGCGAATCACCGACTTCACGTGGGACCCGGAGCAGCCGGGGCAGCACCTCGGCGGGATTTCGCAGTACCCGTGCGCCGGGGCGCGGGATCCTTGCCCGAACGGTGGCGGCTTCATCGGCGACTACTTCGGGCTCGCGATCTCGAGCTCGAACATCTATGCGCTATTCGTCTCGACGCACTATCCGTCGGACGTGACCGCCGACGAGGGCGGCCCGGTCTACTACCAGCAGCAGGTGCTGGCGACCGTTCCGCGCTCGAGCATCGGCGGGGGCTACTAGAGCGGTTTTCCGAGGGCCGGCCTCAGGCCGGCCCTCGGAAGTTTCGACCCGGTCCGATCGTTCTTACACTTGAGAAATGGAACGCAAGCTTGCCACGGTCCTGTTCGTCGACCTCGTCGACTCGACCGCGCTCATCACGGGCGCGGATCCGGAGGTCGTGCGGCGGCGTGTCCAGACGTTTTTCGACCGCGTCTCGCACTGCGTGATCACGCACGGCGGGATCGTCGAGAAGTTTGCCGGCGACGCGGTCATGGCCGCCTTCGGCGTCCCACAGGCGCACGAGGACGACGCCGAGCGCGCCGTTCGCGCCGGGCTCGCGATCCTCGACGCGGTCGAGGAGCTCGAGCTCCAGGCGCGCGTGGGCGTCGAGTCGGGCGAAGTGGTCGTCGAGGACAGCGATTCGTCGTTCGCCACCGGCGAGGCGGTCACGCTCGCGGCACGGCTCGAGCAGGCCGCGGAGCCCGGGCAGCTGCTCCTCGGTCCTGGCGCGCACCGGCTGACGCTGGGCCGCGTCGAGGTCGAGGACCTCGGCCCGATCGAGATGAAGGGTCTCGCCGCGCCCGTGTGGACGTGGCGCGCGCTCGGCACCGACGGCTCCGGCGGGGCGCGGGCCCTGCAGGCGCTCGAGGCGCCGCTCGTCGGCCGCGAGGCCGAGCTCGACCTGCTCCAGAACACCTACGAGCGCGCGTTGCGCGACCGCCGCGCCCACTTGTTCACGATCTACGGCGAGGCGGGAGTGGGGAAGAGCCGGCTCGCGCGCGAGTTCACGGGCTCGGTCGAGGGAGCGACCGTTCTGCCCGGCCGCAGCCTCCCGTACGGCGAGGGCGTCACCTACTGGCCGCTCGCCGAGATGGTCAAGTGCGCGGCCGGCATTGCGGACGACGACCCGCTGGACATCGCGATCGAAAAGCTGCGGGCCTTCTGCGAGGACGAGGCCGTGGCCGACCTGCTTGGCCTCGCATCGGGCGTGCTCGAGGCCGTCCAGTCCGAGGCGAGCGCGCAAGAGATCGCCTGGGCAGCGCGCGAATGGGCGCAGCGGGTTGCGCAGGAGCAGCCGCTCGTGCTCGTCTTCGAAGACATCCACTGGGCCGAGGAGCCGCTGCTCGAGCTGATCGAGCACCTGGCGACCTGGGTTCGAGAGGCGCCGCTCCTGCTCGTCTGCCTCGCCAGGCCCGAGCTGCTCGACCTGCGTCCCGGCTGGGGCGGCGGTCGCGTTCGCGCGACCGCGATCGAGCTCGAGCCGCTGCTGCGCGAGGAGAGCGAGCAGCTCGTCGAGGCGCTGCTCGACGGCACGGAGCTCTCGGACAGCGCGCGTCAAGAGCTGCTCGACAAGACCGAGGGGAACCCGCTCTATGTCGAGGAGACGATGCGCATGGTCGCCGAGGAAGGCATCGAATCGGTCGAACGGATCCCCGACACGCTGCAGGCGTTGATCGCCGCGCGCATCGACCGGCTGCCCGCTCGCGCAAAGGCGGTGCTACAGCGGGGCGCGGTCGTCGGTCGGACGTTCTGGGCCGGCGCGATCGAGCGGCTCTCCGCTGAGCCCGAAGAGGTCGAGGAGGCTCTGGACGATCTCCTCCTGCGCGACTTCATCGCTCCCGAGGAGCGCTCCTCGATCCGCGGCGAGCAGGCGTTCCGCTTCAAGCACGTGCTGATCCGCGAGGTCGCGTATTCGGGCCTCTCGAAGTCCGCCCGCGCCGACCACCACGCCGCCTTCGCGGGCTGGCTGAAGGAGCGCGCCGGCGACGAGCTACTCGAGATCCGTGCCTTCCACCTCGATCGTGCGACCGCGCTGACCGCGGAGCTGAACGGCTCCGCGCCGGCGGAGCTCGTGCACGAGGCGGCCGAAGCGCTCGCCGAGGCGGGCCTGCGCGCGCTCGCACGTGAGGCGAACCGAACCGCCAGACAGCTCTTCGTCCGGTCGGTCGAGCTCGAGCCGACGCTGCGCCGCCGCTACCTGGCCGCGCGGGCGGCCGACCGCCTGAGCGACCTGCCGGCCGTCTCGCGTGAGATGGAGGAAGTGCTCGCGGCTGCAATCGAGGAAGGCGACGGCTGGACGCAGGCCCGAGCGCTCGTGACGCTGGCCGAGGCCGCGGTGCTTCGCGATGCCGACGTCACCGCGGCCGAGGCGATGATCGACGAGGCGCTCGGCACGTTCGAGCCTGACGACCTCGCCGGCCGCTTCCGCGCTTTGCGCGCCAGGGCGACGATCGCCTGGACGCGTGGCGACCTGGCCAAGGAAGAGGAAGTCATGCTCGAGGCGCTGCAGCTCGCACGGCAGGCGGGCCGCAAAGACTTCGAGAGCGAGGCCGCAGACGAGCTCGCCAGCGTCTACCTGGCCCGCCTGGAGGTCGACCGGGCCGAGCCGCTCATCGAGCAGGCGCTGCTGCTCGCGGAGGAGTCCGGGAGTGCGGAGGCCAGAGGACGGGCGCTTCGATTCGCGGGCCAGCTTCACATCGCGCGCGGCAACTTCGACGAGGCGCGGATCGCGCTCGATGCGGCGCGTGAACACCTGTCCGAGGCCGGAGCCGCCTGGTCGCTTGGCCGGGCGCTGAACTTCGCCGCTTGGGTCGCACGCCACCAGGGCGACGTCGCCGGTGCCGAGCGGCTCTTCCGCGAGTCGATCCGGATCCTGGCGCCGCTCGAGGACCGCGCCACGCTCTGCGAGAGCCAGCGCGGCCTCGCCGAGCTCCTGCTGCTCGAGGGCCGCGTCGACGAGGCGGAGCGCTTCGCGCTCGCGGCGCGCGAGACGGTCGGCCCGCATGACCTGACCTCGATCTCATCGACCACCAAGACTCTGGGGCTGGTGCGCGCGACGCAGGGCCTGGACGACGAGGCCGAGGCGCTGCTGCGCGAGGCCCGTGAGGTCGTCGGGACGACGCAGCACCGCTCGGGTCAGCTCGAAGCGCTCGACGCGCTTGTGGAGTTCCTGCAAGACCGCGGCCGCGACGACGAGGCCGCCGAGCTCGACGAGGAGCGCGAGCGCCTGCGCAGCGAAGCCGCCGCCGCGGCCTGATCTCCAGAACCGCGCCCAGCCGCCGATAAAGCGACTATGGCGGCCGGCTTCACCGCCGGCGCCCGCTTGATGCGGGCCAGCGCGGACGTTCTCAGGCGGGATCCGGGCCTGCTCTGGTTCCCGGCGATCTCGACCTGCTGCCTGCTCGTCACCGCGGGGTTCTGGATCTTCGAAGGAGCCTGGCTCTACGCGATCCATGCGTCGGCGCTGCTGTTCGTGCCGGTGGTCGTGCTCGGCCTCTACTCGCTGGTCTTCGTCGGCGTGTTCTTCAACGTCGCCGTCGCCGGCGCGGTGGCGCAGGCGCTCGCCGGCCGAGGAGCCTCCGTCCGCGACGGCATCAACGTGGCCTGGTCGAGCCTGGGCGGCGTCGCAGGGTGGGCCGGCTACTCCCTGTTCGTCTCGCTCGCCCTCGGTCTCGTGCAGAGCGTCAAGGGCCTCCGGTGGGCCGGAAAGGCGGCCCAGGTCGCCTGGAACTTCGCCACCTTCTTCGTCGTTCCGCTGATCGCGCTCGAGGGTCTCGATGCCGGAGACGCGCGGCGGCGGTCATTCGAGCTGGCGAGGGCCGACTGGCAGGCCGAGACCGGGGGTCTCGGCGCGCTCCGCGTCGTCCTGATCGTGCCGGGCATCCTCTTCGCGGTGGTCGCGCGGCTGTTGATCGACGGTCACGTCCACTCTCGGCCGGCGCAAGTGTTCCTCGGGATCGTCCTGCTTGCCGGCTTTGGGCTCGGCGTCGCGGTCGGCGTGGTGCGGCAGGTCTTCGCGGTCTCGCTCTACCGCCGCGCGGCAGCGACGCCCGAGAGCGCGGCCTTGATCGCCTGAGTCGACTTCAGGTCCGGCGCCTCCGAGATCACCGTCGCGCGTCGCTTGAAATGGCGGAGCGCTTTGCGCAACGGGTCCGCGCGGAGCGTCCCCTCGCCGTACGGCAGGTGCTTCGTCTCGTTGCGGTTCGCGTAGGCGATGTCGGAGAAGTGGATGTGGAACGGCGCCTTCGGCTCGAGCACGGCGTCGGCGGCTGCGAGCGCGGCCGCGAACGGCTCGACGTCCAGGTACGCGCCATCGCTGGTCGCGTGCATGTGCGCGAAGTCGAGCACGGGGCGGACCCAGCCGCAGCGTCCGGCGATCTTGACGACATCCTCGAGTGAGCCGATCTCGCGGACGCGGCCCATCACCTCGACGCCGAACGGGACTGCGCGGTCCTTGGCCTCGAGCCGCTCGCGGAGCTCGGCCAGCTGCTCGCAGATCGACCTGATCGCCGCCGCGCGGGTGCGGCCGAGCAGGAAGCCCGGGTGGAAGACGACGAGCTCGGCGCCGGCGGCCTTGGCGATCCCGGCGGAGTGGTCGAGCATCCCGACCGCCATGCGCTGCTTCTTGTCGCGCTCGACGTGCCCCATGAACCCGGCGATCGGCGCGTGCACGGAGAGCACGATCCCGGCCTCGCGCGCGAGGTGCCCGAACCGCTCGGCCCAGGGGTAATCCATCCAGAAGCCGCCCTCGAAGTCGATCTCGCAGGCGGTGAAACCGCGCCTCTTGAGCAGAGAAATCGCCTTCGCGGGGCTGTCGCGGGACGGAACTCGCGCCGGGCCAAAGTGAAGCTTTGCCACGGGGGGATTCTGTCCGACGCCTTCTCTACGCTGCGTGCATGGCGAAGCGACCGTCACGGATCGACCTCCTCGAGCTCGATATCGACCTTCGGCTTGCCGACCTGTGGCGGGAGGCCGCCGACATCGGCGAGTGGAACCTCGAGGTCGTCGCCGCGTTCATGCGCGCGGCGTACGGCAAGGGGTACTGCGACGCGCTGACCGAGGACAATCCAGGGTCTCTGTGCTAGGAGCACGGGTACCGGATCCCGGCGCGCCGCACCGAGCCCGCCCGGGAGGTCTAAGAACCATCCCAATCCAGTAGACACGCCCTGCGGTTCCGCGGAACCGCGCGGGTGGCTCTACAATTGCGGCATGGCGCGGAGCTCCCGCACTGCTCGGCTTGTCATCGCGCTCTCCGTCGCCGCTGTCCTGGCGGTCTTCCTGATTTACGTCTCGATCGCAGGCGGGCGGACGCCGCAGCTCTCGCCGAGCCAGCTTGCCGGGCATCCGGGCAAGGTCTCGCTCGTCGGCAAGGTCGTCGGACCGGTGCACGGCGCGGGCTACTCGACCCGTGGGCTGCGCTTCGACGTCACGGATATCGGCGGCAGCAATGCGGCCGTAGTGCCCGTCGTCTACCACGGCAGCGTGCCTGATCTCTTCAAGGTGGGCAGGCACGTGGTCGTGGACGGCCGCTACCGCAACGGCGTGTTCGTCGCGCAGCGCGACTCGCTTGTGACGAAGTGCCCGTCGAAGTACACCCCCGCGAAGAACACCTGACATGTGGCTCGCGCTCGGGGCCGTGCTGGCGGTCGCGTGCGTGCTTCTCGTCGCGCGCCCGTTCCTGCGCGACCCCTCGCCGAAGGACGACCGGCTCGACGCGCCCGAGCCGCAGGAGCAGCTGCGGGTCGCCCTGGCCGAGGAGCGCGACCGCGCGCTCGCCGAGCTGAAAGAGCTCGAGTTCGATCACCGCACCGGCAAGATCTCGGACGAGGACTACCGCGCAGCCGTGGGCCCGCTCCGGCGCCGCGCAGCCGAGGCGCTGAAGGCGCTCGATCCGCAGCCGGGCGCGACGGAGAAGGTGCATGCCCCAAGCTGAGTGCGCCAATTGCGGCTCGCGCCTGACGGAGAAGGCCCGCTTCTGCCCCGAGTGCGGCGCGCGGGTCGGGGCAAGCGCGCAGGAGACGGCTGTGTGGCGGTCGAGGTGACGACGGCCGAGCCGCGCTTCTTCGGCGTGACTCCGCCGTCGGCCGTGCTCGCGCTGGCGGCCGCCTCGCTCGCGCTCGCGATCGTGCTGCTCGTGACGGGCCACTACATCATCGGCGGCGCCCTGCTCGGCGTAGCGCTCCTGCTGCTGCTCTTCTTCGCGAGTCTCGCGCGCCGCTTGCCGGACACTCCGATCGCGCGATTCTCGTCGAGCGCCGTGAACGCCGTTCGAGCGCGTGCCGGCTTCGCGGTCGAGACGCTGACTGTGCACTCGAGCGCTCGCATGGAGCTGTTCCGGCTGCGACGCGAGCTCGTCGAACTCTTCGGACAGCGGGCCGAGTGCGCCCGGGCGCTGGGAGAGGCGGTGTACGCTGACGACCCCGATGCGACCGAAACGGCACGCGCGAAGATGGCCGACCTCGACGGGCTGATCACCGCAAAGGAGGAGCAGATGCAGCAGACAGCCGCAGGCGCG
>VAXD01000166.1 GCA_005884155.1 Actinomycetota bacterium | reverse complement strand
TGGCGCCGCGACGGAGCGTCTGCCCGACACGACCGGCCTCCCCGACGAGGTCCTCCTCCAGCGGGTCCAGCGCCCGAACTACAAGTACGCCCGCCTGATCTGGATGACCGGAGCGAAGCTGCGCCTGGTCGGAACCGACGAAGCCACCTCCTACGAGGATCTCGAGCAGGCGCTTGACCCCGAGCGCGTCGCCGCCGTCTTCGTCCCGGCCCATCTCGACGACGAGCCGGGCGCGCTCCCGCTCCGCGAGGTTGCCGCCGTCGCCCACGATCACGGCGTGCCGACCCTCGTCGACGCGGCCTTCCTCAACTACCCGCCCCCGAGCATGAGGCGGTTCACGGAGGAGGGCGGCGACCTCGTCTGTTTCAGCGCGAAGTACTGCTACGGCCCGAACACGGGCGGATTCGTCGTCGGCCGTTCCGATCTGGTCGATGCCGTCGCCGTCGTCGACTTCACCAGCTTCGAGAGCGGGCGCTGGGCGATCTTCGGCCGGCCCTTCAAGCTCGATCTTCACACCATTGTCGGGACGGTGCTCGCGGTCGAGGAGTGGATGGAGTTCGACCACGAGGCCCGCTGGCGCGCGTATGTGGAGCTCGTGGACGAGCTCGCAGGCGCCGTCGAGGGGATTCCGGGAGTTCGGACCGAGCCTCGCTTCTTCACCATGGTCGAGACGCTCGAGTCCGAGCCGGTCAACTGCCTGGTCGTCCATGTGGACGCAGAGGAGGCCGGGGCGTCCGCCGCCGACGTCGAGCGCTCGCTCCACGAGAGCAACCCGCGCGTCGCCGTCCACCGCTGGGACGACACGCTGATCGTGGCCGTGGACACGATGCTGCCAGAGCAGGGCCCGTACGTGTGCGAGCGGTTGCGGGTCGCGTTTTCCCTTTAGGCCCCCTGCCGACGCGACGAAGAAGTCCCCCAATCACTGTCCTTGCTGCGGCGCCTGGCTGGCAGCCGCCGAGAAGCACAAGGCGGACTGCACAGCGCCTAACGGTCCCGAGAAGGTCTGTCGTGACTGCGGCTATCCGAACCCCGGACCCAGTCACGCCTTCGGGTGCGGCGATCGTACGTGGGTTAGAAAGCCGCGCAGCACGTGCCAGGCACCGCCGGCATGTCGAAGGGATCTTTCAGTGCTGGATTTCTGATCAAGGGGACGGCTCGAGGCTCGACGCGATCTTCGCGATCGTGTCCTGTTCCTCCGAGCTGACCGAGGTGCCTTCCTCCTGGTGCGCCTCGGCGACGCGCTCCGCAACGTTGAGCGTGAACCTCTTGTAGCTCTCGACCTCCTCGGAGCTCGCCTTCTGGTCGAGCAGAGCGACTGCTTGCCTGAGCAGGCTCAGCCCATCGTTCTCCGCTTCCTCGCGCGAGTGGTAGCGCTTCATCTCCGGCTTCTCGGCGACCAGAGCGTCCAGGAGCTCGCTCTCGCCATGCTGCTGGCGCGCCTCTGCGAACGTCTTCGCGAGCGCCCAGGTCTCGCGAAAGGTTCCGCCGCTCGAAGCGAGCAGCGTGATCATCCCGGCGGTTGGCGGCCCTGCGCGTACGAGCTCCCATTCCTGTTCGGTGAAGTCGGCCTTACTGGTCATCGCATCTCCTCTCGTTCGGGCGGCGAGCCCCACCTGCTCCGTGCTCATTGAAGCGCCTCCGAGACAGGCTCGCCGCAAGACGCAGCCCCACGGCGTTTCCTAAACCGCGTGCGCGTGTTCGACTCACGCCGGGGGCATCCATCCAGCGGCGGCGAGCTTCGTTACGCCGATGCTGCGAGGAGTGCCTCGCCCTCGCGGACGTAGCCCGTCGCGCCGACCTCTCGATAGAACACGAGCGCACGGTTGAGCTCCGCGTCCGCCTCCGCGCGCGAGCCTACTTCGACGAGCTGCTTCGCCGCCCGCAGCCGCGCATACGCCTCGCCGGATCGGCAGCCGATATCGCCGAGCACGTCGGCGGCGCGGCCGAACTCGCCTGAGCAGATCGCCGCTGCCGCTTCAACCCATGGGGTGGCCAACGACTCCGCGAGCAACGCCTCGTAATCAGCCTGGAGCCCGACGTCCCGCATGAGCCAGGCAGCGTCGACCACGTTGATGCTGTTCGAGACGATGACGAGCCGAACGCCCATCTCGAGCGCCTCTCGGGCCAGAGTTGCGGCTTCGTTCCTGCGCCCCGCTTCGAAAAACACCGACCCCGCAACGATGAGCGCCGGTGCCAGCACCTGTGCGTCTGCGCTAACCCGAGCGAGCACGAGGCACTGCTCCATGTCGGCAACTGCGCCGGGCAGATCGCCGGACGCGCGGCGGATCATTGCGCGGAGCTCGCGACATTGGCTATCGGTGTAGTGCCGGTTGCCGGCTTCCGACTCCACGATCAACTCACTCGTTACACGGCTAACTTCCGCCCAGTCGCCGTCCAGCTGGGCCAATTCCGCGCCGAGGACCTCAACCCAGCGAAGCCTCGACGGGGTGGCATGCCGTTCAGCGTTCCGCTTGATCGCGGCCAGTGACTTGTGAGCGGCTTCGAGTTGTCCCATGCCGATCTGCACCATGGTGAGGTTGTTCAACGCGGTGTGGAGCTGCTCGAAAGCGTGGATCTCGGAGGCAAGCGCGATCGCCTGTTCGAAGTCGGTGAATCCCCCGACGTCGCCGGCAGCGCTGCGCGCGAAACCGCGCAACTCGAGCAACCGGGCGCGAACTTCACCGAGGCCGAGACGCTCGGCGATCGGCAGGCCTTCGTCGGCCAGGGCGATAGCGTCTTCGAACTCGCCGTCGAAGATATGGGTGCCGGCTTGAGCTGAGAGCGCCGTCACCCTGGCGGCAGATTCCTCGCGTTCGCCGACGAGCTCGAGGGCCTTCTCTATATATGCGTTGCGCTCGGCCACTCCCCCGTACTGCCAGTGGGAGCGCCCTGTCACAACGGCTGCCTGCGCCGCGGCTTCGACGTCGCCGGCGGCCTCCAGCTCGGCCACCGCAGCCTCGAGCATGTCCAGCCCCGTGCCGTCTGCGTTGAAACGCGCTCGTCCGCACCGAAAGTGCAGGTGCGGTAGCGACGGATCTTCCTCCGGCCAGAGCTCGAGCGCCTGGGTGTAGAAGCGGGCGGCAGCGGGCCAGGCCTGGAGCGAATATGCGCGATCGCCGGCGTCGCGCAGCGCAATTCGTGCCCGCTCGGAAAGCTCGCCGTTCTCGCTGCCTGCCGCTCGGGCGTACTCGAGCGCGCGCGAGTAGTGCGACGCGAGCATCTCCGCATGGTCATCGGATCGGCCGAGACCCTCGACCCACTCGGCCGCCGCCCGGTGCTTGTCGGAGCGCGCCGCGCGCGGGATCTGGCCATAGGCGACGTCGCGGACCAGGAGGTGGCGGAATGCGTACTCGCCCTCACCCTCGACCGACGAACGCCTTGCGCGTTGGACGAGCTCCTTGCGCTCGAGCCCGAGCAGGGCCTCCTCCGCCGGGGC
>VAXD01000162.1:5483-8961 GCA_005884155.1 Actinomycetota bacterium | reverse complement strand
CCGAGCTCGATCCTGCGCGCGGACGAAGCAACCCGTGAGCAGGAGTATCGGGAGCTCGTCCGCGACTTGGAGAAAGTCGCCGCGCTTATCTAGAGGAGGTCGAGGTCGTCCTCGTCCGGCTCGCCACGGAAGCGGGCGCGGTAGACGAAGAAGCCTCCCGCGATGAGCGGTATCGCCAACAGGAACCATGGGTCGGTCCAGGCGGTAGACAGCCAGAGCGCGACCCCCGTGGCGGCCGCGCTCCAGCGTAGGGCCCGCTGCTCGCGCGCGGTGAGGTTCGAGAAGAGGTCGTGGAACATCATCCGGGGAGAATGCTCACGACGTTCTCGAGACTGTTGCGGAAGCCTTCGGAAAGCAACGCGAAGGTCTCCAGGGCCGTGATGGTCATAACCGCGAGAACCAGGCCGTACTCCGCCATCGTCTGGCCGTCCTCGCGGCGCATCTCACCGCAATCGAAAAGCTTCGACCTGCGGTTGCTATTGAAGTTGGGACGGTGCTTTGGCTCCACGCGCGATCCCTTCGGTCATCTCTACCGGCGGGGCCGCGCCGCCCTCTGTGTGTTGGAAGGATTCATCGGCTCCTGCGGCAGCGGGCCCGTATCCCTCGCGGGAGCTATTCGACTGGCTGGGGGAGGCGGTCGGAGACGACGTCCAGCAACGCGTCGGCCACCGTTCCGACCGTCGTCAGGGCGCTCAGCCCGACGAGCTGTTCGTGCCACGGTTCGAGCGGCAGCGAGTCGAGAACCTCATGGAGCTGCCTGGCGTGGACGGCGTCAAGCCTCGCGTGCAGGATGAGCTGCCCGAAACCTGCACGGGGCAGCCCGGTGCGTGTGATCAGCCGTTCTATCGCCGGCAACCGCGTGTGACATGCCTCAAGCTCGAGGAACCCGAGCACCGCGACCGGGTGCTCGCCTTCGATCCTGCCACGCTCCGTTGCGACGAGCCAGGCGATCTTGTCCGATGCGGCCTCGGCGACGAGGCGCTCCGCGTTCATTCCGAGCGCGCGCAGGTCCTCCAGAACCGCGCCACCCGGTTCCTCGTGGTGCGTCTCCTCGACGAGGTGGCGCCCGAGGTACTTCTCAACACCGGCTGCGACGGGGTCGTCCAGCTCACGCGCGCGGGCGAACGCGGCCTCCATCAACTCGAGCATCGCGCAGGTGACGTGGTAGCCGGTCGCCAGATACCGCGGGTAGACCTCGGCGGCGCGCGGGTGCTCGAGCAACCCCTGCGCGGGCAGCGCAACCAGCGGCTTGACCAGTTCGATCTTCCGCTGGAGCCTCGCCGCCGGGCTAGAGCGGGACGACAAAGCCCATAAAACTGCCCTTGCCGCCGTCGGCCACGTTGGCCTTGTCGAACTTCCCCTTGATCGAGATCAGCGCATCGACCTCCCCGATGCTCAGCTTTTCGATCAAGCTGGCGTACGGCTCGGGCGGCGGGTCAGGCCCAGGGATCACGCCGTTGTCGATCAGACGTTTCGCGTTGGTGTCGCCAATATCCTCCATGCGCGTGATGCTAACCCGGCGCCAGAGCGATTTCCACCAGCCACCCTCCATGCGGGCGATGCTAACCCGCCGCCAGCGAGATTTCCACCAGCGCCGCGCGAGCCCGTTCGGCGGCAACGGCATTTCCCTTGCGCTCGAACAGGGCGATCGCTTCTTCGAGGGGGCTCGTCCCGGCTGTGACCTCGGCGAGATCGGCCAGCGCATGGGCGTGGTAGTCGACCATGTCGGTCGCCGCGAAGAGCGCTACGGCCTCGCGCGCGAGCGCCTCTCCCTCGGCGTGCTGATCTGCCCGCGCCTTCAGCTTCGCCCGCGCCTGGCGCCAGAGCGCCTGCGAGACCCGGTCGTCGGGCGCGGCGAGCTCCTCCGCAAGCTCGGTCTGCGCCTCGGCCTCGTCGAGCCGTCCGAGCACGAGCAGCGATTCGGCCAGGCGCGCGGTGGCCGTCGCGCGGTAGCCGGTGTCACCGAGCTCCTCCAGGCGGCCGCAGGACTCGCGAACGGCACGCTCGGCCGCGGCAGTCTCGCCGGCAAGAACCTCGACCTCCCAAGCAGTCATTCCGCCGACCGCCAGCCAGATCGTCTGACCGAGCTCCTCCGCAGCGGCATCGCCCGCTGCAAGGAGCGCTCGCGCCTCGTCGAACCGGCCCCGCATCGCCTCGAGCACGCCCTGCTGGCGAAGCGCAATCGCGTGGCGGGGCTGCTCCTGCTCATGCCAGAGCAGAACCTCCTCGACGGGGGTCGGGCCGTAGAAGAGCGCCGTGCCCTTCCAGACCGGCAACTCGCGCTCCCAGCGCGTGTACCGGGCCGTCGCGGCATGCTCGAGCGCCTGCTCGACCGCCTCCAGCATCGAGGCGTACTGGCAGCGGATCAGCTCCGCCCATGCCGTCGCGACCCAGGCTTCGGTGAGCGCGATCTCGTCGCCAGAACGTTCGAACACCGGTCGGGCCTTCGCTGCCAGCGTCAGCAACGAGCCGCTCGCGTCTCCGCCCGCCGGCTGTTCTTGCGCAGTCAGCGCCGTGATGCGTGCGTCCATGAGCTCAGCCCGCAGCCGACCTGCCTCGTACCGCGTCTCGTGCGCCCGAACGCCGGCGTCTGCAGCGACTTCGCTAGCGCCTGAGGCGTCACCGGAGAGGAAGAGCACCTCGGCGAGGTCGAGCCGGAGCGTGACGGCGGGATCGGCCTCCGGCCGCAGCGCGAGCGCCCGCTCGAAGAAGTTCCGCGCGGCGCCGACATCGAGCCGCGCGAGCGCGCGCCTGCCCGCGGCCTCGAGCAGGTCGGCGGCGCGCGCGGCCACCGGCTCGCCCCCGGCGACACCCGGGGCGAGCTCCTGCCGGTAGCGGTACGCATGCTCCAGGTGGTAGCCGAGCACCTCGTCCGCCTCGAGCACCTCGGCCGAGCGCTCCTCGAGCCAGCCGGCGAGCTGCTCGTGCAGGTCGGCACGGGTGGACTTCGGCAGCGCGTCGTAGGCCGCGTCGCGGATCAGCACGTGGCGGAAGCGGTAGGCGTCGTCACCTCGGAGCTGCGCGAGGTCGGGACGCACGAGGTCCTTGCGAACGAGGGAGGCGAGCAGCGAGCCGAGCTGCGCCCCGGGCGAGAGCGCCTGCACGGCGCCGCGATGGAAGACGCGGCCCTCGACGGCGCCGCATTCCAGCACCGCGCGCTCCGCCGGTGGGAGCTGGTCGAGTCGTGTGGCAAGCAGTCCCTGGATCGTCGCCGGCACCGCCACGTCGCCGTCACCCTCACTCGCCTCGCGCAGCATCGCGATCATCTCCTCGACGAAGAGCGGGTTGCCTTCGGCACCGTCGCGGATCCGTCCGCGCAGCTCTTCCTCGAGCTCGGCCCCGCCGAGAAGCTCCTCGATCAGCGCGTCGGCCTCGACGTCGGACAGCGGCTCGAGCAGGACGTTGACCGCGTTCAGGCTTCCTCCGCCCCAGCCTGGCCTCCGGTCGAGGAGGTCCGGGCGCGCCATGCAGACGACGA
>VAXD01000162.1:4797-5348 GCA_005884155.1 Actinomycetota bacterium | reverse complement strand
TCGTCGCAGGCCCCGCGCCGAGCAGGCCGCGCAGCGCCGCGACGACCCGCTGGTCCGGAAGCTCGTCGAGCTCGCCCTGGAGTTGCCTGACGACCTCGGCGACGGGCCAGTAGGTGATGCCGTCGCCGTACGAGAGACAGCGCCCCTGCAGCACGCGCGCGCCGTCGAGCCCGCCGAGGAACTCAGCGACGAGCCGAGACTTCCCCACGCCGGCCGGACCGACGACGGTCACCAGCCGGCAGGAGCGGGTCTCGACCGCCTCCGCGAACGAACTGCGGAGGACGCCGAGCTCGTGCTCGCGGCCGACCATCGGCACCGCCGAGAGGCGCCTGCCCTCGTCGGCGCGCACATCTTGCAGCTCCCAGGCACGGACCGCCTCGCTCTTCCCCTTGAGGTCGAGGTCGGGAAGTCGCTCGGCGACCACGGCGTCGCGCACACGCTCGAGTGTGGTCTCGCCAAGCAGGATCTGGCCGGCACCCGCACTCTGCTCGAGCCTCGCCGCGACGTTGACCGCGTCGCCGGTTGCCAGCCGCTCTTTGGTGCCAGTGACG
>VAXD01000162.1:0-4769 GCA_005884155.1 Actinomycetota bacterium | reverse complement strand
TGCCGTAGTCGCGCGCGAGCTCGTCGTTCAGTGGGCCGAGCTCGGCACGCAGGTCGGCCGCCGCGCGCACGGCGCGGAGGGCGTCATCCTCGTGCAGCACCGGCACGCCGAAGACCGCCATGACCGCGTCGCCGATGAACTTCTCGACGCTGCCGCCGTGCCGCTCGACCACCGCCTGCGCCATCTCGAAGAAGCGCCCGAGCACGTTCCGGACGCTCTCCGGGTCGAGCCGCTCGCCGAGCTCGGTGGAGCCGACGATGTCGCAGAAGAGCACCGTGACCGTCTTGCGCTCCTCACGGGCAGCGGCAGCGGCCGGGACGCCGCATTCCGGGCAGAACTTGAACTCCTCGGCGCTGACGTGCCCACAGGCGGCGCAACGGGGCATGTCCCGAGTCTACGCCCGCTCTTCGCGGAAACCTTCAGACTTCTGGCAGTGACCCCCGAGCAGGCGATCTCACGCTTCTTCGCGACGATGAACGCGCACGACGGCGATGGTGCGGTGGCGCTCGTCGATCCGGACGTCGAGGTTGCGTTCGGTGCTCAGGTGTTCGCGGGACGCGAGGCCGTCCGGGAGCTCGCCGTGCAGGTACACCCCGAGCTCGTGTTCGAGACCCTGCCGGTCAGCTTCGACGCGCACGCCGACGGCGTCGACGTGGCCGTCCGCCGTGTGCAGCACTGGCGGCAAACAGGAGAGGTGGCCGCGGAAGAAGAGCTGCAGGCACGCTTCTCCTTCGGGCCCGACGGGCTCATCCGGCGCGTCGAGCTGACGTGATGCGGAAAGGGGAGCGCTGAGCCGCAGTGCAGATCGCGCTCGCGCTCGTGCTCACGATCGTCTCGACGTGCGCCCTCGACCTCGGGTATCTGCTCCAGCACCAGGCCGCTTCGAGCCTGCCGCCGCTCTCACTTCGCCGGCCGATCGCCTCTCTCCGCTCTCTGCTCTCCGAGCGGCGGTGGCTTCTGGGCTTCGGCGTCCAGGCCGGCGGCTTCGTTCTCTACGTGATCGCGCTCGCGCTTGCACCGCTCTCGCTTGTCCAGGCAACCGCCGCAGGCGGCATCGGAATCCTCGCCGTCATGGTCTCGCGCATTACGCACGTCCCGCTGACGAAGCTCGAGCGGGTCGGAGCCGCCGTGTCGGTTGCCGGCCTCGCTTTGCTCGGGATCTCGTTGCTCTCCACCCATAGCGAGGGAAGTGGGGCAACGTATGCCTGGGTCGGGGTCTGGCTCGGAGCCTCTGCGGGCGGGGCGGCCTTGTGCGTGACGTTGCTCGGACGTGCGATCGGACGCGCTCCAGCGTGGGGAATCGCCTCGGGCATCCTCTTTGCTGCCGGGGACGTCGCGACCAAGATGGCCGTCTCCGGCGGGGTCGAGAATGCCGCGTTCCTCGTTTGCCTGATCGTCTTTTACGGCTCCGGCACGGCTGTGCTCCAGGCCGCCTTTCAGAAGGGTGGCGCGCTGACGACGGCTGGCCTTTCGACCCTGCTCACGAACGCGCTCCCGATCGCCGCGGGGATGGTGCTCTTCCACGAGCCCTTTCCTGCCGGGTGGATCGGCGCGGTTCGCGTCGCAGCGTTCGCAGCGGTGATCGCCGGGGCGGTGCTGCTCGCGGCGCGGAGAAAAGAGGCCGAGCCGCGCCCGCGCAGTCAGACGCTTCCGGAATTCAAGCCGGTAGCCGGTCCCCGGCTGATCAGGCCCGGCCGTGACCGCTCATCGTCTTGGGGGCGAGCAGCCGCTCGTCGGGCGTCGCCGCTGTGGCAGCCTGCGCGGCGTCGAGCTCGGCGGCCGGGGCGAGCGTCGTCCGCAGCGGCACCTCCTTGAGCAGCCAGGAGAGCGCGAACGGCACCGCCGCCAGCAGCATCCCGAACAGGAAGACACCGTGGAGGGCGTTCGCGAAGGCGACCAGAAAGTCGGTGTGTACCGCGGCGGGGAGTTGCTTCGCCTGCTCCGGGTTCAGGTGGACACCGCCGCCGAGATGGGCGGTGACGCTGTGAGGCAGCTGCGAAAGCTGGCCGGCGAGCCTGCTGGCGAAGATCGCCCCGAAGATGGCGACGCCGAATGACCCTCCGACGGAGCGGAAGAAGGTCGCCGTCGAGGTGGCCACGCCGATCTCCTGCGGTCGAGCGTCGTTCTGGACGACGAGCACGAGGACCTGCATGACGAGCCCGATGCCGACCCCCACGACGAGCATGTAGACCGAGGCGAGCCAGGGGGCGGTGCCGACCCGCAGCAGCGAGAGCAGGTACATCCCGACGACCAGGGTCGCCGTGCCGGCAATCGGAAAAGCCTTGTAGCGGCCGATGCGGCTGATCACCCGACCGGAGACGACGGCGGCGACGAGCAAGCCCGCCATCAGCGGCAGCAGCCGGAGGCCCGAGCTTGTCGGGCTGGCGCCGTAGACCAGCTGGAGGTAGAGCGGGATGAAGACGATCGCGCCGAACATCGCCATACCGATCGTGAAGCCCATCGCGCTCGCCACGCTGAAGACACGCGAACGGAAGAGCGAGAGCGGGAGGATCGGCTCGGCGGCCCGCGTCTCCCACCAGACGAAAAGGAGCAGCAGCGCGACGCCCACGATCCCGAGCCCGACGATTGTGGCCGAGCCCCAGGCGTACTCGTTGCCACCCCACGTCGTGAGCAAGATCAACGCGCTGACACCCGCGCTGAGGAGCAGCGCGCCGAGCACGTCGATCCGGTGCCTGACCGTGGGCGTGTGCAGGTGCAGCCGGGTGGCGACGATCAGGACGGCGAGCGCGCCGACCGGCATGTTGACGTAGAAGACCCAGCGCCACGAGAGGTTGTCGACGAGGAAGCCGCCGAGCAGCGGCCCGGCGACCGATGCGACAGCGAAGACGGAGCCGATCAGGCCCATGTAGCGCCCTCGCTCCCTCGGCGGGACGATGTCGGCGATGATCGCCTGCGCCCCGACCATCAGTCCTCCGGCGCCGATCCCCTGCAGTGCGCGGAAGCCGATCAGCTCGCCCATCGACTGCGAGAGCCCGGCCAGCATCGATCCGGCGAGGAAGATCAGGATCGCCGCGAGGAAGAGCGGCTTGCGGCCGACCATGTCGCCGAGCTTGCCGTACACCGGAGTCGAGACCGTCGAGGCGAGCAGGTAGGAGGTCACCACCCACGAGAGGTGGTTGAGCCCGCCCAGGTCGCCAACGATCGTCGGGAGCGCGGTCGAAACGATCGTCTGATCGAGCGCGGCCAGGAACATCCCGAGCATCAGCGCTGCGAAAACGGTCCACAGCGCTCGTCCGGTCAGCCGCCCCTCCTCGGGAACGCTCAACTCTCGTGCCTCCCGGCGGCACGCGCGAGCTGGGCCCGCGTCAGCGGCGGCTGCGGTAGGGCCGTCGCCGCGTCGGCTCGCAGGCCGTCGAGCAAGAGGCCGAGGTAGCGGCGCCAGTAGTCCGGCGCAACGGTCGCCGTCGTCTCGATCACACGGCCGGCCGTCCAGAAGAGGAGCGGTAGATCCTCGCTCGTGAAGTCGGAGCGCAACGTCCCCTGCGCCTGCGCCCGCTCGATCAGCCCGCGCAGGAACGGACGGATCCGCGTGCGCATCGCCTCCGCCCGCCGCCGGCCGTGCTCGCGGCTCGCGAGCACGTCCTTGAGCCCCCGGTTGGCAACGTGCCGGGCAAGCGCTTGCTCCAGGAAGGTGGTGAGGCCGGTCCAGGCGTCCTCCTCCGCGGCCGCCTGACGGGCGAGCTCGACGAGCTCGGCGAAGGCGTCCTCGAGCACGGCGTCGATCAGCTCGTCCTTGGTCGCGAAGTGGCGATAGAGCGTCCCCATCCCAAGGCCGGCGTGCTGGGTGATCTCCTCGACCGAAACGCCCGGGCCCTCACGCGCGATCAGCTCACGGGCGCTCGCGACGAGCTGCTCGCGGTTGCGTCGAGCATCGCTGCGCAGCGCCTTCGTCGTGGTCGCCGTGAGGCTCACTTTCGTACTATGCCATAAAGCGGAGTGTCCACTCCGTTTATCGGCGGGGTATGCAGTCCCTTGACATCAAACTATCTGCCGATACACTCGACCTGAAGTAGTTCGACATCGAGAATATTGATGGGAAGGCTTCAGACAACCTCCCGGAGAGGGGCGTTATGACGACTGGTGTCGAGAACCACTATGTCTTCGCACACCTCGACGGGCTCGAGCCCGCGCCACGGATCGCGCCGGGGGGAACCGACGACGGTCGGCGGCGATTCGACGTCCGTCGCCACCTCGGAATCACGGCGTTTGGTATCCAGGCGTTCAGTGCGCCCGGCGGCGTCCGCGTCATCAGCGAGCACGACGAGACTCTGCTCGGGGAAGCGGGGCAGGAGGAGCTCTACGTCGTCCTCCGGGGCGCGGCGGCGTTCGAAATCGACGGCGAGGTCGTCGAGGCGCCGGCCGGCGCCCTTGTTCAGGTTCAGCCGAGCGCGAGGCGGAAGGCGACAGCCACAGAGGACGGCACGACCATCCTCGTCGTCGGCGCAACCCCGGGCGAGGCGTACAAGCCCGCTCCGGAGGAAGCGGCCGAGGCGTTCGCCGCTTACAACGCAGGAGACTTCGAGACGGCGCTGGCGAAGCAGCGCGTCGCTTTGGAGAAGGAGCCCGACAATGCCGTGGCGCACTTCAACGCTGGGTGCTTCGCGGCACGAGCGGGACGTGCTGACGAGGCGATCGAGTACCTCCGGCGGGCGGTCGAGATGAATGCCCGCATCAAGGAGCTCATCGCCACCGACGATGACCTCGAGTCCATTCGCGAAGATCAGCGCTTCGCCGAGCTGACGAAATAG
>VAXD01000024.1 GCA_005884155.1 Actinomycetota bacterium | reverse complement strand
GAGTTCCTGCGGCTTCTCTACGGTGCGCAGGTCTCGCTCGAGGTGGCGCTGCTCTCGACCCTGGGGGTGATGATCATCGGGGTCATGATGGGCTCCATCGCCGGCTACTTCCGCGGCTGGAGCGACACCATCATCTCGCGCGTGACGGAGATCACGATGGCATTCCCTGTGCTGCTGTTCGTGATCGCGCTCGCCGCGACGGTCGGCCCGCGCCTCGACAACCTCACGTTCGGCGTGTTCGGCCATGGCGTGTTGACGCTGACCTTCATCTTCACGATGTTCGGCTGGTTCTACCCGGCCAGGATCATGCGCGCCCAGGTGCTCTCGATCCGTGAGAAGGAATACATCGAGGCGGCGCGGATGATCGGAGCGAGCGACGGGCGCATCATCCGCTCGCACGTGCTGCCGCACCTCGTCGCGCCGATCATCGTCTACTCGACGCTGATCATCGCCTCGTACGTCCTCGCGGAAGCCGGCCTTTCCTTCCTCGGCCTCGGGATTCACCCGCCGCAGTCGAGCGGCAACCTGCTCGCCTCTGCGCCTGACTACTACCTGGCGCAGCCGTGGTTGATGCTCTGGCCCGGTCTCGCTGTGCTGCTGACGACGCTCGCGTTCAACCTCCTCGGCGACGGCCTGCGCGACTCGTTCGACCCGCGGGCCGCTCAGCACTAACTACAAGTGATATCCGCTCCGCTACGGAGCGAATCTCGCACTAACCAAATTCTTACCTTCTCGTCTTATTGCGTCAGGCGGGCAGGAACCCGTCTGAGTCGGCTATGGCCGGCTCGAGAGTTCACGGAAAGGAGTGACATGCACAGACGGCTTTGGTTCTCGGTCGCGATGCTCGCGGCTGGAGCAAGCCTTCTGGTCGCTGCCAGCTTCGCCAGCGCTTCGAGCTCGTCGCCTTCGATTCACAACGGCGGCACGCTGAAGATCGGCGGAACGGGCAACTTGGACTCGGTCGACCCGCAGATCGCCTACGGGACGACGTCGTGGTGGTTCGAGTTTGCGACCCGTGCGAACCTATACACCTATCCGGACAAGTCGGGTGCGGCCGGCGGCAAGCTCGTCCCAGAGGTTGCCAAGGGTTTCACCGTGTCCAAGAACGGCCGGGTGTACACGTTCCACCTGAAGAAGGGCTACAAGTTCAGTGACGGCAAGCCGGTGACGGGGGCGAGCTTCGCCTACGCCATCAAGCGCTCGCTGAACAAGGACCTCGGCTCGCCGGGTGGGCCTTTCGTCAGCGATCCAAGCGCGGTCAACATCGTCGGCGCGGCCAAGTACAACAAGGGCTCGGCCGGCAACGTGGCTGGCGTGAAGGCCAAGGGCTACACGCTCAAGATCACGGAAGTCCGCGCAGATCCGAACCTGCTCACGATCATGGCGATGCCGTTCTTCCAGGCGACCTCGACGAAGCTCCCGCTCAAGTCCGAGGTCATCAACATCCACAGCATCACGGACATGCCGACGGCGGGTCCGTATGCGTTCTCGTTCAACGACCCGAACCACCAGGCGAACATCGCTCGGAACCCGCATTACGGCGGGCACCGCGCGCACCACATCGCGGGCGCCGAGTTCGATATGCGCCTGAACGTCAACACCTGCTACAACCAGACGAAGGCCAACCAGCTCGACATCGGCTGCGTCCCGCCTGCTGAGATCCCGAACGTGGTCAAGCAGTACGGCCTCAGCAAGAAGAAGCCGGTCGGGACCGGTCAGTTCTGGGTTGAGCCGGCGGTCTGCACCTTCTACCAGGCGATGAACATGGCGAAGCCGTTGTTCGCGCCGAGCCACCTGAAGGCGCGCCTGGCCGTCAACTACGCGGTGGACCGCAAGGATTACGCGGCTCAGCGTGGTCTGTACGGTGGTGTCTCCTGGAGCCACATCCTGCCGCCGAACATGGTCGGCTCTCTGCACACGCAGCCATACCCGCTGCACCGCAACCTGGCGAAGGCCAAGTCGCTCGGCGCCGGCAAGGGCCAGCACTTGATCTACTTCTACCAGTCTGCGGGCTCGGTCGGTCCGAAGCAGTACCAGGTCGCCCTGCGTGACCTTTCCGACCTCGGGTACAACGTGGAAGGCCGCGGCTTCGCGGGCTTCAACATCTACACGGCTGCCGGCACGAAGGGCTCGCCGCACGACGTCGTCGGCCAGGTCGGTTGGTGCCAGGACTACCCCGACCCGTACGACTTCATCAACGTTCTCATGGACGGGACGAAGATCCTGCCGGAGAACAACGTCAACATCGCCTACTTCAACGTTGGGAAGTGGAACAAGGCGATGCAGCACGCCGCGCGTCTGACGGGCAAGGCCCGCTACGCCGCGTACGGCAAGCTGGACATCAACATCACCAAGTCGGCGGCCCCCTGGGCAGCCATGGGTGACTCGACCAACCAGTTCTTCTACTCGAGCAAGGTTGCGCCGAGCTCCATGAGCTACCAGACCGTCTACCAGTACCCGTCCCTGAACGTCCTCGCTTTCAAGTAGGAGGAAGGGACACGTAGGACGAACGACACGAGGCGCCGGTTTCGACCGGCGCCTCGTGGTTTCTCGGCAAAGGTTTGTGAGGTAAGGTTCCGCGACTAGCGGCTAGCCAGGAAGACACGGGAGACGATGTTCCGATACCTCGTCAGACGACTGCTCTGGGCTGTACTGCTCTTCATCGTGGTCACGTTCGTGACCTTCGTGATCTTCTTCATGGCGCCCGTCGCGCCCGAGCGGCTCGTCTGTGGCGGTGACCAGGCCAAGCCGCAGTGCATGCGCGCCGCGATCAAGCGGCTCGGGCTCAATCACCCGGTCTACTACCAGTACGGGCTCTTCCTGAAGCGGCTCGTCCTTGAGCGCTCGCTGGGGCACTCGTTCACTACCCGGCAGGACGTCAACCACATCGTGGGACAGGCGGCGCCGGTGACGGCCTCGCTCGTCCTCGGTGGCGCCATCCTCTGGCTCGGGATCGGGCTGCTTGTCGGCATCTTCTCCGCGCTCAGGCCAAGATCGCTCTTAGACAGGGCCGGGATGGTGTTCGTCCTGATCGGCGTGTCTGCGCACCCGGTCTGGATCGGGCTGATCTTCTCCTACTTCTTCGGGTACAAGCTGCGCAACTTCCCGATCCATACGCCGATCGCAGGCTACGCCCACATCTTCAACGCCCCGCCCGGGCAGCCCGGCGGCGTGGCGCAGTGGGCCTACCACCTGATCCTGCCCTGGTGCACGTTCGCGATCTTGTTCGCCGCGCTCTACGCGCGCATGATTCGTGCGAACGTGATGGAGACCATGAACGAGGACTTCGTCCGCACCGCGCGCGCCAAGGGTGCGCCGGAGGGCCGCGTGCTCCGCTCGCACGTCCTGCGCAACGCCCTGCTGCCGGTCGTGACGATGCTCGGCATGGACATCGGTCTCGCTCTCGGAGGCGCGATCTTCACCGAGACGGTCTACAACCTGCCCGGCCTGGGCAATACGGCGATTCTGGCGGTGTCGAACTACGACCTAGCGGTGGTCCAGGGCGTGGTCATCTTTGCGACGCTCTCGATCATCGTCTTCAACCTGCTGGTCGACGTCCTCTACGCCTGGGTCGACCCCCGGATCAGACTCACCTGAGCCCTTGTCACTCCTCGAAGTCAAGGACCTGCACACGTCCTTCCGTACAGACGACGGGATCGTCAGGGCTGTCGAGGGCGTCTCGTTCGAGGTCGAAAAGGGACAGACGCTCGGGATCGTCGGCGAGTCCGGCTCCGGCAAGAGCGTCACGTGCCTGACGATCATGGGCCTCAACCCGTCGCGGAACACGATCTCCACGGGGGAGGCGCTCTGGAAGGGGAAGAACCTGCTGACCGCGAAGCCGCGCGAGTTGCGCGAGATCCGCGGCTCAGAGATCTCGATGATCTTCCAGGACCCGATGACCTCGCTGAACCCCGTGCACACGATCGGGCGGCAGCTGATCGAGGCGATTCAGCTGCACCGCGACCTGACGAAACGCGCGGCTCACGCCCGGGCGCGCGAGCTGCTCAAGGCGGTTGGCATCCCGAAGGCGGACGCGCGGATGGACGACTATCCCCACCAGTTCTCGGGCGGTATGCGCCAGCGCGTGATGATCGCGATGGCGCTGATCAACGACCCCGACCTGTTGATCGCCGACGAGCCGACCACCGCGCTCGACGTCACGACTCAGGCGCAGATCCTGACGCTGATGAAGCGCCTGCAGGAGGAGTTCGGCAGCGCAGTCCTGATCATCACGCACGACCTCGGCGTCGTCGCCGAGACCGCCGACGACGTGCTCGTGATGTACGCGGCGAACGTCGTCGAGCAGGCGTCCGTCGACGACCTCTTCAACCGGCCGCAGCACCCGTACACCTGGGGCCTGATGGGCTCTCTGCCGCGGCTCGAGGCCGACTTGGAGCGCCTGACGCAGATCCCCGGCCAGCCGCCGTCGCTGCTGCGCCCGCCCGCGGGCTGCCGCTTCCACCCGCGCTGCCCGCACGTGATGGAGGTTTGCAAGACGACCGTGCCGCCCCTAGCGCCGAGCGAGCGCGATCCGGCTCACCTCCAGGCCTGCCACCTCGACCAGGAGACGAAGGACCGCGAGGCGGCGAAGCTGCTGGAGATAACGATGGCGGGGGCGGGCTAGTGCTTCTCCCGGCAATGACCACCCGTCTCTCGCCCGCTATCACGCTGCGCCAGAGCCCACCCTCGCCCTCGCCCAGGCAACCAGCCTGGGCCGCGGACGAGTGCGGCCTCTGGCTTGGTGCTAGCGAACGAGAACTTGGGCATCATCACCGGGAGAACCACTGATGAACGAGCAGCCCACGACGGCCGTGAGCACCAACGACCGCCCCGCCGCGGCGGGCGACGACCTCCTCGTCGTCGACAACGTCCAGAAGTACTTCCCGATCACGCGCGGGATCATCTTCCAGAAGCAGATCGGCGCAGTGCAGGCCGTCGACGGCGTCACGTTCAGCGTCAAGCAGGGCGAGACGCTCGGGATCGTCGGCGAGTCGGGCTGCGGCAAGTCGACGCTGGCCCGCTGCATCGTCCGGCTGCTGGACATCACGGCCGGCAGCATCCAGTTCGACGGCCGCGACATCTCGAGGCTCTCGCGCATGGCGATGCGCCCGATGCGCCGCGAGATGACGATGATCTTCCAGGACCCGTACGCGTCGCTCAACCCGCGCAAGCGCGTCGGCTCCATCGTCGGCGAGCCGCTCGAGGTGCATGGCCTCGGCAGCGCGGACGAGATCAAGCGGCGTGTGCAGGAGCTGCTCGAGGTCGTCGGCCTCAACCCGGAGCACTACAACCGCTTTCCGCATGAGTTCTCCGGCGGGCAGCGCCAGCGCATCGGCGTCGCGCGGGCCCTCGCGGTCAACCCGAAGCTGATCGTCTGCGACGAGCCAGTCTCGGCGCTCGACGTCTCGGTGCAGGCGCAGATCCTCAACCTGCTCAAGGACCTGCAGGACGACTTCGGCCTGACCTACATCTTCATCGCGCACGACCTCAACGTCGTCCGCCACATTTCGGACCGCGTGCTCGTGATGTACCTCGGCAAGGTCGCCGAGGTTGCTAGCCGGGACGTGCTCTACAAGGAGCCGAAGCACCCGTACACGGGCGCGCTGCTCTCCGCGGTGCCGATCCCGAACCCGGAGCTGGGACGCAAGCGCGAGCCGATCGTGCTCGAGGGCGACGTCCCGAGCCCGGTCAATCCGCCGAGCGCCTGCAGGTTCCACCCACGCTGCCCGCGCTTCGTCGAGGGGCACTGCGACGTCGAGGAGCCCCAGCTCTACTCGTTCGGCCCGGGTCACGTGGCCGCGTGCCACTACCCACTCGAGCGCTGGCCGATGACGCCGGAAGAGATGCGCCGCCGAGGCACGGCGCGGACCGAGACGCCCGAGCAGGCTCTCCAGACCTAACCGCTGATGCTGCTCGCGGCGCTTCGTCGTCTCGCCGTGTTGATCGTCCTCGGCTCGGTGGTGATCGTGCTCGTCTCGCTCCCGCTGGGGCTCCTGGTGGGCGACTCGGTCTCACGCTCTATCACGCTCGGTTTCTACCTCGGCGGCTGCTTCCTGCTGGTCATCGGCTTCTTCACGGGCAACCGCGGCCCGGCGCGCATCAAGTCCGAGTCGCCTGGGGCAGCGGTCTTGCCGTTCACGATCAGCGGCCGCCGCCTGCGCTGGGCCACTTTGGGCGAGCAGCACGAAACCATCAACAACTCAGCGATCTTCGTCACGCTCGGGCTTATCTTCGTGTTCATGGGGCTGCTAATCGACTCTAAGCACTCGCTTTTCTGACGATTACTTGGTCTAACTTCTGGACACCTCCACCGTCGAAGGTACTGTGAGGACCATGCAGGGACACTGTGAGCGGGCCCGCCAATGGGCATCTGCCGTCGTCGACGGGGAACTGTCGACGTTCGAGCGTGCCCTGCTCGAGGACCATCTCGAGCGCTGCGGGTCGTGCCGTGAGTTCAGCCGTGACGTGAACGGCCTCACGAGCGCGCTGCGGGCAGCTCCGCGTGAGCCGTTCGAGGGCGTCGTGATTGGACGCGTCCGGCGGCAGGTTCGCCTGCGCCTCGCTCCGGCCGCGGCGGCGATGGCGATCGCGGCCGTCGGTCTCGGCAGCGTCCTCGCCTCGACGCAGCTCAACCGCGCGCCCGGGATTCAGCCGGAGGTCGCTCCGCTGCCCGCGCCGGCCGACTTCGCGCTCAATCAGGGCCGAAGCGAGCAGCTCAAGCAGCTCGAGCTCGCCCGCCTGGCCGAGCGGCCGGGCCCAGCCGTTCTCCCGTAAGCGTTCTGCCTTTAGCTGAGACCCGGCGTAACGCCGGCGTTTACAGCGATACTGTGATTGCGATGATGGCATCGCTCGTCAGCTCGTACGTCTGAAGCCTCGATCACGAGGCCCGTGTGGCCTCGATCCAGGAAGACCGGCGTGCGCTTCGTTCCCTGGAGGGAACTGGGTTCGGCTTCGGTACACTGCGGTCGCTAGGCGGCAGGCTTACTCGCCGCGCGCGCAGCGCACCAGACCCACCTCTCCAGGAGACACATGCCTGACCAGAAGAACGGCCAGCAGAACGTCGGCAAGGTCATCGAGATCAAGGGCGTCGTGATCGACGCCGTCTTTCCGGACGAGCTGCCGGAGATCAACAGCGCCGTCCGGATAACGGTGCCGGAGAGCGACGGTCGGCCCGAGATCGATCTGATCGCCGAGGTCCAGCAGCACCTCGGAGACGACCGCGTCCGCACGGTCGCGATGGACTCGACCGACGGCGTCCCGCGCGGCGTGGACGTGATCGACACGGGCGGCCCGATTACCGTCCCCGTGGGCGAGCAGACGCTCGGCCGCATCTGGAACGTGATCGGCGATCCAGTCGACAAGAAGGCGGCCGCCGACGGCGAGCGCTGGCCGATCCACCGCGATCCGCCGGCCTTCGTCGACCTCTCTCCGGAGATCGAGATCTTCGAGACCGGGATCAAGGTGATCGACCTGGTCGCCCCGTTCGTCCGCGGCGGTAAGGTCGGCCTCTTCGGCGGCGCCGGCGTCGGCAAGACGGTGCTGATCCAGGAGTTGATCCACAACGTCGCGCGGGAGCACGGCGGCGTCTCCGTCTTCTCAGGCGTGGGCGAGCGCACGCGCGAGGGCAACGACCTCTGGCTCGAGATGCAGGAGAGCGAGGTGATCGACAAGGTCGCGCTGTGCTACGGGCAGATGAACGAGCCGCCGGGCGCGCGCCTGCGCGTGGGGCTCTCCGGCCTGACGATGGCCGAGTACTTCCGCGACCAGGGCCAGGACGTGCTGCTCTTCATCGACAACATCTTCCGCTTCGTCCAGGCAGGCTCGGAGGTCTCCGCGCTGCTCGGCCGCATGCCGAGTGCGGTCGGCTACCAGCCGACGCTCGCGACCGAGATGGGCCAGCTGCAGGAGCGGATCACCTCGACGCAGACCGGCTCCGTGACGTCGATCCAGGCGATCTTCGTGCCGGCGGACGA
Organism: Actinomycetota bacterium; assembly: GCA_005884155.1. Classification (GTDB taxonomy): domain Bacteria; phylum Actinomycetota; class Thermoleophilia; order Gaiellales; family Gaiellaceae; genus AC-32. The sequence continues at coordinate 14,180 of VAXD01000024.1, read as the reverse complement.
CTACACCGACCCGGCCCCGGCGAACACGTTCGCGCACCTCGACTCCGCGGTCGTGCTGGAGCGTTCGATCGTCGAGATGGGGATCTACCCGGCGATGGACCCGCTGGCGTCGTTCTCGCGCGCGCTCCAGCCGGGGATCGTTGAGGACGAGCACTACCAGACTGCGACTCGCGTCCAGGAGATCCTGCAGCGCTACAAGGACCTCCAGGACATCATCGCGATTCTCGGGATCGACGAGCTCTCCGACGAGGACAAGGTGACGGTCAACCGCGCGCGCCGGATCCAGCGCTTCCTCTCGCAGCCGAACTTCGTCGCCGAGCAGTTCACCGGCCAGCCCGGCGAGTACGTGCGGCTCGAGGACACGATCAAGGGCTTCCAGGAGATCATCGAGGGCAAGCACGACGAGCTTCCGGAGCAGGCGTTCTACATGGTCGGCACGATCGACCAGGCGGTCGCGAAGGCACGGCAGCTCGCGGGCGAAGGCGAGGAGCCCGAGGCGCAGCCGGAAGAGCCCGAAGAGGAGCCCGAGCCCGAACCGGCCGCCGAAGCCGCCGCCGTCTAATTTTGGCCGCGACGTTCAGCGTGTCCCTCGTGACGCCCGAAGGCCCTGCCTTCGAGGGCGACATCGAGATGCTCATCGTCCCGGGCGCGGACGGCGAGTTCGGCGTGCTCGCGAGGCACGCGCCGCTCGTCGCGCTGCTGAACGCCGGCTCGACGCGCGTCTACCGCGACCGCTCGAGCGAGGACGTGCTCGAGTTCGCGACCGGTCCCGGCTTTTTCAAGGTCGAGCAGGACCGCGCGCTCGCGCTCGTCGACGACGCCGTCGAGGCGCGCGAGATCGACGACGCCCGTGCCCGCGAGCAGCTCGAGACGGCGCAGGCGGAGCTGGAGCGGGTCGAGCGGGGCGAGTCGGACGCCGACCGCTGGCAGCTCGAGCAGCGCATCCGGCACGCGGAGAACCAGCTGGCGGTGGCCGGTCGTGGCTGAGCTCCAGGCCTTCGCTCCGGGGCTCTACCCGCGCTCGGAGGCGCTGACCTCGACCGCGGGCGCACGACGCCCGAGGCAGTCGACGAGCAGGTCGAGCACGACTTCGAGGAGTTGGTCGCCGCGCAGCAGCAGGCTGGCCTCGATCTTCTCGCCGACGGGATGCTGCGCTGGCAGGACCACTTCCGACCGCTGCTCGAGTCGGCCGACGGGCTCGAGACCGGCGCTCTCACGCGCTTTCTCGACACGAACACCTTCTACCGCGCGCCCAAGGCGACCGGCGAGCCGCGCCTGCGCGAAGCGCTCGGCGAGCGCTACGTCGCTCCACTGCCCGGGCCGCGCCTGGTCACCTTGCCGTCGCCCTTCGCGCTCTCGCAGGGGACGGATCTCTCGCCGAAAGAGGTCGCCGAGGGCGTGCTGAAGCCGGCGCTCGAGGGGATCGACGCGGAGCTCGTCGTGCTCGCCGAGCCCTTCCTCCCGCGAGAGGACAAGCCGCAGCTCGATGGTCTCGCCGAGGCGCTCGACGCGCTGGACGGCAAGCTCGCGCTCTGGCTCGAGTTCGGCGACGCCGGGCCGGCGCTGCGGAGCGGTGCGGCTGACCTGCCCGTGGAGGCGATCGGAATCGATTTCTACGCGACGCACCTCGACGATGTCCCGGAGGGCTTCGGCAAGCTCCTCCTGGCCGGCGTCCTCGACGCGCGCAACTCCCTGGCCGAAGAGCCCCGAGAGCTCGCGTCCTTCGCCGAGCGGCTCTCGCAACGCGCCGAACGGATCGCGCTTGTCCCGAACGGCGACCTGCAATACGTCTCTGAGCCGTTCGCCCGCGAGAAGCTGGCGCGCCTCGGCAAGGCGAAGACCGCGACCACGGAGGCCGCTGCATGAGCGAGCAAGAGCAGAAGTTCCTGACGCACGAGATCGGCTCGCTGGCGAAGCCGCCGTGGCTCGTCAAGACGTCGCAGGGCCGCGAGCTCGACGAGAGCGACATCGAGCATGCCCGCTCGTGGGGCGAAAAGGTCGGCGTCGAAGGTTACGAGGAGCTGGTCGAGTCGCTCGAGCGCGGCAACGCCCACGCCGACGAGGTCGCCCGCTGGTCGAGCCGCTACTGCGTCCGCTTGCAGGAGTCGGCCGGCATCGAGGTGCTCTGGGACGGCGAGCAGCTGCGCAGCGAGATGTACGCATGGGCGATCGCGCACGCGAACGGCTTCGAGCCGCGCGGCACCGTGCGGAGCTTCGACAACAAGTACTACTCCAAGTCGGCCGCGGTCGGCCCGGTCGGGCTGCGCGAGCCGTACCACAACGACGAGTTCTCGTTCCTGCAGTCGGTCGCGAAGGCGCGGCTGAAGATCCCGATCACCGGCGCGTACACGCTCGCGGTCTGGTCGTACGACGAGCACCACACCCCGAAGGAAGGCCGCCTCGGCGCGGGCTACGGCCGCCGGCAGGAGATCGAGGCGCGGCGCGAGCTGACGCTCGACATCGCGCGGAACCTGATCCGCCCGAACCTCGAGGCGCTGATCGAGCTGGGCGCCGACTGGATCCAGATCGACGAGCCGGGCGCCTCGACCGAGGAGGACGAGCTCGACCTCTTTGTCGAGAGCTTCAACGTCAGCGTCGAGGGGCTCGACTGCTTCTTCTCGACGCACCTCTGCTTCTCTGACTACGACCTCTTCTTCCCGGCGATCGAGGGGATGAGCGGCTGCCGCCAGTACTGCGTCGGTTTCGCCAACTACGACCGCAGCGAGCTCGGCACGACGGCCGCCGACCGGCCCGGCTACGAGGTGATCTCGAAGTTCCGCGACCTGCCCTACGAGCCGATCCTCGGCCTCGGCGTGCTGGACATCCACACCGACTTCGTCGAGCCACCCGAGCTCGTGCGCGACCGGATCCTCTACGCGGTGGACGTCTTCGGCGACCCGGCCCGGATCCACGTCTGCCCCGACTGCGGCCTGCGCACGCGCAGCTGGGAGGTCGCCTACGCGAAGCTGCAGTCGCTGGTCGAGGGCGCCCACCTGGCGGAGGAAGCGCGGAAGCGCGTTCAAGTCTAGGCCCGCCGGGGGCTTGGCTATCCTGGCTTTGGCGAACGCGGCGACGGGCGTTCCTGCCTTTCGCGAATGAAAACAACGCTCAAGAGAGGAATCGGCCGCGGCGCCAACGGAAACGGCAGGGCCGTTCTCCCGCCCGGATCGCTCTCGCCGGTCACGCTCTACCGGCAGCCGCCGCCTCCGAAGCCGGGCTTCGCACGACTCGTCGGGCGCTTTTTCCTCTGGCTCGCGCTGGCGATCGTCGTGCTCGTCTCAGGGCTCGTCGGCGGCTTCTACCTCTGGGCGCACGAGAAGGCGTTCGCGCTCGGCTGTCAGACCGCGAGTTGCGAGCGCGCAGCGCAGCACCTGGACGCGATCAAGAACCCGCACCAGCCGGCGATCGCGCTCGTGATCGGCTACGACCACCGGGCCGGCGACGGGGCTTCCCCTTCGCGCTCGGACACGATGATGCTGATTCGCGCCGACCCGGTGACGAAGACGATCTCGCTGCTCTCGCTTCCGCGCGACCTCGACGTCCCGATCTACTGCCCGTCGCGCACGGCCTCCGGCCGCAACGGGCCTGCGGTGGTCTACGACCACGGTCGGATCAACAGCGCCTACGCGTTCTGCGGGCAGACCGGCTCGCTCGAGACCGTGCGCCACCTGACCGGGCTGCCGATCAACTACCTGATCAGCGTCAACTTCCTCGGCTTCATCGCCGTCGTGAACAAGCTCGGCGGCGTCTGGATGGACATCGACCGGCGCTACTTCAACAACCACACGGGTCCGACCGGGTACGCGGCAATCAATCTTCAGCCCGGCTACCAGCTCCTGAACGGGAAGCAGGCGCTCGACTTCGTCCGCTTCCGGCACACCGACTCCGACCTCTTCAGGCTCGCGCGCCAACAGGAGTTCGTGGGAGCGCTGCGACAGCAGGCGGCTCGCTCGCTCGGGCTGACCAGCGTGATCAGCCTCGTCAACACGATCACCGACCACCACTACGTCGAAGTGGGGATCGGCGGCGGGCGCCGCGTCGACCTCGGCACGCTCGAGAAGTACGCGGCCTTCGCGCACGGCCTGCCGCCCGGCCACGTCTTCCAGAACAAGATCGGCGGGATCACCGGCTACAACGAACTGTTTGCGTCGCAGTCGAGCATCGACCAGGCGGTGCAGAGCTTCCTCAACCCGGACGTGCAGGCGCCGGCGCAGCAGACCGCAGTCGCGCTCGGGCGCAAGCTGCACAAGAAGTTCTCGCTGCCGCCGTCGAAGGTGACGCTCACCGTGCTGAACGGGAACGGCGTCGCGGGCTCGGCGGCGAACGCGAGCTACCTGCTGGCGCAGAAGGGCTACAAGATCAAGCTGCCTCCGACCAACCAGCCGGCGAACGCGCCGAACTGGAACTACTTCCACTCGAAGGCGTACTACGACGCGACCCGCGGAGCGTGCAAGGGCGCGGCTCAGGGCGTCGCGAAGCTCGTCGGCAGCACCGACGTCGAGGCGCGGCCCGGGAAGATCGGCCCGCTGTCGAACGGCGCGTGCGTCGTGCTCGTGGTCGGCTCGACGTTCCACGACCGGCTCGCGCCGGTGATCGTCCAGCAGGCGCCGACGCGTCAGCCCGCGTTCGTCCGCCACGACCCGGGCGCAACGCGAACGACGCTGGCGGCCGTGAAGCACCGGGTGCGCTTCCGGCTCCAGCTGCCGACGGTGCTCGAGCGCAACTCCAACCTCGACTCCGGTTACGGCGAGACGCCGCTTCGCGTCTACTCGCTCGGCGGTCGTCCCTCGATCCGCCTGACCTACCGCACCGGCGCGAACGAGTACTGGGGGATCGAGGAGACCGACTGGGACGGTGCCCCGGTCTTCTCCGACCGCAGCCTGACCCAGCGGGTGGGCGGTCGAACCTACGACCTCTACTACACCGGCTCGGATCTGCACATGGTTGTGCTACACGCCGGCGGCGCCACCTACTGGGTCGAGAACTCCTTGCTCAACTCGCTCTCGAACGAGACGATGCTGGCGATCGCGCGCGGGCTGCGGCCGATGACGCGCTAGGCTCCGGCCCGTGACGGTCATGCCCGTGAAGATCGGGATTTTCGGGGCGGGCTGGGTCGGGCTCGTCACCGGCGCGTGCTTCGCCGAGCTCGGCCACGACGTGGTCATCCGCGACATCCTTCCGGAGCGGATCGAGGCGCTCCAGGCCGGACGTGTGCCGTTCCACGAGCCCGGGGTCGAGGAACTGCTGGCGCAGAACCGCGAACGGCTCGCCTTCACCGTCGAGGTGGAGGACTTGGCTGAATGCGGCGTCCTCTTCGTCTGTGTCGGGACGCCGCCCACGTGCGCCGGCGATGCCGATCTGAGCGCCGTCTGGCGGGTCGTCGACGAGCTGCCCGCCCCCGACGAGCGGACGCTGCTCGTGATGAAGAGCACCGTCCCGGTCGGCACCGGGGAGAAGGTGCGTGCGGCGCTCGACTCGCGCGGGCTCGCGCACGTCGGCTACGTCTCCAACCCGGAGTTCCTCGCGGAGGGGAGCGCGGTCAAGGACTTCATGGAGCCGGACCGCGTGGTCGTCGGCTCGTTCACACAGGCCGACGGCGAGGTCGTGGCCGCGCTCTACGAGCGGCTCGATGCGCCGATCGTGCGCACGGACGTCGCCTCCGCGGAGATGATCAAGCTCGCCGCGAACGCGTTCCTGATGACGCGGATCAGCTTCATCAACGAGATCGCGAACGTCTGCGAGGCGACCGGTGCCGACGTGGTCAAGGTCGCGGAGGGCATCGGGCTCGACCACCGGCTCGGCCCGCACTTTCTCCGCGCGGGGATCGGCTGGGGCGGCAGTTGTTTCCCGAAGGACGGCGTCGCGCTCAAGCAGCTCGCCTCGAACTCCGGCTACCACTTCCAGCTGTTGAACGCGGTGATCGAGGTGAACGAGCTGCAGAAGCGGCGGGTCCTCGGCAAGCTCGAGAAGCACGTCGGCAAGCTCCGCGGGAAGACGATCGCGCTGCTCGGGCTCGCGTTCAAGCCGAACACCGATGACCTGCGCGAGGCGCCGTCGCTCGTGCTCGCGTCGCGCCTGCTCGCCGAGGGCGCCGAGGTGCGCGCCTGGGACCCGATCGCCGACGCGAGCCGGCTGCTTCAGGGCGTCACTTTCTGCGACACGGTCCTCGATGCGGTCACCGGCGCCGACGCCGCGGTGATCGTGACCGAGTGGGACGAGCTGCGGACGCTCGCCTCCGACGACGTGCGCGCGGCGATGCGCCGGGCGGTGATCGTCGACGGGCGCAACCTGCTCGATCCCGACGCGGCCCGCTCGGCAGGCTTCACCTATGAGGGGATCGGCCGGGCGGCGTCGTCGCTCGCCGAGCTTCCGGAGACCGAAGAGCCAGAACGCCAAGAGGCCTAGTGCCCCTCCAGGCACTAGTGGAAGCGATCATCCTGGCGGGCGGCAAGGCCGAGCGGCTCGGCGACGCCGCCGGAGGCAAGCCGAAGGCGCTCGTCGAGGTGGGCGGGAAGCCGATCGCCGCGTACCAGGTCGAGCAGCTCGCCGCAGCCGGCGTGGAGCGCGTGCTCGTCAGCTGCTCCGCGGGCCAGGAGGATCTCTTCGGCGAAGCGCTCGGCGAGCTCGGGCCGGAGATCGTGCCGGTCGGCGAACCCGAGGCGCTCGGGCGCGGCGGCGGGATCCGCTTCGCGGCGGCGCAACGCCGCGAGGACGGTGAGATCTACGCGCTCAACGGCGACGAGCTCGTCGGCGTGGACTTGCTGCGCCTGCTCGAGCTCCACGCAAACACCGGGGCGGCCGCGACGATCACGGTCGCACAGGTGCGGTCACCGTTCGGCGTGGTCGAGTTGGACGAGGACGTCGTCACCGGCTTCAGCGAGGCGCCGAAGCTCGAGCAGTGGGTCAGTTGCGGCGTGTACGTGCTCGGCGAGGAGGCGCTCGCGCGGTTCCCGGAGCGCGGCGACCACGAGACGACGACGTTCCCGGAGCTCGCGGCTGAGGGTCGCCTGCGCGCCCACCGGCACGAGGGCGCGTGGCTGACGGTGAACACGCCGAAGGACCTACGCATCGCCGAGGAGCACCTTTCGGCGAACCCCGGCTGGCCGAACGCCTGACTCGGGGAAGTCGAAAGTAGTAGGTTCGCGCCGTTGTGCCGGATCGCGACCACCTGACCTCGCCGAACCTCGAAGGCATCGACCGGTTCGCTTCGGAGCCGGAGAAGGTCGACAAGCCGTGGGGGTACGAGCTGATCTGGGCTGTGACCGACCGCTACGCCGGCAAGCTGCTCTTCGTCAAGGCGGGCGAGTCGCTCAGCCTCCAGTTCCACAAGGTCAAGGACGAGGCCTGGTACGTGCTCGAGGGCCGCGCCGAGCTCGAGCTGGGCGCACCGGGGGAACGGGTCCTCGTGCGCGAGGTCGTCGGACCTGGGGCGGCGTTCCGCTTTCAGCCGGGCACAGTCCACCGAGTGCGCGCGCTCGAGGACACGACGATCTTCGAGGTCTCGACGCCCGAGCTGGACGACGTCGTGCGGCTGGAAGACCGCTACGGCAGGGCTGACAGCTAGTCTGACACATCTGTGTTAAGGTTCCGGCCGTGAAGGAAGCGACGGTCGGAGAAGCCGCGGTCAAAACGGGTTGGTCGCCGAGGATGCTGCGCTACCTCGAGCGCACCGGGCTCGTCGTGCCGCGAAGAACCGGCTCGGGCTACCGGCTCTACGGCCTGCTCGAACTGAACCAGCTGCGCTCGCTCAGGGAGCTGCGGCGCCGCTTCGGCGTCGAGTTGCGCGAGCTGGCGTTCGCGCGGCGGCTTCGCTACGAGCCTGAGCTGCGAGCCTCGGTCGACAATTGGCTCGCCGGGAGCGAGCCAACTGCGCTTGGCGCCTCACTTGATTGGGAGCAGCGCAAGCACGAGCGGCTGCTGGCCGCCTAACGGGAGGAGCTGAGGAAATGGCGACGACGAGACGGCACGATGTGAAGGACCTGGCGCTCGCGGAAGAGGGCCTGAACCGGATCGAGTGGGCCGACCGGCAGATGCCGGTGCTGGCGGCGATCCGCGACCGCTTCGAGCGCGAGCAGCCGCTCGCCGGCTACCGGATCTCCGCGTGCCTCCACGTCACGAGCGAGACCGCGAACCTGATGCGCGCGCTCAAGGCCGGTGGCGCCGACGTCGTCCTCTGCGCGTCGAACCCGCTGTCGACCCAGGACGACGTCGCGGCGGCCCTCGTCGAGCACTACGACGTCTCCGTTTTCGCGATCAAGGGCGAGGACAACGACACGTACTACCAGCACATCGAGGCCGCGGTCGACCACAAGCCGCAGCTGACGATGGACGACGGCGCCGACGTGATCGGCGTCCTGCACTCGCACCGGCGCGAGCAGCTTGGCGACATCGTGGGCGGCACCGAAGAGACGACCACCGGCGTGATCCGCCTGCGCGCGCTCGAGCGCGACGGGGCGCTGGGCTTCCCGGTGGTCGCTGTCAACGACGCGAAGACGAAGCACTTCTTCGACAACCGCTACGGCACAGGCCAGTCGACGATCGACGGGATCGTGCGCGCGACCAACATCCTGCTGGCGGGGCGGAAGTTCGTCGTCGCCGGCTACGGCTGGTGCGGCCGCGGCGTCGCGATGCGGGCGAAGGGGATGGGCGCGCATGTGATCGTCACCGAGGTCGACCCACTCCGCGCGCTCGAGGCTGCGATGGACGGCTTCGAGGTTCTGCCGATGGAGCGCGCGGCCGAGATCGGCGACCTCTTCGTCACCGCCACCGGCGACAAGTCGGTCATCAACCGCTCGCACATGGAGCGGATGAAGGACGGCGCCGTGCTCGCGAACACCGGGCACTTCAACGTCGAGATCGACATCCCGGCGCTACGGGGCCTCGCGACCGACACCCGGACGCTTCGCCAGTTCGTCGACGAGTTCCGGCTCGAGGACGGGCGGCGGATCTACCTGATCGCGGACGGCCGGCTCGTGAACCTGGCGGCCGCCGAAGGCCATCCAGCCCAGGTGATGGACATGTCGTTCGCCAACCAGGCGCTCTCGGCCGAGTACATGGTCGCGAACGCGACGAGCCTGGAGCGGCGGGTCTACCCGGTGCCGGAGGAGATCGACAAGGAGATCGCGCGCCTCAAGCTCGCGACGATGGGGATCGCGATCGACGAGCTCACGGAGGAGCAGGCGAAGTACCTGGCCTCCTGGGACGAAGGGACGTAGCCCTCCCTAAGCCGCCCCGGTCGCTCGTCCTCGCTCACGGCGCGGGCAGCGGGCCGTGGGTGTTCGAGGGCTGGGCGGAGTCGCTCCCGGGGCTCGAGGTGGTCGCGGTCGACCTCCTCGACGGGCTCGACGTCGCGCACGCGAGCCACGAGGACTACGCGAAGGCCGTGGTGGACGTGGCTCGCGCGCTGCCGGCGCCGGTCGTGCTCTGCGGCTGGAGCATGGGCGGGCTCGCGGTGCTGCAGGCGGCGGAGCGGTTCGAGGCGCACAGTTTGGTGTTGGTCGAGTCGAGCCCGCCGGCCGAGGCGCAGGGAGTGGACGAGTCGGTCGAGCCGCGTCCCGGGGCCTTCGACCCGGAAGAGGTCTACGGGCCGTTCCCGGCGGGCATGACCGCTCGGCCCGAGTCGCTGCTCGCGCGGCTCGAGCGTAAGCGCGGGATCTCGGTACCGTCGCTTCCGTGTCCAGTGCTCGTCGTCGTCGGAGACGAGTTCCGCGAGGAGCGCGGCGCGCGGGTGGCTCAGATGTACGGCGCGGAGCTCGTCGAGCTGGACGGGCTCGACCACTGGGATCTCGTGCGCTCGCCGGAGGTCCGTCGAGTCATCGCGCGCTTCCTCGGGCTCGCAGGCTAGGTGGCCGCGAACGCGGGCGGTAGGACGACCCGGCCGCGCAGGCCGGGGTCGTACGACTGGAGCGGCAAGGCCATGAAGACCTCGTCGGGCAGCTCGGGATCCGGAGCTGCGATGCCGAGCTGCGAAGCCGGCCGGAAGCCGAACCGCGGGTAGTACCAGGGATGGCCGAGAACGAGCACGACCGGGTCGCCGCGAGCCTCCGCGCGGTGTAGCGCTTCGCGGATGAGAGCCGAGCCGATGCCGCGGCGCTGATGCTCCGGCGCGACGGACATCGGGCCGAGCTCGAGCACGCGGGTCGTGACGGGCTCGCCGACGAGATCGACATAGCTCAGGATGACGTGTCCGATGATCCGACCGTCCAGCTCGGCCACGAGCGAGAGCTCCGGCACAAACCGGTCTGAGGCTCGGATCGCCCCGACCATCCTCGCTTCGAGCTGCTTGCCGAAGGCCGCCGCCGTGACTGCCGCGATGGCGTCGCCGTCGCCCGGCTGCTCGGCCCGGAGGGTCGGTTCGGCCATCCGGCCAGGCTACAGTCCGGTCGTGCTCGACCCCGAGCAGATCATCCGGCTCGAAGCCGACCGCGTCGTCCTGCTCGACCAGCGGCGGCTGCCGGGCGAAGAGGCCGAGCTCGTCTGCCGGTCGGCGGCGGACGTGGCCGACGCGATCAGGACGCTCGCAGTGCGGGGCGCGCCGGCGATCGGGATCGCAGGAGCGTACGGCTATGCGCTGGCGGCGGCGCGTGGGGAGGACTTGGGTAGCGCGTTCTCAGTGCTCGAAGGCGCTCGGCCGACCGCGGCCAACCTCGGCTGGGCACTGCGGGAGGTCCGCTCGGCGCCGGATCCGGCTGCGCGGGCGCGCGAGCTGCACAACGAGGAGGTCGAGCGCTGCCGGCAGATGAGCGCGCACGCGGCGGAGCTGCTCGCGCCCGGTAGCCGCGCGCTGACGCACTGCAACACCGGCGCGCTCGCGACCGGCGGGCAGGGAACGGCTCTCGGGGGCCTCCGGGAGGCGTGGCAGCGCGGCCTCCTGCGGCACGTCTTTGTCGACGAGACGCGACCGCTGCTGCAGGGCGCGCGCTTGACGGCATGGGAGCTCGAGGCCCAAGGGATTCCGCACACCGTCGTCGCGGATGCAGCGGCGGGCTCGCTGCTCGCGGGTGGCGAGGTCGACTGCGTGCTGGTCGGCGCGGACCGGATTGCCGCGAACGGCGACACGGCGAACAAGATCGGGACCTACCCTCTCGCCGTGCTCGCCGAGCGGCACGGTGTCCCGTTCTACGTCGTGGCGCCGAGCTCGACGGTCGACCTCGAGACCGCGACCGGAGCCGAGATCCCGATCGAGGAGCGCGATCCCGGTGAGGTGACGTCGCGCTTTCCGGCGTGGAACCCGGCCTTCGACGTGACGCCTGCGGAGCTGATCTCCGCGATCGTCACCGAGGCCGGCGTCCACCGGCCGCCCTACGTCGAGAGCCTCGAGCTGGTCGCGGCGTGAAGGCCGTCATCCTTGCCGCGGGCTACGCGACGCGGCTCTACCCGCTCACGCAGGACGAGCCGAAGCACTTGCTCGAAGTGGCCGGCCGGCCGATACTCGACCGCCTGCTCGGCCAGTTGCCGCTCGAGGAGCTCGACGCGGTCTTCGTCGTCACGAACGCGAAGTTCGCCGGCCGCTTTCGGGAATGGGCCGCGGGCGCTCAGGTCGAGGTCGAGGTGATCGACGACGGGACGACGTCGGAGGAGGACAAGGTCGGGGCGATCGGCGACCTCGCGCTCGCCATCCGTGAGGCTGGGCTCGACGACGACCTCGTCGTGGCGGCCGGCGACAGCCTCTTCACGGAGCGGCTCGACGGGCTCGTCCGGCTCGCGCAAGAACGAGGCGCGGCGGCGATCGCGGTCTACGACGTCGGCGACCTCGAGGCGATCAGGCGGCTGAGCGCGATCGGGGTAGACCCCTCCGACCGCGTCGTCTCGTTCGAGGAGAAGCCGGAGAGCCCGTCCTCGACGCTGGCCGGGATCGCGCTCTACTTCTTCCCGCGCGACGTGCTCCCGCTGGTCGGCGAGTACCTCGGCGAGGGGAACAACCCGGATCAGCCCGGGCGCTTCGTCGAGTGGCTGTACATGCGCGTGCCCGTATACGCGTGGCGCGTGCCGGGGCAGTGGATCGACATCGGGACACCGGACGCGCTGGCCGAGGCCGAGCGCGCCTTCTCGAACTGACACGCATTCGACACGCCTGAGTCACGGACACGTGACATTTTCTCGCCTACCCTCGGCGGGGAGGTGAGACAGGTGTGATGTGAGACTTCTCGATCTACTACTGCCGGTTCGCTGCGTCGTCTGCGCCGCGGGCGGGGAGGAGCTGTGCGGGCCTTGCCGGGAGCGCCTGCCGCTGCTTCGTCCGCCGCTCTGCGCGCGTTGCGGGGCGCCGACCGCGTGGCCCGTCAGGCGCTGCCGGGAGTGCTCGGGACGCCGACTCGCGCTCGCCTCCGCGCGCGCGGCGGTCGAGTACGACGATTGCGTGCGCCGTCTCGTCGCGGGGTGGAAGGAGCGCGGGTTGCGCCGGCTTGCAGGCGAGGCCGCGGATCTCGTCGTCGCCGGGGTCGAGAGGCCTGGGGTGGCCGCGCTGACGTTCGTCCCGCCCGATCGAGCACGCGTGCTGATCCGCGGACACCACCCGGCCGAACGGCTCGCGCACGAGTTGGGCGGGCGTTGGGAGCTGCCGGTCGCGCCGCTGCTCGCTCGGACGCGGCAGATCCGGCATCAGCGTGGGCTCACGCGGGCCGACCGCCGGCGAAACGTCGCCGGTGCGTTCCGCCCTGCCGTCAAACCGCCCACGCGCATTGGGCTTGTTGACGACGTCTACACCAGTGGCGCGACCGCGAACGCCGCCGCCTCCGCGCTGCGGACGGGCGGAGCGCGCCATGTCGAGGTCGTGACGTTCGCACGAGTCGTCCGCTAGATTCCAGGCAAGGCCAGCCTCGAAGGGAGGGCGTAATGCAGCTCCAGGTGAAGGGCAGGAACCTCGAGGTCAGCGATGCGATCCGCAGCTACGCCGAGCAGAAGCTCGCCAAGCTCGAGCGGCAGCTCGAGGACCCCCGTGTCGAGCTCGAGCTCGCGCTCGAACGCAACCCGTCGATCGCCGCGAACCAAATCGCCGAGGCCACCATCTGGACGCGCGGTCCCGTCCTGCGCGCACGCGAGGCGTCGTCGGACATGCGCGCGTCGATCGACCAGCTCGTCGCGAAGCTCGAGCGCCAGGTGACGCGTTACCGCAAGCAAGGCCGCTCGCGCCGGCGCAAAGAAGCGCGTGCCAACGGCCCTGTGCCCACGACCTCCGCCGCCTCCGACGACGACGTGCCGGCGATCGTCAAGACGAAGCACTTCGCCGTGACCCCGCTGACCCCGGAAGAAGCGGTCCTGCAGCTCGAGCTGATCGGCCACGACTTCTTCGTCTTCCGCAACGCCGAGTCGGGCAAGGTCAACGTCGTCTACCGCCGCCGCGACGACCAATACGGGCTGATCGAGCCCCAGTGATCTTCCGGCGCGAGCCGATTCACAAGAAGCTCGCGCGCCAGGCCAGCCTCGATCTGTCCTCGGAGCCGCGAGGGGATCCAGCGCCCGTCGATCCGGGCCCACACTGGGGCGAGACGGGCATCCACGGCCTCCCGCGCCCGCGCCGCTGGGATGCCGTCGGCGCCGCCGAGGCGCCTGGCCTGACAGGCGACGAGCTGCACTTCGTCGCACTGCCGAACGGCGACTTGGTCGTCGACGAGGAGCAGCGGAGCAGCCGGAAGGCGCCACAGTCGAGCCGCTGGCGCAGGCGATCGCGCAGTCCGTCGACCCGCCGTACCGAGCGGAGGCGGTGAGGCACGGCGGTGACGCGTGGGCGGTGGCCGCGCGCAGGATCGAGGTCGCCGAGCTCGACGACGTCCCAGGCCAGGAGCTCCAGCTCGCCGTGAGCGGCGGCGAGCGTGTCCTGACGGTGGACGGAGAACGCTCGTTCGGCAGCGTCCCCGAGCTCGAGCGCCTCGGACAGCGCGCCGGCGACGCCTACGTCGTCAGAGCGAGCAGGCTTCGGGGCCGCCTCTGGGAAGTCGAGGCCAACCCGCTCTAACGGCCCGGAACCCCAACCCGCTACCCTTGCTCTGTGTCCCAGCTCGGCTCGTTCGAGAAGGCTCTTCGCTTCGGCGAAGGCCGTCGGCTGAAGCGGCTCGCCGAGCAGGCGGCCTACATCGGCACGCTCGAGCCCGAGTTCCAGGAGCTGTCCGACGCCGAGCTCGCAGGCAAGACCGCAGAGTTCCGCCAGCGGATCGAGAACGGCGAGCCCGTCGACGAGCTCG
>VAXD01000165.1 GCA_005884155.1 Actinomycetota bacterium | reverse complement strand
CACTGTCCTCGAGAACACCGGCATCGACATTCCGAGCTTCTTCGGCCCGGGCTCGCCCGAGGCGATGCAGGCCGCAGGCGACAATCCCGGAGCCTCCGCGACGCAGACCTTCGCGGACTACGTCGGCATCGGCGTCCACTGCGCGCAGGGCTCCGCGATCTGCGGCGCCTCCTCGCACTCGCACGACGACCTCCTCCCTGACGAGCCCGGCGGCTACAACGGCTACCAGGCGCTGATGGGCGCGAAGTACGTCGACCCGGTGATCAAGCCGAGCGGCCCGATGACGGACCTGAACGGGAACGTCATTCAGGACCAGAACAACCACATCGGCTTCCCCGGATTCGACGGGATGGAAGCCACGGTCTCGCTCTCCTGGGTGGCGCAGATGCAGGAGCACGGGATCCCGATTACCTACGCCTACGTCTCGGATGCCCACGACGGGCACGGGAACTCCGGGAACATCCACTTCGCGTACGCGCCCGGCGAGGCCGGCTACGTCCAGCAGCTCCACGACTACGACCTAGCCTTCCAACGGTTCTTCGACCGGCTGGCGGCGGACGGGATCAACAAGTCGAACACGCTGTTCCTGTCTTCGCCGGCTCGTCGCCGAACAACCCGGCCTGCGACGGCGTCAACGTTCCGTGCGACTACACCGGCCGCCCGGTCGGCGAGATCAACGGCGACCTGCGCCGCATGGTCAAGACGCAGTTCGGCGACAACACGCTGTTCAGCGTCCACTCGGACGACGCGCCTAACGTCTACGTGAACGGAACGCCGGGACAGCCGATCCGCGACCAGACGGATCCGATCGTGCGGAACCTCGAGCGGGAGATGGCCCAGCTCCACTGGCTGAACCCCTACACGGGTCAAGACCAGCACGGGATCATGGTTGCGCTCGCGGACCAGACCGAGATGCGGACGCTGCACATGATGTCGGCCGACCAGTTCCGCAACCCGACGTTCACGCCGTTCGCCGATCCGAACTGGTTCTTCTTCGCCACCGGCGGGCCGACCCCGGCCCTCTGCGCAACGCCGGCCGACTGCGCCTTTATCCCGGCGCGGACGAGCCAGAGCTTCGCGTGGAACCACGGCGATGTCCAGGACGAGATCGCCTCGACCTGGGCCGGTTACGTGGGGCCGGGGATCAAGAACCTCGGCGACGACAACGCTGTCTGGACCGACCACACCGACCACCGACCGACGCTGCTGACCTTGCTCGGCCTGCACGACGACTACCAAACGGATGGCCGCGCGGTCACTCAGATCGCGCACGAGAACGCGCTCCCGGTCAGCCTGCGGGTGCACCACCCGAGCCTCGAGCGCCTCGGCGCCTCGTACAAGCAGTTGATGGCGTCGTTCGGCTCGTTCTCGATGGACACGCTCATCGCGTCCACGCACGCGCTCGCGAGCAACTCGGCAGATGACCAGACGTACACGACGATCGAGAACCAGATCACGGCGCTGACGAATCAGCGCAACGCTCTGGCGGCGAACATCCGCGCCGGCATCAACCAGGCGGAGTTCGACGGCACGAAGCTGAGCGAGAACCAGATCAAGGACTGGACCCGGGCCGCGAACGACCTGCTTGCGCAGGCGCACGCGCTGGCTACATCGTCCTGAGCTGATCCAACTCGGAGGGCTCGAGCTCGCGCCACGCGCCGGGCTCGAGCCCTTCGAGGGTCAGGCCCGCGTAGCGGCTGCGGTGCAGGCGCATAACCGGGTGCCCGACCGCAGCAAGCATGCGCTTGACCTGGTGCTTGCGGCCCTCGTGCAGCGTCAGCTCGACGCGGCCGGGGCCGAGACGCCGCGCCTCGGCCGGCGCGGTCGGGCCGTCGTCGAGCTCGATCCCCGCGCGGAGCCGTTCGAGTGCCTCCTCGGGCGGCTCGCCCTGGACGTCGGCCTCGTAGACCTTCTCGACCCCGTAGCGCGGGTGCGCTAGCCGGTGCGCAAGCGGACCGTCGTTCGTCAGCAAAAGGGCGCCGGTCGTGTCTGCGTCGAGGCGGCCGACCGGCACCACGCGGGCCGGGTGGTTGACGAGCCCGACGACCGTGGGCCGGCCCTGCGGGTCGCGGGCGGTCGTGACGACGCCGGCCGGCTTGTGCAGGAGTACGTAGGCGAGCGCCTGTGGCTCGAGCGGCCGCCCGTCGAGCTCGACCCGGTCGCCGGCGCCGACGAACGTGTTCAGCTCGCCCTGCTCGCCGTTCACGGTCACTCGGCCGGCCTTGATCAGCTCGTCCGCGCCGCGCCTCGAGGCGACCCCGGCTCGCGCAAGGTAGGCGTTCAGCCGCATGGTCCAATTATCCGGAGCGGCGCCCTACACTTGGCCCATGGCGAAGGATTGGTCCGGCGGCGCCTGGCACGACGTTCTCTTCGACGTCGTACCCATGCGCCAACCAGGGGAGGCCGCAGAACGCATGAACCTGCCGCTCGAGCGGCTCGGCCTTCCCGGCCTCTGTCTGCTGGTCGGCCTGATGGCGGCCGTGGTGTACGTGTGGCCGGCGCTCCTCCTGGCGCACTTCCTGTTCGACCTGACCGCCGTCGTCTTCTGGTCGATCCTCGCCGGCGCCGTAGTCGTTGCCGCGGTCGTTGCCTTCGCGCTCACGGTCTGGGAGCGCGGCTACTGGGACCACAGCCGCCACGACGTCAGCGCCTGGGTCGACCCGCCGCCCTGGAAGTAACGCGCTAAGCGCCGCGGCGTTCGGCGACGGCCTCGAGGCGCTCGCGAATCTCGCCCGCGTCCTCGCCGACGTCGTCCAGCCGCGGTAGCTGCGAGAGCGACTCGAGCCCGAAGACCCGCTCGAACAGCGGCGTCGTCCGGTAACGCACCGCTCCGCCCACGCCCGGCTCGCGGCCTGCCTCCGCGATCAGCCCCCGCTCGACGAGCCCTGCCACGACCGAGTCGGCCGCGACTCCACGGACGCGGGCGATCTCCGGCCGGCTGACGGGACCGAGGTAGGCGACGATCGCGAGCGTCTCGAGCGCGGCCGCGGACAGCCCGCGCTCGACCGGCCGCTCGAACAGCCGGCCGCACGCCTCGGCAGCCTCGCGCGAGGCGCGGAAGGCCCATCCGCCTGCGACGTGCTCGAGCACGATCCCCGACCGCCCCTCGGCGAAGCGTTCCTGCAGAAGACCGAGGGCCGTCTCGACCCGTTCGGGATCGTCGTCGGCCGCCGCAGCCAGCTCGTCCGCCGACAGCGGCTGCGAGGCGACGACGAGCAGCGCCTCGACAGTGCGGGCAAGCGCGTCGACCGGCCCTGCGGTGATCAGGCGGAACGGGCGATCCCGGTCCACTCGGGCCTCCCTTCCTCGGCGAGACGGCGCACACGGATCGGCGCGAACGGCGCGGCCTGCTCCAACGACGCCTCGCCGGCGCGCCGCAGCTCCAGGAGCGCCAGGAACGCAACCGCTTGCTCGATGCGTGACATGCCCTCTACTTCCGCGTCGAGATCGAACACCCTGCGCCGCTGCAGCACCGAGCGAAAGCGCTCGAGGAACTGCGAAACCGGCGGGAAGCGAAGGCCCATGTGCGCGAGCGAGACCGCGGGCGGCTCGACGGCCAGCGCGCGCAACGCCGCCGCCAGCGATTCGGGCTCCTGCGGCGCGAGCCGCCGCTCGACCCGCGGCGCGAGCGGCGCCGGCCCGAGCCGGAAGAAGCGGTCACCTTCGCCCTCGAGGCGCGCCGGCAACCACTCCGCAGCCTCCTTCGCGCGCCGGTACTCGGCGAGCCGCCGCGCCAGCTCTTCCGCGGCCTCCTCGGGCTCGAGGTCCGAGAGCTCCGCGTCCTCGTCGGGGAACAGCCCACGCGCCTTCAGCTCCAGCAGAGCAGCGACCAGCACGAGGAACTCGCCGCAGGCCTCGAGGTCGAGCTGACCTCGCTCGGCCAGCCGCTCGCAGAACGTGACGACGATCTCGGCCACGTCGACCTCCGCCAGCTCGAGCTCCTCTTTCAGGACGAGCGTCAGCAGCAGGTCGAACGGACCCTCGAAGGCGTCGAGGTCGAGCTCGAGCTCGCGCACGGCCGGAACCTAGCGGGACGGCCGGACGCGACCCTTGGGGATCGCCATCGCCGGGCCCTCCGGCGCGGTCCGCCGCGACGGCTCGCCTTCCTCAGAGCCGGGCTCGCGGATGAACTGCCACCAGATGAAGAAGACCGTCGAGATGCAGAAGACGACGATCGAGACCCAGGCGTTCAGGCGCAGCCCGGCGAAGTGGTGCGCCGGATCGACCCGAAGCAGCT
>VAXD01000164.1 GCA_005884155.1 Actinomycetota bacterium | reverse complement strand
GCAACCCAGAACGTGGGCCGCGCCGCCGCGTTCAGGTCGTAAAGCGGGTTCTGCGCCCGCCGCTGCCTGATGTAGAAGGCAACCAGCGCCGCGCCGGAGACCAGGAAGAGGCTCACGATCAACGTCGTCTCGTTCGGGACGGCCGCGAAGTTGATCCCGAGGATCAGCGCGCCGACGAGCGCGATCGAGAGCACGCCACCCAGGTGGTCGACGGGCTCCGTCGTCTCGTTGACGTGGTTCGGCACGAGCACGAGCGCCATCACGAGGGCGATCCCCGCAAGCGGCAGCGTGAGCAGGAAGACCGATCCCCACCCCGGAGCAGAGCGGGCCGAGCGCCGAGAGCGCGCCGCCCATCGCCGCCCAGAGCGCGATCGACCTCGTCCGCGCCGGGCCCGACCAGAGCGCGGTGATCAGCGCAAGCGTCGTCGGATACGCCATCCCGGCCGCGAGCCCACCGAGCACCCGAGCGCCGAACAGCACCTCGATCGACGGCGCCCAGGCGGCGAGGCAGTCCGCGGGCACCGTCAGCACCATGCCCAGGATCAGCAGGAGCTTGCGGCCGTAGCGGTCCCCGACGGCGCCGAAGTAGAGCACCGAGGCCGCGAGGCCCAGCGAGTAGCCGACCGCGACGAGGTTGAGCGCCGTCTGCGAGGCGTCGAAGTGCTTGCCGATCGACGGGAGCGCCACGTTCGCGATCGCCAGGCCGAGGTTGGCGACGGCTGCGACCGCAATCAGGGCGGCGAGGACGAGCCCGCCGCGGGCGGGAGCCGAGGACGACAGGCTAGGCCTCCCCTCCGGTCGGCTGCGGCGATGGCCGCGAGGTCTCCTCGACGACGCTGCGCTGGGCAAGCGTGAACAGGAGCCCGAGCGCCGGCAACACCAGTACGACCGCGACGCCGAAGATGACCAACAGGGTCGTGAGCGTGGCGCTCGGCGCTGCTCCGGCGGAGATCTTGAGCGTCTGAGGCAACAGGTATGGGTGCTGTGCGATGCCCCAGCCCCAGACGACAGAGGCAACCGCGCCCACCGCCAGCGGCCGCGCCCCGCGCCGGGCTCCCCGATGAAGCAGGACGAGCACGGCGATCCCGCAAACGGCCGAGAGAATCACGAGCGGCAGCGCGTCACCCTTGAGGCCGTCGAACACGAACCGCGCGTGGCCGTGCAATTCGACGAGCCCGGCGGCAGCCAGCCCGCCGGTGACGACGGCGGAGACGAGCGCCCGCGTGGCGAAGTACCGCTCGAGGTCGGGAACGCGTGCGCGGCGGGAGTCGCTCACGAGGAACACCGCCGAGAGATAGGCACCCGTAGCCACGAAGAGCGCACCGATCACCAGCGAGAGCGGATTGACCCAGCTCGTCACCGCATCGCCGGCCGCATTGCCGACCGGCACCCGACCGCCCGCGACCGCTCCGACAACGGTCCCCATGAAGAACGGGGTGAGCACCGAGGCGAGACCGAAGAGCCTTTCGGCAAGCAGCCGCCCCCGGAAGCGACGCGCAGTGCGGTGGAACGCGAACCCGGCGCCTCGCACCACGATTCCCAGCGCGGCGAGGCTCAGCGGGATGAACAGCGTCGAGAAGACTGCCTCGAAGGCCGACGGGAAGCCCGTCCAGAGCACGACCAGCGTGAAGATCAGCCACACGTGATTCGCCTCCCAGACGGGCCCGATCGCCCAGTCGATCAGGTCGCGGGGCCGCTTGCCGCCCTCACCGCCCCGTGCGAACAGGTTCCACAGTCCGGCCCCGAAGTCCGCGCCGCCGAAAACGGCATACATGGTCACGCCGATCCAGAGGACGGCGGCAACGGCGTCAGCCTCGCTCACCCGGAGACCTCCGGCAATCCGGCCTCTGGGCCGTACGGCACCTCGACATCCTGCTCGCCTGCGCTCCGCCAGCGTTCCGACATCGCGCGCAGCGTGATGATCAGTGCCGCGCCGAGCGCGACGTAAATGGCGAGCACGAGCCCGAACGTGACCCAGACGCCGTTTGCGTGCGTGACCGCGTCGGAGGTGCGCATGACGTTGTAGACGATCCAGGGTTGGCGTCCGACCTCGGTGACGATCCAGCCGCACTCCAGCGCGACCACCGCGGCGACTCCCGAGACAGCGGTCGCGCGCAGGAACCAGCGGGTCTGCGGGAAGTCCCGCTTGCGCCACCAGCCGACGCCGAGCCAGAGGGCGAGGCCGATCAGCAGGGTGCAGATGCCGATCATCGTGTCAAAAGCCCAGTGGAGCATCGTGTTGGCGGGAGGACGATCGTCGGATGGAACGGCGTCCAGCCCGGTCACCTTCGTGCTCGTGCTCCAGCCGACGAGGAACGAGTCGAAGCCGGGGATCCCGATCCCGCCCCTGACGCCGCTCGAGGTGCAACGGCCGTAGATGTACTCCGTCACGTGGGTGGACGTCTTGTCCACGCACTCCATACCAGCAAACTTGATGGGCTGGTGCGCCGCGATCGCGCGCGCGGCCGAGTCACCGACGGCGAACTGGATCGGGGTGGCAATGCAGGCGACGGTCAGCGGGATCAGCAGGCCGAGCCGGTGGATACGGTCGCGCCGGCCTCGCAAGAGCCCCACCGCGTAGATGGACGCGACGATGAAGCCGGTCACGAGATACGCCGCGAGGATCATGTGCGGAACCTCGTAGCGTACGGCCGGGTTGAAGATCACCTTCAGCGGCTCGACGGACGTCACGGTCCCGCTCGTTGGCGAGTACCCCTGCGGCTGGTTCATCCACGAGTTGACCGCGACGACGGAGAACGCGCCACCCAAGCCGGCGATCACGACCGGTACGCCCGTCCAGAAATGCGCCCACGGCGAGAGGCGCTTCCAGCCGAAGATGTAGATCGCGATGAAGATCGCCTCGAGAAAGAAGCAGATCCCCTCGATCGCGAACAGCAAGCCGAACACCTGCCCGAACCGCCCCGTGAACGCGGGCCAGAGGAGCCCGAACTCGAAGGAGAGCACCGTCCCGGTCACGGCGCCCACGGCGAACGTCACCGCAACCGCCTTCGACCAGCGCTGCGCGAGCCTCAGCGCGTCGGCGTCGTCATGGCGCAGTCCCCGATAGTTCGCGATCAGCATCAGCGCAGGAAGCGCAACGCCGAGCGAGGCCAGGATGATGTGAAAGCCGAGCGTGAACGCCATCTGGCTTCGCGCCGCAATGAGCGTCGAGGCAAGCGTCACCGTGCGAGGCTGGCGCCCTGCAATCGCGCCTGCATCGCCCCGTTTGGACGATGTGGTCGGCCGCGCGCTGAGCGACCCTCACGCCGTGGCTGCACCAACCGCGCGGCGGGCGCTGCTTGCCCTCGAGTACCCCGGCATCGGCGATTTCGACGATCCGAGCCTCGAGTGGCGCCGGTTGTTCTCGGAGCTGCTCGGGACGTTCTTCCTCGTGCTCGCCGGAGCCGGCGGCGCAGTCGTCGGCGCGCTCAGCCATGGCGAGATCAGCCGGACCGCGGCCGTGACGACGCCGGGCCTGACAGTGATGGGGATCATCCTCTACATGGGCGCAGTCTCCGGGGCGCACCTGAACCCGGCGGTGACCATGGCATTCTGGCTGCGAGGCGACTTCCCCGGAAGGCGCGTTCCCGGCTACGTGATCGTGCAGCTGCTGGGCGCGACAGGCGCATGCCTCGCGCTCTGGGCCGTGCTCGGCAAGCACGGATCGCTCGGCGCGACCGAGCCGGGCGCGGGAATCGACGCCTGGCAGGCGATGGCGGTCGAGCTCGCGCTGACCGTCGGGCTCGTCAGCACGATTCTGGGCACGGCCTCCAGCGCTCAGAACGTCGGGGCATTCAGCGCGATCGCCGTTGGGGGCTACATCATCGTCGCCGGCCTGTGGTCGAGCCCGATCAGCGGCGCGTCGATGAACCCCGCGCGCTCGTTCGCGCCCGACCTCGCCAACGGCGACTTCTCGAACTATTGGGTCTACCTCGTCGGCCCGCTCGGCGGCGCGGCCAGCTCCGGCGGCGACGTGGGTGGGCTCGCCGCCGCGCGCGGCGCTCTCGGTACGGTCCATGCCGCGGAGGCGGAGAAGATCGAAGGCGCAGGCCTATCGAAGGAGGTCAGATGACCACTGCAACTCGAGAAGAGCCTGCCGAGGGAGGAACGGAGGCACAGGTTCAGCACCCGACGGCACCCGAGCGCGCCGCGAAGGGTAGGGCCGCACGCGCCACCGCTCCGCGCGCGAGCCAGTCGGCGCTCGACCTGCCTGACCGCGATCCCGTCGCCCTGCTCGAGGAGCAGGCGGCCACCCGCGTCCCGGAGCTCGTTCCGATCCGCTACGGGCGGATGCTGGTCTCGCCGTTCACGTTCTACCGTGGCGCCGCGAAGATCATGGCCCACGATCTGGCGGCCACGCCCACCTCGGGGCTCCAGGCGCAGCTCTGCGGCGACGCCCATCTCTCGAACTTCGGCGGCTTCGCCTCGGCCGAGCGCTCGCTCGTCTTCGACCTCAACGACTTCGACGAGTCGCTCCCGGGACGGTTCGAATGGGATGTGAAGCGCCTCGCGACGAGCTTTGAGATCTGCGCCCGCGACCGCGACTTCGACGACGCTGTGCGCCGGTCCGCAGTCGCCACCGTTGTGCGCGCGTACCGCGAGGCGATGCGCGGCTTCGCCGCCATGGGCGACCTCGCGGTCTGGTACTCGCGAATCGACGTCGAGGCAATCCTCGAGCAGCTTCGCCGGGACAACGACAAGAAGCAGGCCAAGAACGTCGAGCGGGCCGAGGCGAAAGCGCGCACGAAGGACAGCCTCAAGGCCTTCTCACGGCTCACCCACGAGGTCGACGGCGAGCTGCGAATCCGCTCGGACCCCCCGCTCCTGGTGCCGATCGACGAGCTCGTCGACGACTCGCGCGCGGCTGAGATGAAGGAAGAGCTCGCCTCGATGTTCCGCAAGTACCGCAGCTCCCTCCAGTACGACCGCCGCAAGCTGCTCGAGGGCTATCGCCTCGTCGACGTCGCGCGGAAGGTCGTTGGCGTCGGCAGC